>CAYMDW010000038.1:0-1589 GCA_964389615.1 uncultured Gammaproteobacteria bacterium | reverse complement strand
GGGGCGGACAACGGCTACCCGCAACCTAGCTCTGCAGCGTGCGAAGGCGCATCTTGCGAGTATAAAGGAGACTTGAGTTCTTTTGATCCGATTCAAAACGAGTGCGTCAAAGTGCTCTCGCAAAGCATAATCGGCTATCTCACCATCCATCAGCACGGCCTATGTGCAAAGGCGACGGCTAAAAACATAAACTGTATAAAGTCTGCGTGGACCACAGGAATCGCCCTGTACGATAAAGAAGAAGGTGTACGCAGGTGTGTTAACTAAATCCACTTCAATGTCGACAGCTAACCCTACATGTTGACGTCGGTTTCATCACTTTTAGAGATCAATCCTTCAGTACACAAAAACATGGGCTTCATATTATAAATAAATAAAAAAAGTTTAAATGGTAGGACAAGAATAGGACAGAAATACGAACCAGAAGAACCGAAAACGCACAAATCTGTCACCGCGACTGGTTTTGAGCTCGAATATAAAATCGGATGACAGTATTTCCCGATATTTCGGGACATTTCAAAATTGGCTCAGGCGGAGGGCAAAAAAGACCCCTTTCCTAACCGCCTGATTTGAAAGCACAATTCGTGATTTCAAATACTTAGGGAGCCGAGAATAGATACAAAGAGATACCGAGCGACCTGTTTGTAGCCTCCCATGGTTCGCAGTTGGTTCGCACTTTCTGCTATATATGTTGACTGGACATATATGAGTGATGTAGTGTGTTGCAAGGATGGCAGCAACTCGGACGATCATCGATGAAAACTTCGCAATCACCAGCCGTTATCGGCTCGTTTTGCTCGCCATTGAGGTGCCGGTAAATCAAAAGTTTCCGACCGGTATCAAGGCACGGTTCGTGATGATTGACGTCGAAGGCGGATTTCCTCGCTTGCTAGTTGATAATCATGAACCTTTTGGTTTCCACATGCACACGCAGCTCCCTGAAGATAGCAGCGTTCGAGTGCCGTTATCAGTGAAGGACCACAACGAGGCGCTTGCGATCTTTATGAAGGAAGTAGAAAGGATCATTGCAGATGAGCGGGACTAAAACTCTCATTATTCAGTTCGAGTCTTTGGAACATTTCAAAACGCGGGTAACGAAGGCGCTGAAAAACAAAACGGCCAGCATTGGCAAAAAGAATGTTTTCTTGTGGGCCTCGGTGACTGAATACCAAAAATTTATGACCGAACAGAAGCTTGCGATTTTGGCAGTTATCGCGAATAAAAAGCCGGGGTCAATCTATCAGCTCGCGCAGTTGGTTGATCGGGATTTCGCTAATGTTCAACGTGATTGCGTGGCTCTGGCCGGGCATGGATTTATCGAGCTTGAAGATGCGGGCAATACTAAGAAGTCCAAGGCACCTCGGCTAGCGTTTGATTACAATCGCATTGAGGTTCACATGCCACAGGTAACATATTCGCATGAACTTGGGGATGCGGCATAAGAATTTTGCTGCTGTCCCCGTGAGCCGACAACTCTAAAATATTGTTTCAGTTTTTGATTTAACTCAGACCTTATGTGGAAAGGGTTCACATTTTTTATTCTAACACTTAGCGCTTGCTTCTCTACTGAGGATAGATATTCTGAACCC
>CAYMDW010000037.1:0-1874 GCA_964389615.1 uncultured Gammaproteobacteria bacterium | reverse complement strand
GCTGCCGGTTGGCGGACGATTTTGAAGCGGCGGATGTCAATGAAAGCTCCATGAAACAAGATGTTACATTTACTATGTTACAAGATGTAACATAGTTTGTCAAGTCCTTTTCAGCAATTCTCAATATGAAAATACGGAGGCGAGTTAGCGAGAAGGATAAGGCGTCAAAGGTGGACTAAGGCAGAAAGCACAAGATGCGGTTGTCAAATCAGAGTAAAAAAAAACAAAGGGTAGGGAATCTCAAATGAACTGTGGAGCCGAAAGGCACACACAGCTACTATGACCGAGGGCGGCAAAGGAGAGGGGGGATCAACCGGTATCCAGTTCAAGGCCTGTGAACATAAAATCCAAGACCTGATCCCAGGTCGTAAACTCAAAATAACGTAACAAAGCCTCTAAATCTTGAAAGAAGGTGCGCCGTGAGCCTAATTTCAGCCGGATTGCACGATATTGTTCATCCACCAGATCTAACACAGTATGAAACAAGAAGGCCAACAGGTTGAGGGACAACAAAAGCGCTGCCAAATGCTGGCCGCCATGCCCGAAATTGTGTTCCAGGTGATAGCCTTTCGTTTTCAGAACATTATTATTTTCGTTTTCGACCTTCCAGCGGGCGCGCCCATCTCGTACAATCGCTTCTACAGACGTATCACGGATCTCAAAGTCGGTAACCCAGGCATTTTTATAGAGAATTTCGCCGGTATCTTCGCGTGTAGTGGTCAATTCGACCCAATTGACCACGGGCGCATCTGGACCAGCGCATAAGGCAACCTGGTTGGTATAACGATAACTGTCTATCTCAGCATACTTGCCCGTCCACCGGCGGACTACTTTCGCGCCCAAAACCGCACTCGACGCCAGAAAGGCCACTGTTTTATATAAATCCGGGTGCGAATCCGGTTTACACACCAGAATGAAGTGCAAATTCTTGTCTCGCGACAGCTGACAGAAGGGCGACCGGCTGAATAGATCATCCCCCAGCAGGGTTACATTGTGCCTGGCATAGAACGCGCCATACTTTTCAACCCAACGCTTTGCCGCGTTCATCTCACAGTCTTGTTTTTCAGACCCATCTTGCGCTACGATGAACTCTGGCTCCAGGGCAAGCACCTGCGCTCTCCCTGGCTGTACAATAACCGGGGTTAGTGCACTATGAAAATAACGCGTTTCACCATTATTCAAGACCCGTTGGCTGCAATTGCCGCAGTGCAGCTTCTTCGATGAAAAATACTCCGTTCCGTCAATGGCGATTAGCAACTGCTTTCCATAGGAACGATAGGTGTCGAGCATGGGCGTGCGCTCTAGCTCTGTGAATATGTATCGATACATCCCATTTACATGTCTGGCTGCGACTGGGTCGAGTAAATTACGAATCTGATTGTCGCTTGGCAGTTCTCCCAGCTCAAATAAGCACTCTGCGTTGCTTTGCCCTTTGCGCAATTGCATGTCCCGTTGATGCGCTAAAAAGGATGGGCTTTGCGTGAAAAACACCGAAAATGCACTCATCCCCGCATCGGCTACCTCATATTGGCAGTTATTTCCTGTTCGTTCATCTGGAAATTGGCAACATTGCTGCCTAAGCTTTCGAACCATTTTGGTCAGTTTTAATTCTGCATACATGCTTCAAGCGTATTCCAATTACACACCCTTGTCCAGGCTTTGCATATCCCTTTCCTTAAAAACCATATTGAGAATTGCTGTATGCGCCGAGACTTCATAAATGGCGGACAGAAATCTACACAGTTTTTTACAGCATTGGGATCAAAAGACGCTTGTTGGTTATTTATTTGTATGATGTTAATGACATAAATAATATTTTATACGTCTGATGTGAAATGCACCTAAAAGGCAGGGATCGCCTCGAAGGTTTGAAC
>CAYMDW010000036.1:0-2241 GCA_964389615.1 uncultured Gammaproteobacteria bacterium | reverse complement strand
CGCATAATAAAGTCCAAAGGAAAGGGTTATGCGGTTCACGACTCTGGCATGGTTTTATAATGCCCATGACACACTGTTGCATATCAAATATTTGTCTGACGACCCCAACACGCCCAATCGGTCGGATAACGAATTTTTCGGTGGCACGCCTGTTGAATCTTTCGGGCTCAAGCTGCGCTTAGAAACGACTCAATATTTTCATGAATCCACTTTCATTAATATTCTCAACCAAAAGGTCACAGATCGGGTGCCTTACTGGCGTGAAGAACTCTTCAGCAGCGCTCAGCTCGAGATGGGTATCAATTATCATTTGACAGAATTATGGTGGCATTTAACTCGCGGCGTCCCCCTTTCAAAAATCATCATTCGTCATTATGAAATCGATGCCGAGGGACAAATGATTCCTCAGATCGAATTCACTTTTAAAGAATGTTGGTTGATGAAACATCAAACCGATGCTCCAGAAAATCAGCTCGAAACCTATTCGATTCAATTTACCTATTGTTGTGTCGAAGTCCATTATTTTGAAGGGAACCGATTGGCTCATCATGAACGATGCAAGGCCATCGAGCCGGAGGCGAAGGTCTCAGCAGCAGCCCGATATCGTGAAGAGCGTGCCAAAATTTCAGCCTTACAAGATTTAAAAAACGAAGAGGCAGCTCGGCTTGCGACACCCTATCCTGAATATCGATTGGGTGCTCCGGTCCTTCATCGTTTTCACGTGAGCGCTACGGGGGAATTTAACAAGAAACCGATTTACCCGGGAGGACTGGATGAAATTGCATTTCATATTGTTGATAAAATGCAGACGGTTGATGAGCTGATCGATTATTTATACGATAATCCTTCCGAAATGACACGCGGGCATTTTAAACGGGTCAATAATCATTTGAAAAATGGATTTGCACTGCCCGCGCAAGTGGCCATCCTCACTCCAGAAGACAAGATGCGACAAAGTGAAAGCGAATTTTTAGCACAAATAAAAATGCAGGAGATCGAACGAGCCAGGCTGGAGCTGAAAATTGACCCCATGGAGTTTTCTAAAAATTTCATTAATTATGCGAATCTCGCCGGAAATGCAGCCACGGGGATGAGTGTCGGCACAACGTATTTTCAAGCGCATGTGAAGCAGGTTCAAAAAGTATTAACTGAATTGCAAGAGGCCTACACCAAAGGTTTTCGAACGCCCGAGGGCAGTTTGCGTACGAATGATTTACGGGCTTACCGCACGAAAAAATTTAAAGAAATTGATTCCCTCTTGACTAAAGCCATGCAATCGGAACTTTACGGGGGCATGCGCCATCCCAATATATCCAAGCGCGTGAAGATTAATGCAAAATCGATTGAACATGATTGGCGGATCAAGCAATCGCGGATTATTCCCGGTTTGTCGAAATTTTATGTCAACACGGTTAATTTTGCTAATGCTACCAAGGTTGCCGGTTATATCGCTATTCCACTGGCTGCTGTCGAAACACATGGAAAAATTGTTGATGCCTGCACGGCGGGGGAAGAGGCTTGCAAAAAGGCGAGGTATGTTCAATGGGCGGGGTTTGCGGGAGGAGTTTTAGGGGGAAGCGGAGCAGGACTCTTTCAAGTTGGTGCATTTACCTCTTTAGTGATAAGTGTGGGTGCCTCAGGGCTAGTTGCCGTGGCTGTTGTAGCAGGCGGAACTTTTGCAGTGACTTATGGCGTAAGCAAGGCATCAGAAAAATTGGGAGAATATATTGGCACGGTGATATACGAAAAAACTCGCGATCTCAGCCCGAGTGTCCTTGTCGAAACGATCGATGAAATCGGAGAACACCTATGATAACTCTAATGAATGACAGTAAATTTGTATTGGGTGTGCTCTTACTTTTTTGCTTGCTTGTGTCGAGCATTTACAGTGCATTCATCATTACAGTGGTCACCCCAAGAATCAACAAACTCAATGGCCAAAGGCCTGGCAACTACAGTGCCAATTTTTTCCAGACAGGCTTGTATTTATCCTATTTTCACCCAAGTTTTATTTTGAAGAAAAGCAAAAATTATCAAAAAATAAAAAATAATTATCGAATTGAAGAAAAGGATTTAAAATATTTATTAATTTCCAAATATATATCGAGAATTACTATTGCTTCATTTGTTTTTTTCTTCCTCGGTGATCTATGGGTGTTCTGATCTGACGATGCAGCACCCTGGTTTCGTCATCCTGAAAAAATTTCGTCTGCGGTGTTGATAAAAGCGCTGGGTGTTTTA
>CAYMDW010000035.1:1166-2329 GCA_964389615.1 uncultured Gammaproteobacteria bacterium | reverse complement strand
AGGTGAGTGCTGATGGAGGATACGATTCGCATGATTGCTTCAATTGCATTTCGGAATATAATGAGGCACCTGAGTACAGGTGCACTATGTTGAGCGGGTAAATTGCGTGGAGTACCACGCGTATCCCGGCTCAAGGCCGGGACATGTTTACCCCTACGGCTCACAGTTCTAAACTCATCAGTGATGAGATGAATTATGCAACAACGCTCATCCAAACAACCCACTCAAATCTATCGCATTCGAAAAATGATTCACCGTATTACACGTCACCACAGACGAGACCCCAGAGCTCACCAATGACTCATAAGCATCCCCCACAAACAAGGCATGAACCCCAATACAAATCGGCGCCTTCATCCCCATCCCAATCAATCCTTTCACTGCGTCCATCATCGTCCGCCCAGTCGAAATAATATCGTCCACCAGGACTGGCTGATGATCCTGATACGCAGTCATCTCAGGCAAGCTCACACGGACCTGCGAATCACTCTCCCGAATTTTCGTTGAAACAACATAAGGGCAATGAGCCAGGGTGGCGATCTCGGCGACCCATTGTTTGCTTTCTTCGTCGGGGCCAATCAAGAGAGGGTTGTCAACATGCTCCGATATCCACTCGGCAATTGGCCGTGTTGCATGAAGTGCTTGCGCCGGAATCTTATAAATCTCTGAGAGTTCATGCCAACGATGCAAATGGGGATCAACTGTTTGCATCCAATCAAAGTGTTCTGAAATCAGCGAAGCAAAATACCGGGAAGTGATCCCTTCGCCCGGATGGAAAACCTTGTCCTGTCTCATGTAGGCCAAGTACGGAGCGATCAGCCCGATTCGCGATGCGCCCAAGTCGCGGGCTGTTTTCGCCGCGAAAAAAAGGGGGAGGGCTTTGGTATTGGGCTGATCCAAACTGCACACGAAAATCACCTCTGCACCCTCGATGGGAGTGTCTATTTGAATCAAGGATTCACCGTCAGGAAACTGATGAATCTTCGCCTTACCCAGTTTTCCTTGCAATTTCTCAGCCAGTGTCTCGTAACCGAATAAGGGAATAATAAGAGGGGTGGTGGACATGAAGACATCCTTTATGTATATTCAATTTTTTAAATTGAGGTTTCACTGTGAACTCAAATCTTGCATTCACGATATTTCTGCTAATTTGTTCCAATACT
>CAYMDW010000035.1:0-1156 GCA_964389615.1 uncultured Gammaproteobacteria bacterium | reverse complement strand
CGCTTGGTATGCTCATCTCAAAAATCTCAATCATAAAGCCCTCTGGATCGCGATATTGTTCAGTTGGGGACTCGCTTTTTTTGAGTATTTATTTCAAGTGCCTGCCAATCGTATTGGATTCAATGGGGCTGGCCTGAGTTTGGCTCAACTGAAAATCATCCAAGAAGTGATTACTCTCTGTGTTTTCGTTCCTTTCGCCCTATTTTACATGCGTCAAGAATTGTCTTGGAACTTTCTCTGGGCCGGCCTGTGCATGGTAGGCGCCGTCTATTTCATATTCCGATGAATCTTAGTTGACGATCCCCTCAAAAGTCTTCATGCCCTGGCTTTCCAAAATAAGGTACCGGGGCTGAGCCATGGTATGCTCCGCTTTATCCGCAGGCCTTGCATCGATACTGAAGGCCATCACATATCCCGCCTTGCTCGCCGCTTGTTCGAGGTATTCGTCATAAATTCCAAATGGCCAGGCGAGTAAGGTGACTGGGGTTCCTAGTTTTTCCTCAATTGTTTTTTTAGAATTTACGAGCTGTTTTTGAACAAACTGCTGATACTCTTCCGGGGATTGCTTTTGCTTTTCACGCTTGAAATCAGGATGCCAATAGGTGTGGCTTTGAATATCAAACAGTCCCGTTTTTTGTAATTCTTTGATTTGGTCCCAGGTGAGTGCGTAGGAAGCGTTCGAAATCGCTGAAGGATAGATAAAAAGGGTCACAGGCACATTGTATTTTTTCACCAAAGGTTGCATGTAACGGTAAACTGATTCTTTCCCATCGTCTACGGTAATGACCACCGATTTTTCAGGCAAAGAGGATTTCTTTCCCTCAAGGTAACTCACGAGATCTTGAAGGGGGATCACGGTGTGACCACTGTCTTTGAGGTATTTGAGTTGTTCTTCAAATTTGGCTGTGCTGATCGTGATACTTCCTGGTACAGAGGGGTCAAAACTATGGTAGGTCAGGATAGGAACCTTAACGGAATTATCCGCGGCGGCTGTTGAGGTCAGCATACTAAACAGAAGAAATAGACAGGTAATGGCTAGGCGCATGGTCAATTCTCTCGATGAAGGGGTCCCATAACAGTATAGATCGGTCTATAATCATTTCATGAATTATTACGATTTATCGAATATCCAAGAACTTATCCTCCCCGAGTCGCC
>CAYMDW010000034.1:0-2663 GCA_964389615.1 uncultured Gammaproteobacteria bacterium | reverse complement strand
GGTGCTCCGTAGCAAACTCTCTACAAGGTGACACGCCCCCTTTTAAGGGGGCAGACCGGTACTCCGGGCGGGGGTTTTTCAAGAAGAGGCAAACCCCAACGAAGGCACTCGCCCCCTTTTAGGGCCTGTCCCGCACTTGATGCGGGAGGGCAGACCGGTACTCCGGGCGGGGGTTTTTCGTTGGGGATGGAAGTTGGTTCAAATTCGGATTTTTACACCCACCCCCCCGATTCCTCCAATCTTTATGATAAAATGGGCGACTTTTTGTGCGAACCTAGTCTGAGGATTTTACATGGCAGAATTGATAAAAGGGCTCGATACCAATCCTGGTGAAACTCTTGAGTGGCTGGAAGCCCTGGGGGATATTGTAGAAGCGGAAGGGATTGATCGCGCTCGTTTTATTCTGGATGCCTTGATGGCCGCGGCTTCGGCCGAGGGCGTTTCTGTAGACAGTTTGAATACCCCCTATTGCAATACCATTCCGACAAGCCAGGAAGCTAAGAAACCTGGAAACGATGAGATGGAAACGCGGATCCGCGCCATTTTGCGCTGGAACGCTGTCGCCATGGTGCTACGGGCGGGCAAAAAAGCCCCTGAGCTGGGCGGTCATATTGCTTCCTTTGCCTCCAGTGCCACGCTCTATGATGTCGGGTTCAACCACCTGTTCCATGGGGCTGATGAGCATCACGGCGGTGATTTACTTTATATTCAGGGGCACGTTTCCCCCGGCATTTACGCCCGTGCTTTTTTAGAAGGCCGCTTGAGCGAGTCACAGCTGGATCATTTCCGACAAGAAATCGAAGCTGAAGGGCTTTCTTCTTACCCTCATCCTTGGCTCATGCCTGATTTTTGGCAATTCCCCACGGTCTCTATGGGCCTGGGGCCGATCACCGCGATTTATCAGGCCCGCTTCATGCGTTATTTGCATCAACGCGGCTTGGCTGACACGGCGCCACGTAAAATTTGGTGTTTCACTGGCGACGGTGAAATGGACGAACCTGAATCCATGGGGGCGATCACCCTCGCTGGCCGTGAGCATCTCAGCAATTTAATTTTCGTGGTGAACTGTAATTTACAACGCTTGGACGGTCCCGTTCGTGGGAATGGCAAGATCATCCAAGAACTAGAAGCCGCCTTCAAAGGCGCTGGCTGGAACGTCATTAAGGTGATCTGGGGGCGCGGATGGGACAAGCTGCTCGCCGAAGACACCGATGGTCTCTTGCAAAAACGCATGTCAGAATGCCTCGACGGCGATTACCAAAATTACAAGGCGAAAGGCGGGGCTTATACCCGCGAGCATTTCTTCGGCAAATACCCTGAATTAGCCGCTCGCGTGGCTCATATGTCGGATGAAGAAATTCGGCACTTAAATCGTGGTGGCCACGATCCACAAAAAATTTACGCGGCCTATAAACAAGCGATGGAATCAACGGATAAGCCCACCGTCATTTTGGCCAAAACCGTCAAAGGTTACGGCATGGGTGAGGCCGGCGAAGCGCAGAATATCACCCATCAACAGAAAAAAATGGATTTGGATTCCCTGAAAAAATTCCGTGATCGCTTCAATATTCCTCTGACAGACGAGCAAATTGAAACCGTTCCCTTTTATCATCCCGGGCCAGACAGTCCTGAAGTGAAATACTTGCAAGCGCGTCGCAAAGAACTGGGTGGCTATTTGCCTTTGCGCCAACCCAGCCCAGAAGTGCTCGCCATTCCTCCGCTTTCCGCCTTTGAGGCCTTATTAAAAGACAGCGGTGATCGTGAAATCTCAACGACCATGGCCTTTGTGCGCATACTGAATGTGCTTGTGAAAGACAAACAAATTGGCCCGCGCATTGTCCCCATCGTTCCTGATGAGGCCCGTACCTTTGGGATGGAAGGCATGTTCCGTCAATTGGGTATTTATTCTTCGGTGGGTCAGCTCTACGAGCCCGTGGATTCTGATCAGGTCATGTATTACCGTGAAGACACCAAAGGCCAAATTCTGGAAGAAGGGATCACGGAAGCGGGCGGTATGTCCTCCTGGATTGCTGCAGGGACTTCTTATGCGACCCATCATCTCCCGATGATTCCTTTTTACATTTATTATTCCATGTTTGGTTTCCAGCGGATTGCCGATTTGTGCTGGCTCGCCGGCGATGCGCAGGCGCGTGGTTTCCTGCTTGGCGCGACTGCCGGTCGGACGACCTTGGCCGGTGAAGGCTTGCAGCATCAAGACGGTCACAGCCATCTGTTTTCTGCCACGGTCCCCAATTGCGTTTCTTATGATCCTACTTTCGCCTACGAATTGGCGGTGATCATTCAAAACGGCATGGTGCGCATGTATCAAAACATGGAAAATATTTTTTATTACATCACCGTCATGAATGAAAACTATGTTCAACCTGCCATGCCCGAAGGGGCCGAAGAAGGCATTTTGAAGGGCATGTATGTCTTCAAGCCTGCTAAAGGCCGTAAAAAACCTGCGGTGCAGTTGATCGGCTCTGGAACAATCCTGCGTGAAGTCATTAAAGCCTCTGAAATTCTTGAAAAAGAGTATGGCGTGACCTCCGTGATTCACAGTGCCACCAGTTTCACTGAATTACGTCGTGAGGCCCTGGATGTCGAACGTTGGAATTTATTAAACCCAAGTAAAACACCGAAGGTGCCTTATGTGACTGAGC
>CAYMDW010000033.1:0-2858 GCA_964389615.1 uncultured Gammaproteobacteria bacterium | reverse complement strand
ATACAATTGTGCGGCCAGGGTTTTATTGGGAGCCAAAATCAGCGTGGGGCGTTGCAGCTGTGCAATCGTGTGGGCAATGGTGAAGGTTTTCCCTGAACCTGTCACCCCTAAGAGGGTTTGCTTGGCGAGACCGTCACGCAGTCCCTCGACCAATCCTTGAATCGCCGTGGGTTGGTCTCCGGCGGGGGAAAAATTAGAAATGACTTGAAATTCTCTGCTCATGATGACGATACTAGCAAACTTAGTGTAAAATTGACATCTTTGGGCATTATTTGGAGTTCACATGATTCAGATCAGCGATCGCGCAAACCGCATAGAACCGTCCCCCACCCTGGCCATCACCGCCAAAGCCGCCGCTTTGAAGCGCCAAGGCATTGATATCATTGGCTTAGGGGCGGGTGAACCCGATTTTGACACCCCAGAGCACATCAAAGAAGCGGCGATCGCGGCCATTCGCGCGGGTTTCACCAAATACACTGCGGTCGATGGGATCCCCGAACTCAAACAGGCCATCGTCGATAAATTCAAACGTGAAAACAACCTGGATTATACGGTTCAGCAGGTCATCGTCTCCGTCGGTGGCAAACAGTCTTGCTACAACCTTGCCTTGGCGGTCTTAAACCCCGGGGATGAGGTCATTGTCCCTGCGCCCTACTGGGTCAGCTACCCTGCCTTCGCCCTCATGGCGGATGCGGTGCCCGTGATCATTGAAGCCGGTATCGAACAGCGCTTCAAAATCACCCCGGCCCAACTGGAAGCCGCCATCACCCCGAAAACCCGGTTGATCTACTTGAACAGCCCCTCCAACCCCTCAGGTTTGGCTTATACCTTCGATGAACTCAAGGCCTTGGGCGAAGTCTTGTTAAAACACCCCAATATTATCGTGGCAACTGACGACATGTACGAACATGTCGTCTGGACCAAAGACCCTTTTGTGAACATTTTGAATGCCTGCCCCGCCCTTTACAACCAAACCGTTGTTTTAAATGGCGTCTCTAAAGCCTATTCCATGACTGGCTGGCGAATTGGCTACGCAGCCGGCCCCAAAGAAATCATCAGCACCATGGAAAAGCTGCAATCACAGAGCACCTCCAACCCCTGCTCGATTGCTCAGCGTGCTGCCGTGGCGGCCTTAAATGGCCCGCAAGACTGCATTCAAACCATGCTGACTGCCTTCAAAACCCGTCACGATTTCGTGGTCGCTGGCCTGAACGCCCTCCCCGGCGTCCGCTGCCTCGAAGGCGATGGCACCTTTTATGCCTTTGCCGACGTCCGCGAAGCCATGAAGGCCAAAGGTTTTAAAAACGATTTGGAGTTTTGTGCCTTCTTACTTGAAGAAGCCAAGGTCGCTGTGGTTCCCGGCTCTGCCTTTGGGCTCGAGGGCTATATGCGCCTTTCCTTCGCCACCAGCGATAAAGCATTGAAAGATGCCTTGGACAGAATGGCGGCGGTGCTGTAGACGAGTTTTCCGTGAGGGCGCAGAACTGTGCGTAGGGGCGGATTAGAGGGCCCCGGACTTGTATCCGGGGGACACCGGGCTCATCCGCCCTGCTGAATCGCTTTGGGTTCGGTTAAAAGCGCTGCCCCATCAATTATGTGTCGATAAAACTCAATTTTGCCGACACGTTTTAGTGACATGTCGATGGTGTAAAGATGTCCATGGAATATGTCGACAAAAACACCATTTGTCGACATATTTTCTTGACTTGTACGAATAATCAATATAATATCAGAATATGTCGATAAAAATGGAAAATGTGAACATATTATGAGCATGGATCTTACCAAACCCTATAACGATCTTCCTAGCCTTCCACCAAGGCAGGAGCTTGAGACAAAAGAAATCTTAAAGCATTGTATCGGTGCACGTTCGTCCCTAGCTGAACTGAATAAAGCTGCCCAGATGCTCCCTAATCAGGCTGTATTAATCAATAGTTTGCCATTATTAGAAGCACAGGCGAGCTCAGAGATTGAGAATATTATTACCACCACCGATAGATTATTTCAGTATGCAAATCAGGAATCATCACATCAAATAGATTCAGCTACGAAAGAGGCGTTACGTTATCGAACTGCTTTAAGAGAAGGCTATGAGACCATTAAACATCGTCCATCAAATACTGTTTTAGCGGAGATGTTATGTACAACGTTGCGTGGTGTAATGATGGAAGTGCGAAAAGTGCCTGGAACGGTATTAGGCAATCAAGTCACTGGGGATATTATATACACACCACCGGCAGGTGAAAATCTTTTGAGAGAAAAGCTGAGTAATTGGGAACAGTTTTTGCATGCCGATGATGACATTGACCCTTTAATCAAAATGGCAGTAGGGCATTATCAATTTGAGGCCATCCATCCATTCATAGATGGAAATGGCAGAACAGGAAGAATTTTGAATATACTGTATCTTATTGAAAAAGATTTATTATCAATCCCTATTTTATATTTGAGTAGATATATTATTCAAAATAAAAATGCTTACTATCAAAATCTTTTGAATGTGACTTTAAAGGAAGACTGGAGCTCATGGATCATTTATATGCTGAATGGTGTAGAGAGTACATCCAAATGGACATGTAACAAAGTACAATCTATCGTAGAGCTGATGGAGGAAACAAGAAAATTTGTCAAACGAAAAATTCCAAAAATTTATTCTAGGGAGTTGGTAGATCTCCTGTTTTCTCAACCCTATTGCAGAATTAATAATATTGTTGACGAGGGAATTGTAAAACGACAAACAGCATCTGAATATTTGAAAAAACTCGTTGATGTGAATGTTTTGAATGAGCATGAGGCTGGTAGAGAAAAAATATTTGTGAATCCAAGATTCATGGACTTATTATTGAAAGATAAAAATA
>CAYMDW010000032.1:0-3432 GCA_964389615.1 uncultured Gammaproteobacteria bacterium | reverse complement strand
CACCTGAGTACAGGTGCACTATTTTGAGCGGGCAAATTGCGTGGAGTACCACGCGGATTTGCCCCTACGGTTCACAGTTCTAAATTCATCACTGATAAGACGATATGCATGTCTTGAATGTCCCTGCCTACGCGCCGTACCTGATTGATATTTATTATCATCTCTTTAATGCGACATCAACACCCCTTTCACCCGCGGAAATGCGCGCGATTAGCGGACTGTTTGGGCCGATCATTTATCAGGAATTACTCTTAGAGAGAGGCCCGATTCAGGCTCCGTCTGTTTGATCTTTATCAGGTAAAAATCCGCCCGACTGCATCGCCCAGAGGGTCGCGTAATGGCCTTTGAGCGCCAATAATTCACTGTGCGTGCCTTGTTCGATAATCCGCCCTTGATCAAAGACTAAGATTGTGTCCATTTTGGAGAGGGTTGAAAGGCGATGGGCGATGACGATCGTCGTTTTACCCGCCATGTGTTGATAGAGTTCATTTTGGATGAATTCTTCAGTGACAGAATCGAGGGCCGAGGTGGCTTCGTCCATGATCAAAATGGGGGCGTTTTTCAAGAAGGCGCGCGCTATCGCAATGCGTTGACGCTGGCCTCCGGAGAGTTTAATGCCGCGTTCACCGACCAGGGTATCGTAACCCAGGGGTAATTTTTCAATGAATTCGTGACAGCTGGACATTTTCGAGGCAGCATAAACTTCTTCGTCCGTGGCATCAACGCGACCGTATCGTATATTCTCCATGAGCGTGCGGTGAAACAATTGTGTTTCTTGAGGGATGAGGGCGATTTGCTCGTACAGTGAGTTTAGGGTCACTTCTTGAATGTTTTGACCATCGATTAAGATACGACCAGAGTCCACATCGTAAAACCGCATAATTAAATTGGCGAAAGTGGTTTTACCCGATCCCGAATAACCCACCAGCCCATATTTCTTCGCGGCTTCGATCGTCAATGAAATATCGTGGAATACGGGCGCTTTCTCATGATAAGAAAAACTGACTTGATCAACGGTGATCTCGCCTTGGCTCACGATTAATTGCTTAGCCTCCGGTGCTTCTACAATTTCATGAGGGGTGATAATAATAGAGAGGGCCTGCGCACATTTCCCCATTTCTTGAGAAAAACTCACGAGCTGGCTCGCCAGGTACCAAAGAAACTGAAAAATTGAGACGGTCAAGGTAATGATGAAAGCGAAGTCCCCGAGTGTGACCTTGCCATTGATGTAAAAATAGATCAGACCGCCCAGCATCGCTGCAACGAGTACGATGATGGAAAGGTCTTGCCAGATTCGGAGCTGTAAAATGTACCATTGCAACTGGCGGTCGGTTTTGACCACATGCTGCATTTTCTCGCCGACCAACGATTGCTCAAATTCACGCCGAGCAAAAGCACGAGCCGTGAGCATATTCCCAATGCTGTCGACCAATAACCCCGTCACTTCGGAACGCAATTCGGAGTAATCGCTGGATATTTTCTCCGCTTTTTTAGAAAAATGATACGAAATGCCGATAAAAGCGCAGGCCCATATCACAATGATCACGGCGAAAAAGGGTTGCACCAGCATCATGGCAATGGCCGCGAGGATCATGGCAAAAAACTGTTGTGCTGCTTCGTCACCGATCCGTGTAATGGTGACAAGACCATCGGCCATGTTCGAAATTTTATTGCTCAGGCTGCCTGCAAAATGATCTTGAAAAAAACGATGGGAATGGTGCTTGAGATAGTCAAACATCGTGTGAGTGATGCTGGCGTGAAGTTTCGGGAAAAGATTTCGCCTCAGCGCGTCGCTGCTGCGGAAATTCACGCCGATAAAGACGTTGACCATGACATAAAGTCCGGCAGGCCAGAGGAGGGTGCTGATATCATGAGCACCTGTATTCCAAGCGTTCGCGTTGTCAATCAGCATTTTAATGGCATAGGGACCCAGGGTGCCAAGAATAGCCCAGCCTATGGAGGTCCCAAACATCCCCCAAAGAAGCGCATGGTAGGGCCTCATGGAGTATTTAATGAAAGCAAACAGGGTTCTAGGGATCTTTTGCATCGTTTGGCGCCTCGCTCGGGGGGAGCTATTCTAATCGTTTCAAATTATTTCCACAAGCCCCTAGTTAATTTTCTTAGGAACTGCTTGATATCGGGACAAGACTTTGACATAATGGGCCGCATGATAAATCAACCACTTACCCCTAAAACTAATCTGCTTGGCCTTGACCTCAAGGGCATGCAAGACTTTTTTGTCAGCATCGGTGAAAAACCGTACCGTGCCCAGCAAGTATTGCAATGGATTCATAGCTTCGGCGTTCAAGATTTTGCTGAAATGACGAATCTCAGCAAAGAGTTGCGCACCTATTTGGGCAAAATCGCTGAGATCACCTTGCCCAAGATAATACTCGATCAAACAGCTGAAGACGGTACTCGCAAATGGGTCATTCAGTTGCACGACGGCAACTCCATTGAAACTGTATTTATTCCCGCGAATAATCGTGGCACCCTCTGTATTTCTTCCCAGGTCGGTTGCGTATTGAATTGTGATTTTTGCTCGACTGGCAAACAAGGCTTCAATCGTAACCTAACCACGGCTGAAATCATCAGCCAGCTGTGGATTGCCGTACGCGCCTTATCCAAAGACAATGGCCATCACGATCGCGAAGTCACCAATGTCGTGATGATGGGCATGGGTGAACCCTTGCTGAACTTTGAAAATCTCATTCCGGCCCTTAATATCATGGTCGAAGACTTCGCTTACGGTCTTTCTAAATACCGCGTGACTGTCAGCACCGCGGGAATCGTTCCCGGAATGCAGGCCTTAAGAAAGGTCAGCAATGCGGCACTTGCCGTTTCATTGCATGCCCCCAATAACGAATTACGAAACAAACTGGTTCCCCTCAATCGAAAATACCCTCTCGAAGAGCTCATGGCCACTTGCAGAGAATATTTCAAGGACGAACCCAGACGTTACATTACCATGGAATATGTCATGCTCGATGGCGTCAATGATCAGCCTGAACATGCCAAACAATTGATCAGGCTTTTGCAAGACATTCCTGTGAAAATGAATCTCATTCCTTTCAATCCGTTCCCGCACACGCCTTACCGTCGCTCTCCGATGGAAACGATCTATCGTTTCCAAGATATGCTGATGCGGGCAGGCCTCAACACCACCATCCGACGCACTCGCGGCGACGACATCGACGCAGCTTGCGGTCAATTGGTCGGTCAAGTGCAAGACAAAACTCGCAGACAAGAACGCTATTTAAAAGCACGATTAGGTGTAGAGGCTAATCCGGCTGGTACTCCAGCCAATTAGTCCGCGCGCAGCGTCCAACACCCCTCATCCAAACAACGTTGTTGTACAAATCGCCTTATCACTGATGAATTTAGAACCGTGAGCGGTAGGGGCGAATCCGCGTGGTACTCCACGCAATTCGC
>CAYMDW010000031.1:0-3969 GCA_964389615.1 uncultured Gammaproteobacteria bacterium | reverse complement strand
GCTTTTCTTTTGATGATTAAATCCTTTTTTCTGAAAAGGCGCATCATTTTCCTCTGTTTAAATTTGCCGACATCTTAAGCCTTTTCAAGGAAAAGTCAATGTATAATCGAAAAATTCGACATTTTTGTCGAACCGCTTGAAAAACGATTTTATTTAAATATATGTTTTAATTGTATTTTGCCTGTAGTTCGGGATTTGTTTCGACATTTTTGTCGAACCGCTAGAAAGGTTTTTTTATAAGTAATTGTTTTTATTAATATTTATTTATTTTATTGGGTTTGTATTCGACATTTTTTGCCGAAAAATTATGCAGCAATGTCAGTGTAATTATTAAAAAATAAAAATATTGTTTAAATATTTCAGTTACTTAAGATAAAGATAGTTTTTATGGTATGGTAAATGCTTTATGAAAAGACGAGTTATTTGTCGACTAAAAAATAACGGGTATGATTAGCCGACAACAAAATAACCACGAAGGTCATAACCTTCTCTCTTCATGCTAAGGGGGACTCTAACCAAGTCCCCCTTTCCTTATTAATGAGACCCAATCTTCAGAAACGCAGTGCACTGAAGCTTGTTGGTCGAATTATCCCAGGCACGAAGTGCCGTGGGAAATGAGACTCGACGAAAACAAACGCAGCGCAGTTTGAAACGTAAGTCGTAGTGAGATTCTCTGAGAACAAGCTTTGCGCAGTTCGAAGAGCCAATCGAACTATCCAATCCTGATTTATCAGGATTGGAAACCAATGAAACTCCAATTTCAAAAGCAAAGCGCATTGAAATTGGTAAATTGAATTGTCCCTTGTGCGAAGCACATAGGGATATCCCCGAAGCGCATAACCTAAATACCCTAAAGGGCACCGTGGGGTCACAATAGGCGGAGTGGGATTTGAGCCTCAAATTTTATAAGCGTAGCGCTCAAATCAATAACTTCCTGAAATCCACACATTGTCAATCTTAATATTAAACTTTCTTTTAATTAGTAACGACAGCTTTTTATTTTAAATAACATGGGAACAGATAGCGTATAACGATTGCAGCCAGCTCATCAACGAATACATCGCGTTCAATCGCGGCCAGTTGATAGAGGATATACCAATGGGTCATGGTCTTGATCATAAAGAAAACCATCTGGGCCGCAACGGTGGGGTTAGACACCTGATACGGACGTTGTTGTTCGATCCAGTTTGCAAGGGCCTCGACATAGAGATTTTCATTTAGCTGAATGGCCTCTCGAATATGCGCCGGATGCGGAACCTCCTCCTCCAGCACCTTGTGCAGGGCGGGATTTTCGGCATGATAGTCGCACGCAGCCTCAATAGCGCACTTTACGATCTCCGCAGGAGCGCTCAGGTTTTTCATGGACTGGGCGACCTGGGACGCCATGTAAGAAGGTCCGTTGACGATATGGCGTTGCAGCAACTCCACAGCAATAGCCTCTTTATTGGGAAAGTATTGATAAAGCGAACCGATGGAGACACCGGCCCGTTTGGCAATGTGATTGGTCGTGGTTGCAGCATATCCCTTCTCAATCAAAAGTTGAGTCGTTGCTTCAATAATTGCATCGTATGTGACTTGGGAACGTCTCTGAAGTGGCGCTCTGAGCGGGATAAATCGCTTGGGCTTTGTCATATTCCGCTCCTTTCTAATGCGAGTAGACAAATATTATACATTAATTTATTCTCCTCATATATGAGCAATTGCTCACAATGTAACAGAGTGAATCTATGAAAGCAAAAAAAAGTTTAGTCGGCCGACAGGAGGACTGGAGTCTAATCAGATTAGCATGATGAAAGGTGCAAGGCTATGGAAGAGAAGCGCATAATACGATCCGCATGCAGAATGTGCCATGGCGTGTGCCAGGTACTGGTTCATGTGGAAGGAGATCGTGTTGTCAAAGTAACCGGCGATCCTGACAGTCCGACCAGCCGCGGATATATCTGTCCCAAGGGTGCCGCATCACCCGAACTCCTCTATCACCCTGATCGTGTGCTCCATCCGCTCAGGCGAAAAGGTAAGCGGGGAGAAAATAAATGGGAACGGATAAGCTGGGACGAGGCGCTTGATGAAATGGCGGGTAGGCTCGCCCAGATGAGAAAGCGGCATGGCGCGCATTACCTCGGCATGATGCACGGGACTGGCAGGCCGTATGAAAATTTCGGACAGCGCTTTGCCAATGCGTATGGAACACCGAATTTTACCGGTGTCGCCCATGTCTGTTTCTGGCCACGTGTCTTCGCGAATATGGTAACGCAAGGCTTTACCGAGATGCCGGTTTGTGATGTATACGGACAGGGTGGGGCAGCTCCGCGCTGCGTCATGATCTGGGGATGCAACCTTACCGGCTCTCAAGGGCATGACTCTTCAGACGGCATGTGCGGTGGGATGCTGCAACGCGCAATGCGCACAGCAGAAAAGGTGATCGTGATCGATCCAAGGAATATTGTCCCCAAGGCCGACCTCTGGTTGAGAATACGGCCCGGCACGGATGGTGCGCTGGCACTCGCTATGATTAATGTGATCATTGCCGATGGGCTGGTTGACCGGGAATTCGTTGACAATTATGCAGCCGGTTATGGCGATCTCGTGAAGCACGTACGTGACTACACCCCCGAATGGGCGGCAACAATTACCGGGATTCCCGCGGAGAATATAAAAACAGCAGCGCGCTTATACGCGACCCTGCGGCCTGCCTGTATCCAATGGGGCAATGCCCTTGATATGAGCATGTGCAATTTTCACACCGCCCGGTCGATTCTCATCCTCAGGGCCATCACCGGCAATCTCTATGTTCCGGGCGGCGATATCATATTCAGCAGGCCGGAAGGAACCAGGGTTAAGTTCCCTTATCTCGATCACCATTTTGCAGGGTTCCAGTTCATGCCGCTGCAGAATTTAAGGTATGCGGTTGATAGTACGAGAGATCCCTTTGCCCGTCCAAAAATCAGCCGCATCCTTAACCGCATGATGCTTGGAATCTTCAGCGTGGTATTTAAAAATTTTTATAACCAGATCGTGGCGTTGACCGAGGGCAAGGGTCCGGTCGAGCAATTAAGGATACTCAATATGTTAAAGGGTTCACCCTACCCGCTCTCTCCGGTCGTACACCCGCCGAAATTCTGGGAATCAATCGTTACGGGCAAGCCGTATCGAATGAAAGCGCTTTGGATTATAGGCGCAAATCCACTCGTAACCATGACCAACTCTCTCGTGATCGAACAGGCGCTCTCCCTGATGGAGTACACCGTGGTGTCGGATTTTTTTCTCACGCCAACAGCCCAGTATGCCGATCTTTTTCTGCCCGTGTCAATGTGGCTTGAATATGACGAGGTGCACAGTTCTGGCGCGCATACATACAGCGTGCTTGCGAGGAGGAAGATCGCCCAAGTGGGCGATACGTTGGATGATCAGGAGATTTTTATCCGGCTGGCCCACCGCCTGGGCATGAACCACGCTTTCCCGTGGAAGGATCACGGGGAGTTGACGAGATGGATGCTTGAAGGTACCGGGCTGAGCTTTGAAGAGTTTTGTGAGAAGGGCATCCTCGAGGGAAAAGCGCGGTACCATGAGCAGAAAAATGATAAAACCTTTTTTAAAACACCCTCGGGAAAATTCGAAATTGCAGTACCATCGCTACAGAAGCTCGGGGTATCACCGCTTCCCATATACCGCGAACCTGCCTTTTCGCCGGTTTCCACACCGGAAATAGCCAGGAAATACCATCTGATACTCATTGGCGGGGTCAAGATCAAACCCTTCTTTCATAGCGAAGGGCGGCAGATTCCATCGCTCCGCAAGCATATGCCTGATCCAATGGTTCAGATTCATCCCGTCACGGCTCAGGGCTTAGGCATTAAGGAGAATGATTGGGTTTGGATAGAAACAGCTGAAACCCGGGTTAAAATGCGCGCAGCCTTCTTTGACGGCTTGGCTGAAGATACGGTTTGCGCTCAGTATGGCTGGTGGTTT
>CAYMDW010000030.1:0-4622 GCA_964389615.1 uncultured Gammaproteobacteria bacterium | reverse complement strand
AGCCAGTTCCTTTGATTGCTGATCTTTCAAACGATGTCATTGAAAAATTAATAAGGGATTTAAATCAAAAATACCCCAATAAAATCGTTTCAGGGTATGACAGCTTCGCTGACTATGTTAAAAAAGCCCTGGATACTAGCGCGACAGGGAACTCTCATTTCCTAAAGTTTTATCAATCCTATGGCCTGGATGAGGCTTTAAACACCGCGCTGAAAAAGGTATCACCTGCCCCGCATCCGACTTGACCCAAGCCGTCGTTCATATGTCGAGGTCGATGAAAACAATGAGCATGTCTAAAAATCGTTGACTCATTAACTAAGTACGTTATACTTTAGATATATGTCAGCTCAAGGATGGTTTGATGACTTCCAAAAAAACACCTCCCACTGAATTAAAATGGATCCCCGGGAAAACGCAGATCCCCCTTCCCCCCAAACCTAAGCAATCTTATTTCAGCTGGTTTTCTGAAACTGCCCGTTCCTCCTCTTCCGTTAAAACGGCCTATAATTTTATGAATGGTTTTATCAATGGCCTGACTGTCGCTCCATTAAGTCTTTTGTACCCCTTCAGTGTGTCTGCCGAGGTGAGTCGAGTGGAGGCCCGAATCTGGGCCACGAATTTGGCCTATTTAAGCATTGCCCTGGGAATCGATTATATCCATGATGCTGTATGGGCCCATCCTAAAGACACAGATTCCCCCTCAAAAACCATCTCAAGAGACACCTGCGAATTATTGTTGTTTATCACCGTGGCTACTCCGTTTTTCATCAATAATGCAGTTCATTATCTTAGTTTGTCGACCGCCGTGCGCCAAGAAAAATTATCGCACCTTGAGAATTTGACCTGTGAAAATCAAACCTATCCAAACAGACAAGAACATACCTGTCCATCGCAAACAAATCCGAATATTGCTCTTTTGCTCAGCGAACCTCTCTCGAATGTCGGCATTTCGATAGGCTTGGTCTTGGGTAAAATTTTTGCAGCCGACTACGGAATGCTCACTTCGGGAGCCTTTCGATTGGGGGCGGCGACGCTTTATGGAAGCACCATGATTCAAGGCCGATTGTCGACCTGCCTGGAAGGCAGTCGTGATTACGTACGCAATCATATTTTTTCAGTCATCGGGTATGGCACTTCGATGTTGGCCCTCACGGAAGGGATCGCGTATTTACTCTGGCTTAAGACGGGAAGAGAAAGCCCACTGATTTACGACGCGCTTTTCAGTTTGATTTATGCACAGTTCATTGTTCATTCGAGTTTCGCTCGCCTGGATTTTTCGAGGGATCCCTACGCCTTCCACCCGTTCTCACAGGTCCATTTATATTTTGAAGCCTTTGTGAATAAATATAAGAAAAGTTTGACCGATGCCCTGCAAAAAGATAGCAAGGACTCCTTCCTGATCAATACGATTCTCCCTGTGTTGCAGCATGATTTGATTCGATACTGGACGACGATTGATCTGCGCAGCTTGGATCAGGCCCTTGAAAATTCGAGCATTCAATTGTACGTGGAATTAACTCAGCCCACCTTAATGAAAGTCATCGATGGAATCTCAGAAATCCCCGATAACACAGGAATTGTTCTCGGGAAACGACTTCAAAAATGGGGAAAACACATTGGCTTTAAATCAGAACTCACCGAATTGGCCCGCACACTCTGGGAAATCAGCAAGCGCGGTTATTTTTCTGCGGAATTTTTAGACCCCATTCGAAACAGCATTAATAAGGCCGCAGGAATTAATGCGCCTGCAATCGCTCCGGTACCCAGCAAAAAAACGAAAGCGCGAGAGTTGGATGCAACCACGGGCGATGAAATATTTCATGATGCGCTCGATCACATCATCAAAGCCACACATACAAAACGCACTCATACGTACTCAGTGAGCTATGATGCAAGCAATAATTCTCGCCACGACGGGAAAAAAACTCTCACCACTGAAAAACGGGATAATAAAAAGCCCAGCACGGTGGTCCGGACAAATCCAAATGAAAAAGGAGTCGACATTATTGACGAATATCATGGAAATCAAGGAAGCCCTACTCTAACCATATAACCGAGGCCATGCGTCCCGTCGTGTTATTGCGACGATAGGAAAAAAAGCGCTCCGTGTCGGTATAGGTGCAATAATCGCCCCCAAAGACTTGGTCGATGCCGAGCTTATTCAATTGATGACGTGCAATCGCATAGATGTCTGCAAGATACACCCCTTTCTCCATCTGTTTGAAGTGATCCGATTTTCCTGACTTGGCTTGCAGGAAAGCATCGCGAACATCATCCCTCACCTCGAATGCTTCCGGACCGATGGCCGGGCCTAACCAAACCAGCAGTTCTTTGGGTTTAGCCTTCAACTCAGCGATGGTCGCAGGCACAATCCCATCGGCCAGCCCTCGCCAACCCGCATGAATCGCAGCCACTTGAGTGCCCTGAGTGTCGCAGACCAACAAAGGCAGACAATCCGCTGTCATCACGGCGCAGAC
Source organism: uncultured Gammaproteobacteria bacterium (assembly GCA_964389615.1). Taxonomy (GTDB): domain Bacteria; phylum Pseudomonadota; class Gammaproteobacteria; order JABCZS01; family JABCZS01; genus CAYMDW01. Next base: position 2,145 of record CAYMDW010000030.1, on the reverse strand, counting down.
ACGGCCGGGCAAAAAACTGTAGCTCGCATCTGCCACGGGATAAGCCTCATAGGCCAAATCAGCCGATACTACCGTCGTGCTGTGTTTTTGTTCTAACCACAATGGCGCGTGAGGAAGATTGCGTTTCCGTTGAAGCACCTCACGATTTTCCACCACATCCGCCTTGCTGTCGCCGACATGCAGAGCAAGATTGAAGGTATCAAAGGGCGCAAGACTGAAACCGCCAGTTCGCGTGGTGGTGAAGGCTTTCACCTTAGGAGGAGCGGGCCAATTGGGTGTAATCACATCAATCATGTTGCTTGCCTAATAAATGTAAAAGGGTCATGAAGTCTTCAGGAAGTCCACTTTTAAATGTTAGCACTTCTCCGCGCTCTGGGTGAACAAAAGAAAGTTCAACTGCGTGCAAGGCTTGACGTTTGAATTGTTTAAATTTTGATTTGTCCTGCTCTGACAAATAACGGGGCACCCGTTGATTGGGTCCATAAGTTTGATCCCCCACCAAGGGATGCCCAAGATGGGCCATGTGCACACGAATTTGATGGGTACGACCCGTCTCGAGTCGACACTCGATATAAGTATGTTCGCCGAAGCGCTCCAAAATCGAATAATGCGTGATCGCCTGTTTACCCGTGGGCACCACGGCCATTTTAATGCGATTTTTCGGATCGCGGGCAATCGGTGCATCAACCTTGCCCCCTAAGACCAAATCACCGATCACCACCGCTTGATAAATACGTTTGACGACTCGTTTAGAAAGGGCTTGCACCAATTGGGTATGAGCCTTGATCGAACGCGCCACGACCATCAAACCGGAGGTGTCTTTATCGAGCCGATGAACTATGCCGGCGCGCGGCAATTTAGACAATTCAGGATAATGGTATAAAAGTGCGTTGATCAGGGTGCTGTCTTTAATACCCGCCCCGGGGTGCACGACGAGACCGACGGGCTTGTCGATCACAATCACGTCTTTGTCTTCGTAAATAATATTCAGAGGGATTTCTTGGGCCTGCCAATCGCCCTCATCAATAAGTTCGCAACGAATATGCACCGATTCGCCGCCGAAGACTTTATCTTTAGGTTTGACAGATTTCCCATTTACCTGCAAGGCCTGCGCATTGATCCAGTCTTGAATTCGTGCACGCGAGTACTCCGGAAGCAGCTTTGCGATGGCCAGATCGATGCGACTGCCAGAAAGTTCCGGAGGAATAATGAATTGGATGTCGATGTGGTTGTTTGCCATGCTTTATCAGCGTAAAATGAATAAGTGAAGTATACCATTTAAGGCTGAACCATGTTGCGCATATCCCTTTTTCGTTTGTTAACTCTCGCACTTTTGAGTACCCTGCTCCTCGCATGCTCCTCCAAAGGCAAATCCAAAGATCCCTACAATGAAATGGCAGCGGAAGCTATTTATGAAAAAGCGACTCTTGCCCTCAAAAAAGGCCGTTACAGTCGGGCCGTTGAAGCTTATGAAAGCTTAGATGCCCAATATCCCTTTGGTGAGTACACTGAAAAAGCCCATCTGGACATTATTTACGCCTATTACCGATTCAACGAACTCCCCGCTGCCATGCGCGCTGCCGATCGTTACATCCGGCTTCATCCTCGCAGCCCCTACCTCGATTACGCCTATTATATGCGCGGCCTGATCAAATACACGGAAAGTATTGGCATGGCTGCACGCTACCTCCCCCTGGATCTCACCGCGCGTGACACCAATAATGGGCAAGAAGCTTTCGGAAACTTCCAAGAAATGCTCAGCCTCTACCCCAACAGCCCCTACGCCCCAGATGCCCGCCAGCGCATGATCTCCCTTCGCAATGATCTTGGCCAGCAACAACTCAATATTGCCGAATATTACATGAAACGCGGCGCCTACCTGGCTGCGGCCAACCGTGCTCAAGGCGTGATTGAAAATCATCCTCAAACCCCAGCCGTGAACAAAAGCCTAGCACTCATGGTCCAGGCGTATGAAAAGCTGAATATGCCAGAAATGGCAGAAGAATCGAGAGAGGTCCTGAGATTGAATTCCCCCAACGCACTCTAACGAAGGCACCTCTCGACCCCCACCCCATCCCCAACGAAGGCACGGAAAACCCCCTCGCCGAGTACGGCTCTGCCCCCTTAAAAGGGGGCGGTCTCATT
>CAYMDW010000029.1:0-5972 GCA_964389615.1 uncultured Gammaproteobacteria bacterium | reverse complement strand
CACCCCGGCAATGAATTCAACTCTGCTGAGACTTCACTAAATTGGAGGCTGGAGTCGGAATCGAACCGGCCTAAACGGCTTTGCAGGCCGCGGCATAACCACTCTGCCATCCAGCCAAATCTAAAAAAAACCCTCGGTAGACGGCCTTATTTGGCCGCTTCGAGCGAAAACGCGTCCTCGGAATGCTCACATACGATCAAGTATGATCCGCTTCCTCGTAGCTTTTTCGCTCAAAATCGACTCAAATAACACCGTCTACTACCGAGGGTTTTTGCCAATTTGGAGCGGGAAACGAGACTCGAACTCGCGACCCCAACCTTGGCAAGGTTGTGCTCTACCAACTGAGCTATTCCCGCCTGATGGAGAGAAAGTTTACGGAAATCATAGAGTTCTGTCAACACCTTTTCAAAATATTTTTAACAATTAAATCCAGTGCGCTAGCAAGCATTCTGAGCTATTATCATAGACATGATTAATGAAGAATACATCGCCAAATTACTGACCATCGTTGCCGATCATCCTAAAGCGCCTTGTGCCCAGACGCTGAAAGAGTTGATCGCCGCGCCCTACGCCAATCAAAAATCTCTGGCCCAACTTCACACCGAAATCAATAACGAATTAGCCACTAAAGGGGCTCGAGGCAGCCGTTGGTCAAGATGGAGACACCACACCGATCAACACCACCAGCAGCTCAGACTTGCCCTCACCCGGGCGATGTCCGAAGAGCTGACTCTCTTTACGAATCAACAACATGTCCCGATTTTGCAGCCCAGTCGACCCACTCAACCACTCCCGGCTCTCCTGGCGGATCAACCCGTCTGCAGTCCGGAACAATTCAACCGTGAACTCTTCCTAGCACATGTGTCTTACACAGAAAATGATGAAATTACCCTTGTAAACAATGCCATCATGGAGCTGATTGATAGCTATCGAAAGCATCATGTCCTCTACGCACAGGCCAATGAAGAGATTAAGAAAAAATTCCACCAAACAAGGTTGTTGGTATTGCAAGAGTGGATAAGTCAGCAAGGCTACCAATCTTTTAGAAAAGCCATCACGGTGTCGACGGGAATTTTAACCCACAAAAACACGGCCATGCCACTCACCCTGAAGGCTTCAGAGATGGGAGAGAATACCCAAAATACTCAGCATGTTCTCAATTGGCTGGGCATTGTGTATGAGCATTTTTTCGCCGCTGAATCGCCTTATGCCATGAGCCATGCACTGAAAATCATCCATTTGATTCACACCAAGGAATCAGATACGCAGCTTATATTACAAGAAGTTGATCAGTATATAAGTTTTTACATCGGATCAGAGAGCGTCGCTGAGGTGAATATCGACGCGAAGGCTCGAACGGATCTTCTTACGAATGTCATTCGTCTGCACAATGCGACCCGGGGACGTCAATCAGAAAGATGCAAGGAAGTCATCCTCGCCATCAAAGAAAATTTACGGGTAATCAATAATGAACTCGGGATTTTCTTAACAGCCCAAACACAACTGGCTGAACAACACGAGCGCCTGCTCAGCGAGTTTAATCCAGAGACCTCAGAGCATTTTTTCAGCTACTTCGATACCGCACTCAATTTTCGAGCGCGAGCCATTGAGGCCAAAAGCAAAAATGAAACCCATCAGACTTATGAACCGATCAAAGCTTATGTGACTGAGGGCATGTTTTTTACGCCCCACGATTGGAAACTTGTGGAGGGGGATCTCTCCAATGAGAGCAAACGGCTGAGTATCCGCTCCAACTCCAGCAGAAAAAGCAGCACCCCAGGCCACAGCGATCGAAGCGAATCCAGCGAAAGGAACGCTCTGAGACAAAGTGAAAGCAGCCCTTCCCTGAGATCGCTGCTCAACACGAAACGCCGCACCCGAAGCAACCACTCCGTAGGAGAGTTCAGTTCTTCTGAGAACCTAGATCAAGTTGCTGCCAAGCCTGATGAAAATAGTGAACCATTGAAATTAAAGTAAGAATCGTTGCAACGAACAGGCTGAAAAAAGCCAACCACTCAATCGCGGGGGCAAAATGCTCCGCAGCCAAAAACATGGCCCCAATCGTAAACATTTGCGTGAAGGTTTTCCACTTACCGATTCTGGCCACGGCAATCTTTTCGCTTTTACCTAAGCCCGCCATCCACTCGCGCAAGGCAGATATCGCGATTTCGCGACCCACAATAATAATCACAGCGGCGGTGACCCAAGGATTCTGATACAACTCCGTGATCAAGATATAACACATGGCCACAGCGATTTTATCAGCCACAGGATCCATGAAAGCCCCAAAGGCTGAAAACTGGTTTAATTTGCGAGCCAGATACCCATCTAAAAAATCAGTAAAACCAATCAGGGTGAAAATCACGGTGGAGGCGAGATAGTGCAGAGGAAAATCCCAATAAAACACGACAAATAAAAGCGGTAACATCAGCAACCGCAACAGAGTTAAAAAATTGGGAATCGTCATCGCTTATTCCTAGTTTCCGTGAATGGCATCATACAGTGTTTGAGCGAGCGCCTTGCTGATCCCTGGGACCTGGCACAGCGCCTCCACACGTGCTTCAAGTATACCCTGCAAACCGCCAAAATGCTTGAGCAAGGCTTGTCGTTTTTTAGGACCAATACCGGGGATCTCTTCTAAGATCGATTCGCTCATGTGCTTGGCCCGTTGCTTACGATGGCCGACAATCGCAAAACGATGGGCCTCGTCGCGGATTTGTTGAATCAAATGCAAGGCGGGTGAATCGGGGGGCAGCCTCAAGCCTTCAGAATGCCCCAAAAGCCAAAGCTGTTCCTCTCCAGGTTTACGGGCCGGCCCTTTAGAGACGCCCATCAGTAAAATATCGCTGAGCTGCAATTCTTCCATGGCTTTGGCAGCAGCGCTTAACTGCCCCTTCCCCCCATCGATCAAAATCAAATCGGGCAAGACGGCTTCTTCTGATTTTCGCTTTTCGTAGTGACGAATGAGGGCCTGAGTCATGGCAGCGTAGTCATCACCCCCAGTGATCCCTTTAATATTATAACGACGGTACTCTTTATTAAGGGCACCCTCCGCATTGAATACAACCGCGCTGGCAACCGTCTGATCTCCTTGAGTATGGCTGATGTCGAAGCATTCGATGCGCTCCAGTGTTGAGCGTTTCAGCCAAGTGGCCAAGGCTTCGATTCGTCGCGCAGCCGTGCCTTGCGAAGCCAAATGGCTGTCGAGGGCTGCCTTAGCATTTGCCTCGGCTAATAAAAGCCATTGCTTTTTATCCTGACGAACACGTGAAAGAATCCTGAGTGGAAACCCTTCTGCATGGAAGGCACTCTCCAGCACCTCTTTATCCTCAAGCTCCGAATTGACAATGAGCTCCGAGGGAATCTCATGTTTTTGCCGCGCAATATAATATTGGCCGATAAATTCAGATAAGATTTCCCCTGGCGTTTGCCAGTCGGCCAGAGTAAAGAAATGATTATTGTGGCCCAAGACCTGTCCTTGGCGAATAAAGAGCTGTGTCACACAGGCGCTGTCTTCTTTCACGCAAATCACACAGAGATCCGCAAAACCATAGCCCCGATTCACATACTGATGTTGAACCAATTGTTGTAAATTTTGAATTTGATCACGAATCAGGGCCGCCTCTTCGTAACGAAGCTCTTGGCTGGCCGCATCCATTTTTTGCACCAAAGCCCCGATCACTTCCTGGGATCGGCCCTCCAAAAATGCAATCGCATGAGCGACATCGTTTTGATAATCCGCGGGCGTGATAAAACCGACGCAAGGCGCTGTGCATCGTTTGATTTGGTATTGCAGGCAAGGGCGACTGCGATGCGAGAAAAAAGTGTCGGTGCAGGAACGAATTTTAAAGAGTTTTTGCAAAAGAAGAAGGCTTTGCTTCGCCGCGTAACCATTCGGGTAAGGCCCGAAGAATTTTGCCTGTTTTGTTTTGGCCCCCCGATATATTTCCATCCGCGGATACTCTTGGTGCGCCGTGATTTGAATGTAGGGATAGCTTTTATCGTCTTTGAGCAGAACGTTATAGCGTGGTTTATGAGTTTTGATCAGATTATGCTCAAGAATCAATGCCTCGACCTCAGTCGCTGTGACCGTAAACTCAATTCGATGGATCTGAGAGACAAGACTGAGGGTTTTGGTATCGACCGCGCGATTAAAATAGCTGCTGACACGTTTTTGAAGATTTTTACTCTTGCCGATGTAGAGCAATTTGCCCTTGTCGTTGAACATACGATACACCCCCGGCTGGGAAGGGAGCGTACTTAAAAACGCTTTGAGGTTTAGGTGGTCGATTCTTCGAGATCCATTTTTTCGGTGTCGAGCATACCGTGACGGATGGCTAAATGCGTGAGCTCCACATCGCTGTTGACATTCAACTTTTCGAAGAGTCGGTAACGATAGCTGTTGACGGTTTTAGGACTTAAACAAAGGCTGTCAGAAATTTCTTGAACTTTTTGGCCGCTGGTGATCATGATCATGACTTGCAGCTCACGCTCCGAGAGAATATCAAAAGGTGAGGCTTCTTCATGATTAAAATGCTTAAGGGCCAATTGCTGCGCCACTTCTGGGCTTAAATAACGCTGGCCGTTAAACACCGTGCGAATGGCTTTCACCATTTCTTCAAGGCTGGAGCCCTTGGTGATGTATCCGGAAGCACCGGCTTGCATGAAACGTGAGGGAAAAGGTTCATCGCCATAAACAGTCACGGCAATGATTTTAATGTCAGGCATGGCGCGGAGGATTTTGCGGGTCGCTTCTAGACCACCGATTCCCGGCATTTTGACATCCATGAGAATCACATCGGGCTTCAAGCTTTTGGCGAGCTTGACTGCATCTTCGCCGCAGTTTGCTTCACCCAGGACTTTGATGCCTTTGACATCAGAGAGTAAACGATTAAACCCGATACGGACTAAATCATGATCGTCAACTAGAAGCAAGTTAATCAATCGGGGCTCCTGACGTTATTATTGACAAGTTGGCGGAGAGACTGGGATTCGAACCCAGGGAAGGGGGTCGCCCTTCAACGGTTTTCAAGACCGCCGCCTTAAGCCACTCAGCCATCTCTCCGGAGGAACCCATGTTACTTGAACTTTGTCTCCGCGCCAAGTGGGTTTTGAAAATTTTTATCAGTCTTTTTTTTGTGGTATTATAAGATATTAACCAACAGGAGTGAGATCATGTCACAAAACGACCTTCGCAGCCAAGCCTTTAGCCGGGGGGCCGATTCCCTCGTGGCCACCCACGCCGTGCTCCGAAATACTTACCTTTTGCTCTCCCTGACCCTCCTTTTCAGCGCGGTCTGCGCCGGCTTCTCCATGATGGCGAATGCCCCCTACCCTGGCATCATCGTCACCTTGATCGGCTTTTACGGCTTGATGTTCCTCACCTATAAAACCAGTCACAGCGTCTGGGGCATCGTCAGCACCTTTGCCTTCACCGGTTTCGTGGGTTATACCCTAGGGCCCTTGCTCAATGCAGTCATGGCCGGCACACACAACGGCGGTGAAATCATCATGACAGCGCTCGGCGGTACCGGGTTGATCTTCTTCGCCCTCTCCGGCTATGTCCTCACCACCCGAAAAGACATGAGCTTCATGTCTGGCGCCCTGGTGATTGGCACAGTGATTGGCCTGCTCCTCATGGTCGGCAGCCTCTTCCTCAAAATCCCAGGCATGTATTTGGCCGTTTCCGCCCTCTTTATGCTTTTTGTCTTCCGGATGGATCCTGTGGCAAACCAGCCAAATCATCCACGGCGGTGAACGCAACTACATCATGGCCACGGTGGGGCTTTATGTGCAGCTTTACAATATTTTTGTAAGCTTGTTGTCGATTCTGTCAGCATTTTCGAACAGAGATTGATAATGCGGGCGTAGGGGCGCGTAGGGGCGGATTAGAGGCTGGTACTCCAGCCTCATCCGCCCGCCTCATCCGCCCTCCTGATTTTTGGGCGGATGAGGCTGGAGTACCAGCCTCT
>CAYMDW010000028.1:3673-5979 GCA_964389615.1 uncultured Gammaproteobacteria bacterium | reverse complement strand
TTGCATTAATTTTCAGGATTTCGAGAATGGCGGCGGTGTTGTAGAAGGCTAATAATCATCCGCCCTGCCTCAACCACCCATTCCGCCTTTCAAGAACGACGCCCTCGCAGTCTGCTAACCCTAGCTTGACTTCACGAGGGCGTTTGGCCTGAAGGGTCAGATCAAAGGTCATTAATTCGTCACGTCGGAAGGCGTGGATTTTAACGATGTCGCCCGGTTGATAGGGCCGTAATAGAATATCGTGTTTATCTGCAAAGGCGGACAATCCATTAATCGCGATGAGTTTATCCTGAGCGGATAACCCTGCACGCTCTGCCGCACCGTCTGTCAAACAACAGGTGATGGTTTGATTGTCTGATTCGCATTTAATCCCCAATTCGACCGAGGTCTCACTGGATTTCACTTCATAGGTGAAACTGAGCCCAAGCGCTTTAGCCCAGGTTTTGATCGGCAAGTCTCCCGCCTCATACAAGCAGGAATGAAGCATGGGGGAAATTTTATGATTCGTAATTTCAGCCAAGTACTGTTCTAACCAATGTTCAGGAACGCCTTTATACACCTTCCCGAATTCATTCCAAAGCGTACGCATGACATCGTCGAGTGTATAGGACGTGTGCTCACGCAAATAAGCATCGATCATGAAAGCAATGAGGGCCCCTTTCGTGTAATAGCTGACACCGGAATTCGGGGTGTTTTCGTTAGGATCATAAAATTTATCCCAAGCGCAAAAGCTAGAGTCTGTGACGGATTGCACCCGATGCCCCGGAGCATTCAGCACAGATTCCATTTTTTCAGCGAATAAGCTTAAAAATCGCTCAACAGAAATCACGCCGGCACGCACTAACAAAAGATCTTCAAAATAGCTGGTGAAGCCTTCAAAAATCCAGAGTTGTCGGGTGTACGATTCTTTGTCTAAATGATAGGGCATGAAGACTTCGGGCTTGATGCGCTTGATATTCCAGGTATGGAAATATTCGTGGGAAACCAGGCTTAGGAAGGTTGCATAATCTTCACTGTCCTCAGGCATTCCTGGGTAAGGCATGTTCTTACGGCCAATCACCAAGCTGCTGCTGGCACGATGCTCTAAGCCATTGAAGCCCTTCCCAATCACACGGGTCAAAAAAACATAATGCGAGGAGGGAAACTCGCCAAATAATGAAATCTGTGTTTCGCAAATTTTTTGCAAATCGTGAGCCAAGCGTTTCCGATCTAATTTGCAAGGCCCGGTGATCACCATGCGATGCAAAACCCCTTTCGCTTTGAATTCTATTTCTTCGAAGGTCCCCATTTCGATGGGGTGATCAATCAGCTCATCGTAGTTCTCCGCCTGATAAGACCCAAAACCATTCCGATGCGTATTGGATTCTGTCATTGCCGTGGCGAGTTTCCAATCATGATACTCCTTGCCTTCGGGCGGATGAAAACTGACCGAACAAGGATTATTCTCTTGCCCTTCCACGGCCAAAAAGCAATGCGTGCCATTAAAAAAACCGTGGGTTTGATCTAAATGGCAGCCACGAACAGAAATGTCCCAGGCGTAGATTGTCGCAGTGATTTCAACACGGGCCGCAGGGGATTCTACACGCCACCGATTTTTGGATAACTGGGTGAGGGGCACGGGTTGATTGTCGGCCCTCGCGGTGAGGGTGATCAGATGTTTGCTAAAATCACGGATTTTGTAACTGCCAGGAATCCAGTTCGGTAACCAGACCTCTTGCAAGGCCGCGGCATGCTCGATACGACACACCGTTGTAAAAAGGTGAGCCTTGGGCTGAGTGACTGTGAGTTCATAATGTACGCCATGCTTGCTCATTTATTTGCTCCGAATGGTATTGACTGCCGCTAACCAGCCTTGATAGAGAAGATCTGTCTCTTCGACTGGCATCTGCGGTTGAAACAGGTGTTGAGATTCCCAAAGTGCTGAGATTTGATCTAAATTTTTATACCAACCTAATTGTAAACCCGCTAAAAATGCAATGCCCCGCGCGGTGGTTTCAGTGATTTTGGGACGCGCAACAGAGACATGCAACATGTCTGATAAAAATTGCATGAGCCAGTCATTCACCACCATCCCCCCGTCGACGCGCAGGCTCTCGAGTTTTCCTGCTCCATCGGCCTGCATCGCCAGCAGTAAATCTTTACTTTGATAACAGACAGACTCCAGGGCTGCTCGAACAATATGCTCTACCCCACTGTCTCGTGTCAAACCTAAAATCGCGCCACGCGCCTGCGGATCCCAATAAGGGGCGCCTAACCCGGTGAAGGCCGGAACCAGGTATACCCCATCGGTACTATCGATTTTCATG
>CAYMDW010000028.1:0-3663 GCA_964389615.1 uncultured Gammaproteobacteria bacterium | reverse complement strand
TCATGGCGATTTTTTCGGTGTCCGCAGCGGTGTTGATCATCCGCACGGCATCGCGTAACCATTGCACGGCTGCCCCGGCCACAAAAATACTCCCTTCCAAGGCATAGGAAGGTTTATTATTCAAGCGATAGGCCGTGGTCGTCAGTAATCTGTTTTGTGAAAGAACCGGTTCGTCCCCCGTATTGAGCAACATGAAACAACCTGTCCCGTAAGTGGATTTCATCATTCCGGGTTTGAAACAGGCTTGACCAAAACTCGCAGCCTGTTGATCCCCAGCGACGGCCACAATGGGCATGCTCGCGCCCAAGAGGCTAGGATTCACTAAGCCAAAATCATCGCTGTTATTTTTCACCGTGGGCAAAAGATTGGCGGGAATGTCAAAGGCATCGAGCAGAAATTCATCCCAGACCTGTTCATGAATATTAAAGAGCAAGGTGCGCGAGGCATTTGTGGCATCAGTCACATGCTGTTGTCCTGCCGTAAGATGCCAAATCAGATAGGTGTCGATGGTTCCAAATAATAAATCGCCTTGCAGCGCACGCGCGCGTGCCCCAGGAACCTGGTCGAGGAGCCAACGAAGTTTGCTGGCAGAAAAATACGGATCTAAGAGCAGACCGGTGCGTGCCTGCACCTCGTTTTGCAGGCCGCCTTCCAGCCACTGTTCACAGAGAAAAGCAGTCCGCCGGTCTTGCCAGACAATCGCCGGGTAAATGGGTTCTCCAGTTTGTTTGTCCCAAATCAGAGTAGTTTCGCGTTGATTGCTGATCCCCAGCCCGGCGATTTGATTGGCCGATAGTTTGGCTGCACTGATGGCTTGTTTGGAGACCTGCAGCACCTGATGCCAGATCGTCAAAGGGTCGTGTTCAACCCAACCGTCTTGGGGAAAGGACTGAGGCAGCTCTTGGGACGCCTGGCTGATCACCCTCGCCGCTGAATCGAAGACCATGGCTCGAGTACTGGTCGTTCCCTGATCGATCACCAAAACATATTCCGGCATGAATCACTCCCTGTGCCATAATCTAAAGGGTTGATTATACATCAAAGGTCACCCATGGACAAAACAAAGATAAATGACTTACTTGTTATCGGCGGTGGAATCAATGGCACAGGGATTGCCCTCGATGCAGCCGGCCGGGGTTTATCGGTCGTTCTTTGTGAGCAAAACGATCTGGCCTCAGGCACTTCTTCCCAAAGCACGAAATTAATCCATGGAGGCTTACGCTATTTAGAGCAGTATGATTTTAAATTGGTTCGTGAGTCCTTGAACGAACGTGAAGTCCTACTCAAAAAAGCCCCGCATTTAATTTCCCCCTTGCGATTTATCATTCCCTATGAACCTGCACTTCGGCCTTATTGGATGATTCGACTCGGCCTGTGGATTTACGATCATTTGGGGAAAGAGTGCACGCTTAAACCCTCCGAAGGCATCCGTTTATCGCCCGATTCAACGATCGGGAAACCTCTGATTTCAAAATACAAAAAAGGATTTGCTTTTTCGGATTGTTGGGTGGACGATGCACGTTTGGTGATATCCAATGCGATCGCGGCGGCCGAATTAAAAGCAGAGATCCGCAATTACACAGAAGTCAAAAGGCTCAGGCCCGCGAATGGGCTTTGGGAGGTCTTGATTCACAATAAGATCAACAATACAGACGAGACCTTATTCGCCAAAGCCATTGTGAATGCCACCGGCCCCTGGATCAAGCAATTCATCGAGGGACAAGAAGCGCTTCATTTACATCATTCGATTCGTTTGGTTCGCGGGAGCCACATCATTGTCCCAAAACGTTACGAAGGCGATCATGCTTATTTAATTCAGCACCCAGACGGTCGAATCGTTTTTGTGATCCCCTACGAGAATGCATTCACGCTGATTGGAACCACTGAATTTGATACGCAGGAGCCTCTTGATGCAGTGAAAATTAGCTCCGAAGAGATCCAGTATTTAATCGATTTAACCAATCAGCATTTTGAAAAGAAAATCTCCCCCTCAGACATTGTTTGGCAATACAGTGGGGTTCGCCCTCTCGTGGACTCCCAAGCGAAATCCAGCACCCTACTCTCCCGTGAATATTTATTAGAGACTGAAGTGATCGAAGGCGCTCCTGTACTCTCCGTTTACGGGGGGAAAATCACGACGTACCGAACCCTAGCCCAAGCAGCAGTGGATAAATTACGGCCATTTTTTCCAGGCGATTTCAGAGCATGGACGGATGGCTTGCATTTGCCAGGCGGAGATCTCCCTTACAAGTCGTTCGACTATTTTCTCTCGGCCCTCGCCCTTCAATACCCCTGGCTTCCCCTGCCCATGCTGACACGGATGGCGCACCAATACGGATCACGGATTCATCGCGTCTTATCCGGCGCGAATTCTCTGGAAGAGTTGGGTCAATATTTCGGCGCAGACTGCTATGAAAAAGAATTAAGGTATTTAATCGAAGAGGAATGGGCTCATACCGCTGAGGATTTGTTGTACAGAAGAACGAAATTAGGACTCCATTTAAGCGAGCAAGCCAAATTGTCGATTAAAACTTGGCTGGGGGGAAAAATGGCTTTATAATGGCCTGAGGAATACACATCAAGGACGAACCCCCATGAAAAAATTTATCGCTCCCCTCGCTCTGGCTAGCGCCCTCTTTACCCTTCCCGCGGCTGCAGGTGAAATCATCATCGGGGCCACAGGATTCAACGGCACTCTGGTGACCGACTTCACGAACACCTTCGGGAGCTCGAATATTGCCGTCAGCGCCGAGAATTCTGAATTAGGCGGCGGTCTTTATTTTGGTTTTATTTGGAACGTGAACAGCGGTTTCAATGTCGGGATTGAAGGGTATTACGACTGGATCGATGTGAGCGTGAACAACTGGGCTAACGCGGGGGGCCAATCGCTTGAAGACAAGGTTCAAGGCTTGGGCGGTGTTCGCGCGCTTCCTTCTTTCAAGATCACCAATAATACTGAAATTTACCTCGAATTAGGCTTAGCCATCGTTTCTGACACCTTCAGTGATCCGAATACTGGCCTTTCCGAGAAAAAGAATATTTCTGCCTTCCGTTACGGTGCAGGCACGCAGACCATGATTTACGACAATATCAGCCTGCGCGTGTATTACTCTGTGATCGATCAAATGGCTGAATCCAGTCTCACGAATCCTGATTATAAGTTAACAGCCCAACCTTCGATGAATGAATTCGGCGTGGGTGTGGCTTATCATTTTCAAATGTAAATCACTGTGGTAAAAAAGTAACTGACGTACTCGTTTAACAAGGAATGTACTCATGAAAACACAACTTAAACTGGCCCTTTGCTCAAGCTTACTGCTCACCTCATCGATGGCGATGGCGATGGCCGAAGCAACACCAGAAACCCTGGATGCGGACAAGCGTGTCATTACCATGACCCCTGTTTCCTCAAAGGGATACATGGTTTACAACCTTGGGTTGAACGTTCTTTTGAAAAAAGTGGATCTTTCTCAGCTTCCTCCGATGCCCGATGGTCCGGATCTTTCAGGTCTACAAGACTTTTTAGATTCTTATGAAGTTGCGAACGTGGTCACTCCTGGTAAACCTTCTTACAATGGCATGGTTAAATTTGACATTGTGAGCACGGAATCGGGGAAAGGGGTGGGGCATTATGAGTTTGAACAAACTTATAAGAACAGCACC
>CAYMDW010000027.1:0-6382 GCA_964389615.1 uncultured Gammaproteobacteria bacterium | reverse complement strand
GGGACGAATCCGCGTGGTACTCCACGCAATTCGTCCGCAAATGCCCCGCATTTGACCTTTCCGCCCCACCCAAAACACAACCTAGAAAACTGGCTTTATCCCCCCATCCTCTGTATAATACTCCCTTTGCCGTTCTCTAGGAGTCTCACATGAACAACCGTCTACCCACACAGTATCATCTTGATTTACTGACCCCCGGCCATGAGTTTTTAACTCAATTTCACCAGGCTCACCCCGGGTTAAAGCTCAAATTTCGAGCCAAAGCCGCTGATTTGGCAGTGATTTTTGATGATCTGGCTCTTGGAAAAGACCCCACCGTGGAGCTCAAGGGAAACAAGCAATACGAATTGATCCCTGGCAATGAGGCGACCGAGGCCCTGCTGAAAGCCGATCCCTACGCCCTCGGCTTCAAAATCAGAGGGGTGCTTGAAACGATGTTCCAGAATGTTAGGTCAGTGACCGATGTTCAGGCTAAAACGCATTTTACCTATATCAAGGAAAGAGGGCTGAGCTTCACACTCCAAAGCAAGGCCTTTTGCGTCTATGACCTCGCTGTCGATGAAGAGGGAAATCTTGAGTACAACCCTCAATTTGATAATCATCGCCGTGATTTCAACGATTACATCCATTATGGTTTGATCACGATTTATGGCCTGCATCGGGAAATGGCGAATGTCGTGAATTCAACTTCTGATCATGATCTCAAAAACCAATCCTTGAAGAATCTTGCATACATTGTCCATTCGTTTCAGGCGCATTTTTCACGTCAGAAAAATTTCAGCGCAGACACGGCCTTACTGCTCGAGCAATTTTTTAAATCACAACAAAAAAATGAATTGATCGCACGATTGGCCCAAGCCTTGCTGAAAAAATATCCTGAGGCTTATCCTTCAATCGAGGCCGTGAATCAGTATTTTCAAATCATCGTGCGTAAAGCCCAAGACGTGCTCGAGCGCGGAGATGGGTTGAAGCGCGCCCAAGACGCCAACCGGGCTGAAATTCAACAATTGAAGCTTGAGAAAGATCGAGCGATCGAAAATCTCACCAAGGCCCATGAAAAAGAAACGAGCTTGCTTCACAATCGCGAGAAAGCAACTCAGGAATTTATTCTTGCCACTGAGAAGGATCACAAGCTTGCGCTTGAAAAAGCGATGAATGAAATTGAGGCACTGAAAAAGCAGGTCGCCGAACAAAAAATTCAACTCAAAGCGCATGAAAATACCATCAAGAATTTGAAGGAATCCGCGAAGCAAAAACGTGCACAGCCCCTCAATCCAACCATGTCTGAGCCAGTGAAGATGCCCGAGCCCGAGCAGATCCCTGCGCTCGTGCAGACCCCCGAGCCCGTGCAGTTCTTCGAGCCCGTGCAGACCCCCGAACCCGTGCAGACTCCCGAGCCTGTGCAGATCCCTGAACCCCTTCAAACGGTTCCCTCCCCGAGCTCGACTCAACCCTCTCCAGTCTCCGAGAAAATCGCGTTTAAACCCCTTCAAAAAATGGAAGAAGAAGGGGTGTTGGACCTCGAGGCACATGCCCCTCTCGTTCTCTATTTGATGCGGGGAATTTCCGATCCCCATTACAATGTCACTTTAAACGATGCGGCACTGGCAGGTCTGAGAAAAGCGATCAAAAAATATTCCCCTCAAAAATTACAGTTGCTTAACGAAGCCGCGGCTCTCCTCAATAAAAGTTCTGAGAATGGCTTATCGATTGAGTTTAAGGACAACGCATGCAGACTGATTCGAATGCTGGACGACCCACTTGACTTTGACACAGAAGAAAAAGTCTTGAATTTTTTTATGGTGGCTTCACTTCAGCACATGCCGGACCTGATTGACCGTTATCAAAAATTGACACCATTTCACGAATACAAACGGATCCAGTCATTGACGGATCGCATGATTGAATTGGTGAGCAGCGACTTTGCAAAAGAAGTCATCCCCACAAAACGTCGAGAGCTGCATTTGGAAAATTTGAATGCGATAAAATCTTGTCTGAAAACTCATGGGAGCAAGATTGTGATTCGATTTGGTGAAATTGCCAAATATTACAATCTTATTTTAAAGCATCAAAAATTATTTGATGATTTTATGCTTCATGCTTTAAGCTCTGGAAATAGGGTTGATTTGAAAAAATTCACCCATGAGCATGAAGAGCCCTTGCGTCGATTTAAGATTGATTATTTCGCGATCAAAAAAGACAACGAAGAGGACTATGAAGTACTGGCCATACGTCAGTTCCGATTACGTATGAGCGCGGGTGAGTCAGGCTCTGCAATGTATCCTCTTGATAAAATGCACATGTTATTCACGGTAATCAATTTTCCCAATATCAGGGTCGATAAGCCAGAGCCTCGTAAAGAGGCGGTTCTTCCACAAGAACTGGTCGAAAAAGAGGTTCGCCTACTGAGTAAAGCGATCGATGATAATCGTCTGGCTCCTGCTTTAATAAAAACGCTGTTTTTCAAGCGCCAACCGAATGATCACCTCATGTACCATGTGGTGCTCAATCGGTTGGTTCAGGACAAGAAAATTACTCGAGACAGTGAGCTGTTCAAACTCACGCCTTAAAGTACGGAGGCCGGGTTGACGAAGCCGTGCCCAGTCGATTCTGCCACGGCTTTATGAACGACCTTGCCTTGAAATACGTTGAGGCCGTTCAATAAGTGTGGATTTTCACGCATGGCATTGAGCGCCCCTTTATTGGCCAATTGCAGTGTGTAGGGAAGGGTCGCGTTGTTGAGAGCAAAGGCCGAGGTGCGGGGGACCGCGCCGGGCATGTTGGTGACACAATAATGCAGAACGCCTTCTTCAACATAGGTGGGGTCGGAATGCGTGGTGGGGCGTGAGGTTTCAAGGCAGCCGCCCTGATCAATCGCGACGTCCACAACGACTGAGCCTGGGCGCATGGTTTTGAGCATCTCGCGCGTAATGATTTTGGGTGCAGCAGCGCCTGGAATCAAGACCGCTCCAACCACTAAATCTGCATCACGAATGGCTTCAAGCACTGAAAAATGCGTGGCATAAACCGTGCTGATTTGTGAGCCGAACATATCGCTGAGCTCGCGTAAGCGATGCAATGATTTATCGAGTACGGTGACGCGCGCTTCCTTGCCGATGGCCATGCGCACGGCATTGGTGCCCACTACGCCACCACCAATCACCACGACTTGTCCTGCAGGAACCCCAGGCACACCGCCGAGTAAGACACCGCGCCCGCCTTCTGCTTTTTCCAAGCAATGAGAACCCACTTGAATGGATAAGCGACCTGCGACTTCTGACATGGGGGCAAGCAGAGGGAGACCGCCGCGATCATCGGTCACGGTTTCATAGCTGATCCCAATACAACCCGATTCCAGTAAGAGATCAGTGAGTGCGGGATCCGCTGCAAGGTGTAAATACGTGAATAAGACTTGGCCCGGGCGCAGCATTTTGCATTCATTGGGCTGAGGTTCTTTGACTTTGACAACCATGTCGGCTTGTTCAAAAATTTCTTTGGCGGAAGGGACGATCATCGCGCCCATTTCTTCGTAGAGGCTGTCTGAGCAAAGAATCCCTTCCCCCGCCCCTGATTCAACAATCACACGGTGCCCTTGGTGCACAAGCTCGTAGACGCTTGCAGGGACCAACCCGACACGGTATTCATGGGTTTTGATTTCTTTTGGAACGCCGATTAACATAGTTCAATCCTCCAGGTTAAAGCTGGAGGAATGATAGCATATCTTGTTTGGGAAAAGCCGCTTCGTAGCTCAAAACGAAAATGGCAAATGCGCCTGAATACTTTCCACCGATTCTCTCACCAAATTTTTATTGATTTCGGCAACAATCAAATGATTAATCTGTGCGGAGAAGGTGTCACGCAAAATCCCTAAAAATTCCGGAGGAGCCATCACCACTAATTTTTTGAAATGATTTTTTTCAAGGCCCTTATCGAGATGTTGAGCCAAGAGTCGTGCAAAAATATGGGTTTCATTGACCTTGGGATCCGTATCGGGTTCAATCGCATGACGCCCCATCCCCTTGCTATCAAAGGCGCGGCCAGGGGCAGAAGAGACCAAATCGATATCATTCAAGCGAGAGGATTCGTGATCAAAGGCCTGAAGTTCACGCAGATCACCGCGAGGAGCCTCTTGTTCAAAAATTTTTGCTCTACTGCTTTCAGCGACGAGAATCCAAGTTTTACCCATGACAGTTTCCTTTTTTATTAATCGAGTAATTTCGCTGCGAGTTTATTGTATAGCCAGGCAAAGATGGCTCCGCCAATCAAGGCGTCAAAAAAGGCCCAAACGGCGCCAATCACGCTGCCCAGCGGAGTGATCGTGAATCCTCGGTAAAATTCGCCCAGCAATTTCATCTCGCCTGAGGCTTGGGAGGCGATCAACCACCAGGTCATGACGAAAAGAGACAGGCTCCATAAAATGGCGCAAGTTAGTGAGAAAGCTTTTATGTTAAGTCGCATGGAGGATCATCCCAGTTAACCATGCCTTAAGTTTAGCCTAATTTTAACTCAACGTTCGCTCATGGGAACAAAATCTCGCCGTGTTGCGCCGGTGTAGAGCTGACGTGGACGAGAAATTTTGCGCTCAGGATCGGTCATCATTTCATTCCAATGAGCCACCCAGCCCGCGGTTCTGGCCAGGGCGAAGATCACGGTGAACATATTGGTAGGAATGCCTAGAGCATGGAGGATAATGCCAGAGTAGAAATCGACATTGGGGTAGAGTTTTTTCTCAATGAAATATTCGTCTTCGAGGGCGATGCGCTCCAGTTCGAGTGCAATTTTAAAGCGCGGGTCATTGGGGTTGCCTAACTCCCCTAGAACTTCTTGGCAGGTTTTGCGCATGACGGTCGCACGTGGGTCAAAGTTTTTATAGACGCGATGACCAAAACCCATCAGCAAGAAATTGTCTGACTTGTCTTTCGCGCGTTTAACGAACTCAGGAATTCGATTGACATCGCCAATTTGATCGAGCATGTTGATGACCGCTTCGTTGGCGCCCCCGTGTGCGGGCCCCCAAAGTGCGGCAATCCCAGCGGCCATGCACGCATAGGGATTGGCCCCAGAAGAGCCGGCCATGCGTACGGTCGAGGTGGAGGCATTTTGTTCGTGGTCGGCATGGAGCATAAAAATGCGATCCATGGCGCGCTCAAGAATAGGATTAGGGTCACGGACAGGGTCGCAGGGGGTATCAAACATCATGTGGAGGAAATTACCCGTATAACTCATGCGGTTTTGAGGAAACATGAAGGGTAAACCCGTTGAATATTTGTAGCACATGGCGGCCAAGGTGGGCATTTTCGCAATCAAACGGTAGCCGGCAATGGCGCGATGTTCGGGATTTTTAATGTCCAGGGTGTCGTGATAAAAAGCGGAGAGGGCGCCGACCACGCCGACCATGATGGCCATGGGATGCGCATCGCGACGGAACCCATTGAAAAAGGTGCGGATTTGCTCATGCATCATGGTATGGGATTTGATTTGACTAATAAATTGATGTTTTTCAAGTTTATTAGGCAGCTCACCATTCAAGAGCAGGTAGCATAATTCCATATAATCGGAGTGTTCAGCCAGTTGGTCGATAGGGTAACCGCGGTGCAATAAAATGCCCTTGTCACCGTCAATAAAAGTAATCTTGGATTCGCAGGCCGCCGTCGAGACGAAACCCGGGTCATAAGTAAATAAACCTTCTTTGCTCAAGGGCCGTACATCAACAACATCTGGGCCGGCAGTGCCAGCGTAAACAGGCAGATCAACAACCTTGCCTTCGACATGTAATTGAGCGGTTTTTTGGGTCATAGCGGGTTCCTCGGCGATGGGTTTTGCAGGTGACATATTACAGGGTGCATGGCGCTTGTCAATCGGCAGATGAGAAGCGGGTTGAGCCGTATTATAGACAAGATCACATCGAGTATGGTATAGTGCTAACTTGATATTTAGTTTAGGTGGGTTTTACGATGATGTTTGATGAGATATTCCTTAAAATTCAGAAGGTTGACCCTGGTTCAGAGCCTCTGAAGGTCACTGAAGGCCGTCGAAAAGCGTTTATGAAGTCTTGGCTGAACCAATATCCTCGTAAGCCCAAAAGTCCTGAAATGGACTTATTGGCCCACGAAATCGCCCTTGTACTGGCTGGAACGGAATCTAAGCTTGTGGCCGCGATATCCCTAGAGTTGGCCTATGCGCCCTCTATGGGCTTGCCTGAGGCTGAGCCGCAGTTAACGCTTAAGGGAGGGATTTTACCCGCCCATCCGACCCCGCAAAATTTAGTGGATTTTAAAAAATCGCATATTCAAGCCATGGCCTTAGCCAAGGCTAAGGAAGATTATGAAGCTAATAAATCAAATCCAAAAAAGTTTTTAGC
This sequence comes from uncultured Gammaproteobacteria bacterium, assembly GCA_964389615.1. Lineage (GTDB taxonomy): Bacteria > Pseudomonadota > Gammaproteobacteria > JABCZS01 > JABCZS01 > CAYMDW01. The sequence goes on along the minus strand of CAYMDW010000027.1, from coordinate 21 downwards.
TGAACGTAAAAATACTCGCAC
>CAYMDW010000026.1:0-10721 GCA_964389615.1 uncultured Gammaproteobacteria bacterium | reverse complement strand
AATCCCCATGCCTTGAACGATCCCTGCATTGACGATGCTCCAGTAATCCATCAACATCGAATAACGTGTCATCATGTACAAGGAAAATGCCGTGAGAAGTAAGCCCACTGTGATAATTATCTTCGTGTCAATTCGCCCGATGATCCGCCCGACCACCAGCATCGAAAGCATCGCGCCGATGCCTCGGGGTGCAATGATCAGGCCGGTTGTAAACGCCGGATAATTTAACAGAGCCTGGGTCATCGGAGGGATTAAGGCCAGGGTTGCAAAAAGAATAATCCCCACCACAAAAATCAACACATTGGACACGAGAAAATTGCGATCTTTGAACAGATGAGGGTTAATGAAAGGTTTCTTCGCAGTCATCGTGTGAATCACGAACAAATAAAATGCAATACTGCAAATCATGGCTTCAATCAGAATTTCAGAGGAACCGAACCAATCTTTGAGCGTCCCTCTGTCAAGAAAAATCTGAAGTGAACCCACAGCCAAACTTAAGGTCGCAAAACCAAAAAAATCAAACCGTTTCTTTTCGGTCGGTGATTCGGGTAACAACGACGATAAAAGGAAAAAAGCCAAAACTCCGAATGGAACATTGATGTAAAACACCCAACGCCAATTATAATTTTCTGTTAACCACCCTCCGAGTGCGGGGCCAAGAATTGGTCCGACCATCACACCGATACCCCAAATCGCCATGGCCCGTCCGAAATTCTCTTTGGAATTGATATCAAATAATATCGCCTGAGACAGAGGAAGAAAGGCGGCGCCACTCATGCCCTGCAAGACACGAAATAAAATAATCTGAGGTAAGGTTTCAGCAACCCCGCATAACACAGAAGACAGGGTAAAGCCAACAATTGAAATCGTGAAAATCAATTTTCGGCCCACATACCCCGACAACCATCCGACCAGGGGGATAGTGATGGCTGAAGCGACAATATACGAGGTTAGAACCCAGGCAATCTGATCTTGTGTTGCTGATAAGGAACCCTGCATGTGCGGCAAGGCGACGTTTGCAATGGTGGTATCGAGCGCTTGCATGATCGTCGCAAGCATCACCCCAAGGGTGATCCCTTTATGCTGCAAACTGTGTTCTGGAACCAGTGTTTGGTTGCTCATCGGTGTCCTGTGTCCACGGTCACGGTGGCACTCAATCCTGAGGCCAGCAATACATTTTCAGGCACTTTATTCAGTGAAATTCGAACAGGAACGCGTTGAATAATTTTCACCCAGTTACCCGTCGCGTTTTCTGGCGGCAATAATGAAAAAGTGGATCCGGTGCCTGGGCTTAAACTTTCGATTCTTCCCGAAAGTTTCAAATCAGGGTAAGCATCCATTTTGATCGTGACCCGTTGATCAGGCTTCATGTAGGTGATCTGTGTTTCTTTAAAATTGGCTTCAATCCAAATATTTTCGTTGGAGATAATCGCAAAGACAGGTTCGCCCGCGCCGATAAAATCTCCAGGTTGCAACAGATCCACCTTGGTGACAATCCCATCGAAAGGCGCTGTGATTAAAGTATATTCAAGATTAAGATTCGCTCGGTCCCAATTCGCCTGAGCCTCTTGAACGAGGGGATGATCCTTTTGCTCAATCTTAGGATCATTATTCAAATTGGCAAGTGCGGCAGCCAAGGCTTCTTTCGAGGCATAATACTCCTGACGCACCATTTGAAAATCGTTCGAGGCTTTATTCAATTGCATGTCCGATGAAATTCCAGAAGCGGCTAATTTTTTTTGTCGCTCGAATTCACGTTCTGCATAATTGTAATTGTGTTCAGCCTCACGCATTTTGGCTAAGGCTTGCAAATAGGTTGCACGCAACACCAGCACCTTCAATCGCGCATCGGTCAACTGGGCTTTGGCATTGTCTAAGGCAATTTTGTGCGGCCGATCGTCCAGTTTAAATAGCTTGTCACCTTTTTGGACAGCCTGATTATCTTTGACATAAACCTCGATAACCTGGCCAGGAAGATTGGCGTTCACTCCGGCTTTTGCAGCTTGGAGATAGGCATTATCCGTTGAGACATAGCGTCCACTGAAAAAATAGGCTACAGCGATCCCGATCACAAACAGAACCGGAACGCCGATCAGCAATAATTTTTTGTATTGTTGCATCCATGCCTGAGCCATGGGTTCATCTTCTTTATATTGATATTTGTTTAACTACCTTGTTTTTTACAGTCAATCATAGTATTAAGATAGTCCACTTCATTATCGAATTCCAGGCAAAGTCAGTTATAAACCCAGCCCTCTTCGATTCTCAAAAAAATAGTTGACTAGTGAATTATTTGCTAGTAATCTTTCTCGACTGATTAAGCACAAAGAGATAAACAATGCACTTACCAAAGAAATACGGGATAACTAACAGTGGCACAGACGTAGAGTCCTGTTACATTATCGCCTTGATTTATAATGTAATTCATGACGAAATTGATGAGTACTTGAGTGAATTTTCCCTCAGTGCGGGTCAATTCAATCTCCTCATCGCCCTCAAACGGCATCAAGGACAACCGATTAAACAGGTCGAAATCAGCCAGTATTTGATTGTAAGTCCCTCGAATATGACCAAGCTTATCGATAAGCTTGAAAAAAATGGACTGGTCAAGCGCACTGCGCAAGCGGCCGATCGACGCGCCAATCTCATTGCAATCACCCCTTCTGGTCTCTCCCTGGTCGATGAGGCATGGCCCGGCTATCAGGCACTGATGAGTGAAAAAATGTCGAGCCTGACTAAAGAGGACCGTCGTGCCTTAGCCTCCATCTTGCCGCGTTGGTTATCTGCGCTGGATAAATCATCATGATGACCTACATTTACTTCATTATTTTCCTCATGGGTTCAATCGGTACAATCCTCGGGTTGATGGCCACACAAACACGCACAAGAGAAGCCGCGCGATCTGTCTGGAAATCTTTTTGGCCATGGTTTATTATGGCGCCCCTTGTCATCCTGATGGTGAGCCTGCCCAGAGGAGCATTTATCGGATTCACCTGCCTGCTCTCTCTCATGGCAGTCAAGGAATTTTCTCGCGCGACGGGCCTCTATCAAGACTGGTTTTTTATGGCTGCCATTTATCTGGGTATCGGCGGGATTTACACGGCTGTATTTTTCGATTGGTACGGCCTTTTTATTGCCATGCCTGTCTATTTATTAGCCTTGATATTCATCATCCCGCTTTTCAGAAACGAACACAAAGAGATGCTGCAGAAAATCGCACTCAGCAGTATCGCGGTGATCTACCTAGGATGGTTTTTAGCACACTTGGCCTTTGTGGGTGAATTCCACGATCATGCCACGCTGTTATTATTCATTATCCTTGGGACGGAATTGAACGATGCTGCTGCCTATATCACGGGAAAACTTTTCGGAAAAACACCCTTGCGCCCTAATATCAGCCCCAATAAAACAGTGGGTGGATTCATCGGTTCACTTCTGGTCACGAGTCTTTATGTCTTTTTCATGAGACATACACTGGTAAATTTCACGGAGATCATGCTGCTCCTCAGCGTCTGCATTATCTGGCTCGGCGGCACGGTCGGTGATTTAGCAATCAGTGTTATTAAAAGAGATATTGGAATAAAAGACATGGGGAAACTCATCCCAGGGCACGGCGGATTACTAGACCGAATCGACAGTCTTATTTTTGTCTCTCCACTCTTCTTTCACCTGCTGAATTATTATATCGGGCTGGGAATGGTGCACTCATGAGTAAATGGTTGTATACTCCGTCGAAATCGACTCAGCAAACCTTATCTGAGTCGCTCGGAGATTTCCCACGAGAAAAAGACATTTCACACTCATTGATACGCCTTGGATGGAATATACTTTTACGCTCATTCCTGAGATGCTATTTTAGACTTGAAATCAGGGGGAAAGAAAATCTCCCCAAAGATCAATCATACTTATTGATCGCGAATCACTCAAGTCATTTAGATTCGCTCTGCTTATCAGCGGCGATCCCATTGAAGAAAGTATCCAGCACCTATTCTATCGCTGCCAAAGAATATTTCTTCTCTTCCTTTGGGCGAAGACTGTTTTCATCGATTTTCATCAATGCGATTCCCTTTGATCGCCATCAAGAAAAAAGGAAAAGTTTAACTGCCTGTGCAGAGACCTTGAATCAGCCCAACCAAGTATTGATCATGTTTCCTGAAGGCACACGCGCAGCAAACGGGGAAATGCAACCCTTCAAAAAAGGGATCGGCATTTTAACAGCCGGAACTCCTCACCCTGTCGTTCCAGCCTATATCCAAGATGCACATCTGGCTTGGCCCAAGCACTCATTATTCATGAGACCGAAAAAAATCACCATTATTATTGGAGAGCCTTTATCATTTTCCTCACTCGAAAAAACCGCTGAATCTTATGAAACAATCGCTTCCGTCTTACAGTCTGAGGTAAGATGCCTCAAAGATCGCCTAGGAGATCCCTCATGTTAACCCGTTCCATTTACGCCCTTTATCGGATTTTTTTTAAAACCATTGGTTTAACGAGTGAAGGGGTTCGCCTTTGTTTTCAACATGGATTAACCTCCGGAAAAACACTGGACTATATCTACAAAAATCAACCCACAGGGTCGTTTGGAATCGGAAAATTCCTGGACAAACTATTTCTTAACGACCCCGCCTGGGAAGCCGTCAGAATCAGACGAAGGAATCTTGAATCACTTATTCTGTCATCGGTTGAATCGTTGAAAACAAACAATCAAACCATCTCTCTTCTTGATATTGCATCAGGCCCGGGCGCTTATATTTTGTCTGTGGCCAAGACAATCGACGACCCCAATTTTACTGCCCGTTGCAGGGATTTTGATGCCCGATGGGTCGAGGAAGGGAACGCAGCAGCGAAACTGCAAAATCTTTCCTCTGTTGTTTTTGAGCAAGGGGATGCCTTCGATCGCGAAGATATTGGTGCATTGACACCGGCTCCGAACATCGCTGTCTCTTCTGGATTTTACGATTGGTTTACTGATGATTGTCAAGTGAAAGAATCCATGCAGATCATTTACGATGCCTTGCTGCCCGGAGGATTCTTTGTCTTATCGATTCAAGCCAATCATCCTAAGCTTGCCCTGACGGAAGCCATTTTTGTGGATTTCAATCATAAGCCACTGAAAATGACCATGCGGTCGCAGGAACTCGTGCAATCATGGTTGGAATCGATTGGATTTTTAGTGCAAGAGACATTATCCGATCAAAACAATTATTACACTGTGCTCAAAGCCACTAAACCTTTGGAGGTATAACATGGCGATTGGACTTTATCAATTAAAATACCCAGCAAGACGAGTCATCCAATGGATGCTCCCCGCGTTCAGGCAGATTAGCCCCAACCTTCTTAGTGTTGCACTCATCCCCATCGGGTTGGTCACGGCCTATTGCCTTTTGCAAGCCGCACAGGGAAATCCACATTTTTATCTTCTGGCAATCTTGTTCTGCATCCTCAGAATGTTCTTCGGAACCTTAGACGGACTTGTGGCCGAGCATTTCAAAAAAACGGGCCCTGTTGGGGAGGTGATGAACCGTCTGACTCCTGAAATCGCGGACATTTTTTACATGGTTGCCCTTGCACTGGCAAAACCTGCTTGGCTATTTCCCGGGGTCTTTGCCATAGGAATGGCCTGGCTCATTTCTTTTTCTGGACTCATTGGATTATTGATTCAAAAGCCAATCCAAAGCAGTGGCCCCGCAGGACAAACCGATCGGCTGGTCACCCTTTGCCTCTTTGCGCTGCTCGCTTATTGTTCGGAGACACAACACTGGGGAATTGATTTTATCGTCCTATTTCTTTATTGGGTCATCCTCGGTGGAGCGCTGACCGTGTTTCTCCGCTTACGTCCGCTGCTCAGAGGGCCCGAATGATGGTTCTTACATCGCTCAAAAAAATGCTCCCAGGGATAGGCAACCATGTGTTCCTCAATCATGCCGCGACCTCTCCTTTATTGAAGCCGAGTGCAACACATATGGAATCCTTGGTTCGGCAGGGCATGGAGCCACTCGCTTTACACAGAGAATCGTGGATTGCTGAAATTGAGCAGGCAAGATCACGCGTAGCGAAACTGATTCATGCGACTGCTAATGAAATTACTTTCACCACCAATACCTCGGCTGCTTTATCTCTTATCGCTGAAAGCATTCAGTGGGAAACTCATGACAAGGTCCTCTATCCTGACAATGAATTCCCTTCGAACCGCTATGTTTGGCAAAATTTAAAACAAAAGGGTGTCATCGCTGAATCGTTTCGTATCGGCGAAGATCTCATGGAAACCCTTGGCACTCTCCGACTCGACAAGGTCAGGCTGATTGCGATTTCAGCAGTCTCTTATATCGATGGACGAAGTCACGATATTGCGGCATTGTCCCGTTTTTGTCACCAGCGCGGTATATTACTCGCTGTGGATGCAATCCAGGCTGTCGGTGCAGCCCCTGTCAATGTCAGCGATTGGAATTGCGATTTCTTGGCTTGTGGAGGCCAAAAATGGTTACTCGGTCCTGTGGGCAGTGGATTTTTATACATCAACAAGCGTCTGCTCTCCTCTCTTTTCGTGCCCACAGTCGGATGGGCCAGCATCAAAAATGCGGGCGATTTTAGTATTACGGACGTGAATTTCTGTGAAGGAGCAAGACGATTCGAAGGGGGATTGCCTGATATCGTTGCAGTCGCGGGAATGTCAAAGAGCATCGAGACTTTGGCTGGTTTTGAGTGGAACACTATTTTTAGCATCATCAAACATCATAAAATGACCCTCTTCGATAATATTCTGTCTTTAGGATACCCAGTCATTTCGCGAGCAACTGATGAATCGGGTATTTTCAGTTTAAAAACAACCTTGGATGAAAAGGAATGGATTCAAGCCGCCTGTGACAAACAACGCATCTTGGTGAGTTTTCATCAGGATGTCTTACGTATTAGCCCACACGCAAGCAGTGATCCAAGCGAAGTCGGTCAGATCATTTCAATTCTTCAACAGGCAAAGCGTCTCTCTCATCCTGTCATTTCTCTCGCCAGGCATTCAACACAAGCGGACGAGTCATCCGCTTCTTCTCCTCCTCCTTCTAGAAAAACAGCACTGATCACCGGAGCCAGTCAAGGGCTTGGGAAATGCATCGCGATTGTGCTTGCCAAAAAAGGATTTGCATTGCATTTAATCGCACGTCACGAGGAGACACTCAACAGCACAGCCCTCGCACTTGAAAAAGACTATGGAGTCCCGGTGACCACATCAGCCATCGATTTATCCGATCTTTGCGCATTAGATCATTGGATAAAGACCCAGATGCCTGCCTGCGATGTACTTATTAATAATGCCGCGACATCTGATGCTCAACTTTTCACTGAAATGTCTCCTGAACAGGTGCATGAGACTTTTCATGTCAATTTTTTTTCACCCTTGCGTTTAATTCATGCCACGCTTCCTTCTATGATTCAAAATAAATCAGGCATGATATTAAACATCGTGACCTCAGGGGCACGATGTGCATTACCCTTGTTTTCCAGTTATGCGGCCTCCAAGGGCGCCTTATGGAGCCTGAGTGAATCGCTGTCACGCGAAATGCATGACTCAGGGATCACTGTCACCACATTTTTACCGCCACACATGCCCACAAGCACTGCACAGCGATTAGGCCGAATTGCATTGAGTTACTACAGACCCAAGGCATCATCCCCTTCAAAAAGCTCATCCATGATGAAGATCGCTGAACAAGCGGTAGAATCGATGTTTAACCACAAAAAATCCGTAGTCCCTTGGCGAACTCGATTCACCCTGGCCATGAATGCACTTCTTCCTGAAATGATCACTCGGAAGCTCATCGGCTAGACAATAATTATCACTCAGGATTAGAATCTCGGACTATCTTTAGTAAACAGAACTCATAAGGACTTTCTCATGTGCTTTTCAGCCACCGCCAGTTTTACAGCCGCAGGCGTCTTAGCGACGATAGGCCTCTTGACCCTGAGGGCAGCGCCCTCCACCAACCTTAAGCTCATCGCTTCGGTTCCACTTTTTTTTGCAATGCAGCAGCTGCTCGAAGGCATCGTTTGGGTAACGATGAATACCGGGCAGACACAGACCCTGCTCCACCTGATCTCGATGTATGGGTTTTTATTTTTTGCGGGGATTTTTTGGCCGGTCTGGGTCCCGGGGACCTTGTATCGGCTTGAACCCAACGCTTCAAAAAGAATCTTACTCCAAGGAACACTCTCGATTGGAATCTTGATTGCAGCTTTTTATGCCTTGGTGCTCGTCTTGATTGGCAGTCGCGCCGAGGTCCTTTCGCATCATATTTCATACCCGCTGTTGACCGGCTCTTTCACCGACTTACAAGCGCAGTATGGCGAGATCGGGTATTATCTCGTGCTTGCGCTGTATGTCCTGGTCATAGTTGGCTCTTGCTTTATTTCTTCAATCCCTTATATTTGGGTCTTTGGACTCCTTACGGGTCTTGGTTTCATCGTCAGTGAAATTTACTATGCGTATGCCTTAGGCTCAGTCTGGTGTTTTTTCACTGCAGCCATCAGTATTTGCTTGTATTTTATTGTCAAAAAACTGGCCGTCTCGCCCCCTTCGACTGACTGGTTTTTGTATTTGTAAGTTTCATTTAAAAGGATATCTCCCATGAAAATGATGATGATTTTAGGCGCGATTGTTCTAGTCTTAGCAATCTTTTTGATCTCGCTTTACAACCGTTTAGTCGCCCTGCGTCAAAGCCGGAATAATGCTTTTGCGGACATCGATGTTCAGTTAAAACTGCGCTACGATTTGGTGCCCAATCTAGTGAACACCGTCAAAGGCTATGCCACCCATGAAAAAACCGTGTTTGAAGAAATTACGACCGCTCGAACCAAGGTCGGGAATGCCGTGCAGGTCAACGACAAAATCGCTGCAGAAGGTCAGTTGAGCGGCGCCCTAGGCCGTTTGTTTGCCGTAGCTGAAAACTACCCTGATCTGAAGGCCAATCAAAACTTCATTCAATTGCAATCAGAACTGTCTGACATTGAAAATAAAATCGCTGCGGCCCGACGTTTCTTCAATAATGCCACAAGCGAATTTAATACCTCGGTTCATCAGTTCCCTGCCAATTTATTTGCTGGAAGCTTTGGTTTTAAAGAAGAGCCCTTCTTTGATTTAGGCAGCGACAGAGCCGCGACAGAAAAACCTGTGACAGTCAAATTCGATTAAGGTGTAAGACATGAAAGCAGTCGGTCTGAATACGTATATTTGGAACAATAACCTCAAAAGTATTATTTTATTGTGCGCATTTCCTTTTTTATTTTTCTTGATGGATTTTTGTTTTTTTGCGTTTCAAGCTTCAGCCAATAATCCCCAGGCAGATGCGGTTCAGGCGGGGTTGTCTGGGCTGATTCAGACCTGGCATTGGATTGTCATCGGCGTGGGACTTTGGTTCATCGTGGCTTATTTTTTCAATGGGGCCATGATTCGTGCAGCCACCCATGCCCAGCCCCTCTCACGTCAAGAGGCGCCCGAGGTTTATAATCTGCTTGAAAATTTATGCATCTCGCGTGGGATCAGTATGCCCGCCCTTTACCTCATGGACACTCCCGCGCTTAATGCCTTTGCCTCAGGGATCGATAAAAACTCTTATTCGATTACCGTGACTCGGGGATTACTCGAGCGGCTCGATAAACGTGAGTTACAAGCGGTATTGGGCCATGAACTGACCCATATTTTGAATGCCGACGTTCGTTTACTGATCGTCAGCGTGATTTTTGTGGGCATTTTGAGCTTTTTATCGCAGATTGCGGTGCGTAATCTCATGTATGGCAGACGCAATCGGGATCAAGGCGCGGCTGTTTTAATTGGAATGATTATCCTAGCGATTGGCTACTTTCTTGCGATTCTGATTCGCTTTGCTCTCTCGCGTCGCCGAGAATTCATGGCGGATGCGGGTTCTGTTGCACTCACCAAAGACCCCGAAGCCATGATCTCCGCTCTGATGAAAATCTCTCAGCATGCGGAAATCGAGGGCGTTCCCAGCGATGTGAAATCGATGTTTATTGAGAATGCCTCTTCGTTTAGCAGTCTTTTTGCGACGCACCCGCCGATTGAGGAGAGAATTGCGGTGTTGAAGAGCTTTTAAATCCCCCTCGCCGAGTACGGCTCTGCCCCCTTTTGCCAAAGGCGTTGTTGCACAAATCGTCTTATCAGTGATGAATTTAGAACTGTGAGCCGTAGCAAATCCGCGTGGTACTCCACGCAATTCGCCCGCTCAAAATAGTGCACCTGTACTCAGGTGCCTCATTTTTGAAGGCAGCGATCTTCTGGCCAGTTCCCATCACTCCAAACTACAGAGCGCCGAACCACAGGATTCTCATTACGTAGTAAGCCGACCCCCTTTGGCAAAAGGGGGGGGAACTCAAGCCAATCTGCGCGTACCGCAGTTTGGGGGGATTTGAAATTTTTAGCCGGGGGCTCAACCGTGCATTCCAACGCAGCCGAATCCCAAGCACAAACGAAAAACTCATGAGCAGATTATTAGGCCTCGGGATAAGGTTGCCTGGGAAATTCAAGAGAAAGGCCGAGAGACTTGGAAGCAAGAAAGTCATTACCATAAAAGAAGTCTTGTTGAGAATGCATTTTATAGAGTCAAACAGATTCTTGGTGATAAGTTGACGGCCAGAAAACTGGAGAACCAGGAAATGGAGGCTTTTCTTCGTTGCCATATACTGAATAAAATGACGCTATTGGGAATGCCGAT
>CAYMDW010000025.1:0-13120 GCA_964389615.1 uncultured Gammaproteobacteria bacterium | reverse complement strand
GGGGAATCCGCATGGTACTCCATGCAATTCACCCGCAAATGCCCCGCATTTGAAATGGGTCGTCAATCTCTGCGAGCTTGCGGATAAATTGGCCGAGTACGGCCGTATTTATCCCTACGCCGCGCGATTTAAAAACGGTGGGGCGTTTTGGATTAATTAACAACCCCCGCGCGATATAAGAACTGTGCGTAGGGGGGAATCCGCATGGTACTCCATGCAATTCACCCGCAAATGCCCCGCATTTGAAACCCCTCAACAATCTCTCCCTCGTTTCATCCTGATTTACGCAATAGGGGGCTGATGAAGATAAATATAGAGAAATCAGTGGGATGCGATCGGTTGTAAGATGGCTAACCCATGCTATAATTAAATTAACTTAGTAGTGGTTGTTGAGGAGTTGTGAGATGAAACCAAATAAAGAACCAGACGAAAATATGCTTGCAAATGCAGCGATGGACGAGTTGCATAAAGCGCTCGAGGAACGTGAGGAAGCTCTCAAAGAAGAGTATAGTAGACTTGAGAGTGAGCGTTTGAAACTCCTTAAGACCGGAGCCAATACTCGTAATGCTCAAGAAGCTCAATCAGCTATATCAAAGTCACAAATCATAATAGGAGATAAACAGGCGCAAATAGCGAAGGACATTAGAAGCTTTAAAAAAATTCGGGAAGCCCCTGGAAGGGAGCCCAAGGATGCACTACGTTATGTTAAAGGGATAGCCACGAATGCGCTTAAGGCGAATTCGTTCGAGGCACCTACACCGGAAGGTACAATTCAAAGATCCGAAGAAATGCGTAAACATGCATATCGAAAAATAGACGGTTATATTAAGATTCTAGAAGATTATCAAAAAATGCCTGGATCCGGCAGTAAGACAACCGCTTTTAGATGGATGATGGGGGAGAAAACTGCTGCAGAAAAAGGTGATGAGGTTGCAAAAATTATCGAAAAATTAAATGGTTTAAAAAAAGGGTTGGAAGGGTTGACCGCTACTTTTCCTGGGGCTAATATGAACTATCTGAGTGATTTAGCCGTTATGAATCGTGTTGAGTCCGCAGCAAATCTAGTATCGCCACAGAAGCTTAAAGAATTAGGCTCCAAAACACTTTCTGCTCAATTCGAGAAGCATGCTCTATATGATTTACCATTAGTGGCGATGAGTAAAACAGTAACTCAGACAGTAACTCAGAGCAAGAAACAGGAGCAATTTGACGAATCATTCAGCGAAAATACAAAAGATAAGCAAAAAGAGATAGAAGATAATGTCAAGTTGAAGAATCCTGGAGAGGTGAATGACAACAGCTCACGGATGGGCAGACTGGGCAAGAGTTGAGGTTCTCTATAAACCCACGACAAAACCCTATGCTTCAAAAAAGTCATTAACCGTTTTCTCTGATTGATGACTTTTTCGATAGTTCAAATGGATGGGATTATGTTTTGACAATCTCTGCGAGCTTGCGGATAAATTGGCCGAGTACGGCCGTATCCCGGCTCAAGGCCGGGACATGTTTATCCCTACGCCGCACGATTCGAAAACTCCGCACGATTGAAAACGGTGGGGCATTTTGGATTAATTAACAACCCCCGCGCGATTTATGAACTGTGCGTAGGGGGGAATCCGCATGGTACTCCATGCAATTCACCCGCAAATGCCCCGCATTTGACATCGCCCCCCCAATAAGTCATCATTGCAAATAACTAACTTTCCCCGTACAATCAAACCCAACCATTCATGCAGTTCGAGGGTTTTTTCATGTTGTTAGCATTCAAATCCAAATTTAGCCCAATTAAATCAATCACATGGAAAGATCGCTTCGACGAGACCGTCGCTCATGCAAGGGCCATTTTGAGTGAAAAACGGGCCGATTTTCAGGACAAAAGCTTGGAAGCGCTTAAAATCGGTGCCTTGATGAGCCAGGAGCAATTGAGCAAGCTCATCCAAGGGAGCCTGGGCAGTACGATGAGTTATATCGAAAATGATTATTATGCGGAGCAGGATGAGGCTAGGCGCGCAATCTTAGCGCCTCCTCCCTTTGAAGGGCCGGCGCTTCAAACATTATTTGAGCGTCTCAAAAATAAAACCCAAGAAGAAAAATTCAAGGCCTATGCCCAGTTTTACTTGGATGAATTCTCTCAGCAAAGTCCACTCCAGGTGATTCGCTCCAGCTACGGTTATAACCCTGGGCTGATGATTCAAATTAAAGATAAAAAAGTGAAAAAACCGGGCGGTTTGCGCAATCAAATGGCGAACGATATTGTGGCGCGTTTAATCAAAATCGATGCGGGGTTAGGTCCCTATAAACAATTTGAATACGTGAATAATTCAGTGCAAAGCACGGTCGACAGCGTCGACACACAGATTGTTCAAGTTAAAAATAATGAGGGTGTCCAAGAAGATATTGATATGGTCTACTCATCCAATATTGACACGATGGATCTGCGCATGCTGCGCTTTTTGAATACCCCCGAGCAAAAATCACTCTGGCAACTTTGCGTTACCCTAGATAAAGTGGCAGAGCATCTGAAAACCGAACCCACCACTCAAGACTTGGCGGATCTGGTCACCCGGTTTGTGGATGAAAATCTTGCCATCCGTCCCTCCAGCTTTCAAGAACAACGCGCGCAGTTAACCATTTTGATCGACAAAATCAAAAATAAATGCGGGCTGGATCATGATCACCGCTACGCTGCCTTGGTTTCACTTGAAACCTTATTGAAAGAAAAAATTAAAATTCCTGCAGGGGAAGAGGAGCTCAAAGCGCTGTTTGTTTTGAGTAAATTACGTGCGCTTTTGGTTGATTACCATGCGATGAAAGTGGCTAAAAGAATGACGACAGAGTCCGAGGCGGCTGAGTCTTCTGCCGCCGGTGGCTTGCGTGCGAGAAGAAATAGTTTGATGCATTCCGCAAAGAAAAATATGGATGAGTTGCGAAAAGCAAATAAACTTCCTTTTGTGGAGTCTGCAATTGAGTGGATTGATAATCAAGTTGCTCTTCTTCGTTCAGGGCAAATCACGGGCAAGGCCCTCTTGGAATTGGCCAGCGAGCGCAAACATAAACTCATAGAGATTTCCAATCTGCACCAATTCCTCTACCATTGTGAAGAAAATTTGAACCTGACTTCGACCCTGAGCAATAAGCTCAACATGATGTTCAACGAAGCAGAAGGTCAATGGAAACTCACCAATACACTGATTCGCTATGCGGATTGGGGGAAAATCCAAACCATTGAAACCATCGTTTCAAAAGCAATGACGGAGCGTGTGCCGTTGGCGGAAGAGGATTTGACCCTGCTTAAAACCCTATCAAACACGGTGAAGCACGAGGCAGACCTCAGTGAATTCATGAAACGTGCCCTCTCAACCCACCTGTTCAAGCATTATGAGCGACTGATTTCTGAGGGACTGCAGGCTTGCCAAGCAGTGCGTGATTCTTCCTATAACAATCAACAAAAAGAGGTTTATACCTACGGACTGTTGATGGTGATGAGTGATGCCCTGAAGCAGATGATCGTGTTTTCAAAGCAAGGGATCGGTCAGCGTTCACAGGGGGATGAAACGGTGGATGGAGTGGCCGAATTATATGAAAAAGTATCGGAATTTTTGAAAGACGAGGTCTGCGTCGTTTATCCGAACCTTCGTGATGAATTGGTTGGCATCGGTTATCGTTTGAGGTTAAATTCCCCGGGAACGCAACTCGTGGTGCCGGATTATGACCGCGATTTTCTTCCCCTGGAAAAGCGTCTGAACACTTTCAAGCCGAGGCAAACCACCAGCGCGATAAAGAATGTGGTATAGTGCGCCCCATGTCAGATTTATTCGAATTTTTTGCCAATTGTCCTAAACTGGTCGAGGGCTTGCTTGCGAGCGAGCTCACGGCCCTGGGCGCTGCCTCAACCAAAGAAACTTCGACCGGGGTGTATTTTGAAGCCACGCTCGAAACGGCCTATCGCATTTGTCTTTGGTCGCGTTTGGCGAATCATATTTTGCTTCCTTTGGGCACCTTTGATGCGTCGAGTGTCCAGGCCCTTCAAGCAGATCTTCAAACCCTCGATTGGTCTGAGCACATGACTGCAGATCATACCTTCAGGGTTGATTTTTCCGGTCAATCTGAGGTCATTCATCATACCCATTATGGATCGCTAGTCGTCAAAGATGCGATTGTTGATTTTTTCAGAGAACAGACCGGCCATCGCCCCAGTGTCGACACCCTGAATCCCGATATCCGTTTTAATGCCCATCTCTTTGGCGACTGTTTAAGCCTGAGTTTGGATTTATCGGGCGAGAGCTTGCACAAACGGGGTTACCGTGTGGCTTTGGGCGATGCGCCCATGAAAGAAAATCTCGCTGCCGCTGTCTTGATCCGAGCAGGCTGGGGGAAAATCCCCCCTAACCCCCCTCTAGAAAAGGGGGGGATATTTCCGCATTATTTCGTTGACCCTATGTGTGGCTCGGGCACTTTGTTGATTGAGGCCGCCCTGATGGCCACAGACACCGCTCCGGGCTTGTTCCGTGAATCCTTCGGTTTCAGCCGCTGGCTCTATCACGACGAAGCCCTTTGGGAAACATTATTAACCGAAGCCCATGAACGTCGCGCGGCGGGCATGGCTCGGAAGCTTCCAGATTTTAGAGGCTACGATGGTAGCCCTCGCGCCGTGTCACAAGCGCGCGAAAATATTGAAGCAGCCGGTTTGAGTAAACTCATTCAAGTGATCGTGCGTGAAATTGCACAGCTCAGCCCACCCACCCACGGCGGTAATCAAACGGGAGTGCTCATCACCAACCCCCCCTACGGCGAACGCCTAGGGGAGGGCGGCGCACTCCAGCCCCTGTATCAATGCCTCGGCCAGCGTTTGCGCGAACAATTCGAAGGGTGGAAGGTCGCCATTTTAACCGGTGATCCTGAACTAGGCTACGCCCTGGGCCTGCGCGCGAAAAAATATTACAAGGTATTTAATGGAACGATTCCCTGTCGGTTATTGTTGATTGATATTCATCCTGCCAAACAAAAAAGACACAAACGACGCCCCCCCCCCCCCTTCCCTAAAGGGGGGCCGGGGGGGATTTAAAGAGCCCGCAACCCCCAACGAAGCCCCCCCTAAATCGACAATGATCGCAAATCGCCTCACCAAAAACCTCAAATCCCTCCACCCCTGGCTCAAAAAAAATAACATCCAAAATTACCGCCTCTACGACGCCGACATGCCCGAATATTCCGCCGCGATCGACGTCTACAAAGACTGGGCCCACGTCCAAGAATACGAAGCCCCCAAATCCATCGATCCAGAAAAAGCCGAACAACGCCTGCAAGCCATCGTCGATGCGCTGCCAGGGGTCTTAGATATTCCGGCCGATCAGGTGGTCGTAAAACAGCGTCGCCGTCAGCGTCACTTTTCTCAATACCAAGCTTTAGATCATCGTGACAAAACCATCAGGGTTCAAGAAGGAGCCTGTCAATTACTCGTCAATTTGCATGATCACTTAGACGCGGGCCTGTTTTTAGATCACCGCCCGATGCGATTAAAAATCGCCCAAGAAGCCCAGGGCAAACGATTTTTGAATTTATATTGCTACACGGCCTCTGCCACGGTGCACGCCGCTTTGGGCGGTGCCTTCAGAACCACCAGTGTCGACATGTCGGGCACCTACACGGCCTGGGCGCGTAAAAATTTAGGCCTCAATGGGCTGAGCGATTCTCTGCACCGAGTGATTCAAGCAGACTGCATGAAATGGCTCGATTCAAACAACGATCAATTCGATTTAATCTTTTTAGATCCCCCCACCTTCTCACGATCCAAACGCATGGAAGATGATTTTGACATTCAAACCGATCATGTCCGCCTCATCGAAAAAACACTCAAGCATTTGGACAAAAAAGGCGTTCTGTATTTTTCTACAAACTTCAGACCCTTCAAATTTGATTACCCTGCCTTCCCTGATTTGCATGTCGAAGACATTACCGCTCAAACGATTGACAAAGATTTCGCTCGAAATCAAAAATGCCATTATTGTTTTAGAATCAAGTGGAAGTAAGGGACAGTTCCAGAATCGTGCGTAGGGGCGCATTAAGCCCTGTACTCAGGGCTATGCGCCCATTCTTTTAAGATCACTTACAAATAATTCCCTGAATTGTTTTCACCGTCATCATCAATGTCATCGGTTGCAAAGGCGACTCAACAAATCCACAGGACAAATAAAATTGTTTGGCCGAAGAAGAAAGGGCGTGGATCAGCATCGCAAAAATCCCCACTTCAGCGGATGCGTTCACGATGCGTAACATGGCGTCGCGCAATAAAGCCTTCCCCAGCCCTTGATTATGGTATTTTTTATCGATAGCAAGCCGCCCCATGACGATGACAGGCAACGAGGTGGGCGTGTTGCGTTGCATTCCTTTAGGTGCGGATGACCGTGAAATAGCCCCCGAAGAAAGTGAGTAATAACCTAAAACCTGATTATTTTTACAAATCACAAAACAGCGAGAAGCCCCCGTTGATTGGTTTTTAAAGGCGGTTTTTTTCAGCCAATCATTAAGAGAGGCTTCACCGCAGTCAAAGTGCTCCAAGAAGTGTTGATCGGATAAAGGAGCAGGCCGAGAGATACTGTGCATTATTATTCTTTTTCCCAGGGGGACTTGGTGGTGAGCAGTTTATGCAATTTCTCTGTTGAGGGCAAGGGCTTGTCGAGTAGTTTCTGTAGATGGTCGAAGGTTTGGGTATCGACAGTAAAAAACGCCTGATCAAGCAAAACATTTTCAGCTTCTCTGCAAGCAGCTTCCAGCATAAATTCAGAACGACTGCGATGCAGAAACTCCGCAGCCTGATCAATTAAATCGCGCTGGCGAGTCTTTGCTCGAATATTAATAGTGATGGATTGATTGGGCTGAGCCATCATGATGATCCTATGTGTGTATACATTCAGTATACGCCATCG
Source organism: uncultured Gammaproteobacteria bacterium (assembly GCA_964389615.1). Classification (GTDB taxonomy): domain Bacteria; phylum Pseudomonadota; class Gammaproteobacteria; order JABCZS01; family JABCZS01; genus CAYMDW01. The sequence continues at coordinate 6,194 of CAYMDW010000025.1, read as the reverse complement.
TGTATACAAAATCAACACACCCAGGTGAGTGAATAGTCGACCCATATAAAACAGGGGGTTAGCGCCTTGATTTAGCTGGCATGCCAACTATAATTATTCTATATGCAGTAGAAATGGGTGTGCTATGCCTGAAGTTGATGAGATAAAATTTCTTGAGCAACGTAAGACTATGTTACAGGAGGAGTGGAACCGTGCACAAGCGGTTAACAATTTCTATATCGCTCAAAATAAGGCTAAGCAGCTTCCGATTGTTGCAAAACAAACCTCACACCGTACTTCTGATGAAGAGAAACAATTAGCTGAGTTGAAACAAGTTGCGAAAGAATTGGAAGATAATAAAGAGGCTCTTAAGGCGTTTTACAGGGCTGAGATTGCAAAAATTGACGCAAAAATAACCCCTCCCTCATTCCTACCAAGCCCTAACACCGCTCCAACAGTCCCTGAAAAAAATCAAGCATTAATCTCCAAACAAATTAAAAGAATGAAAAAAATTCAGGAGAATTGGGTCAAGGAGAGTCGAGCCTCAATGATAATAATTAACACCATAATGCTTGAAATTAATAGCTTAAATGATTCGATTGCGCAGGACAAAGAGCGTCTGAAACAAACTGACGGTAAGCGCCAACTTGTTGAGGGATTTTACCAGGGAAAAGTCGAGCAATTGAAGATACAAGAAAAAAGTCTAGAACATCAAATTAAAATTTATAATCAATCACTTGATGACTACAATCAAAGATATGAGTTTGAAGCCAATAAATTGGAAAAACTCCAAAACCCTATTGCCAAGCCACTCAACTACACTGAATCCACCGGCATCGAATGGGAAACCTCAAGCCTCTACGACGTCGAATTTCGCGTTGGCCGCCTCAACGGCGAAATTGTCGATGTGCAAGCAAAACTATCCGATGCGCAATACCAAAATTTGGTCAGCCATTTCAACAATAATTCGGTAAATTGGAAAACGTCCTGCTTCACTTATATTTTTCAAAACGAATTGGCAGCCTACGAGCGAGAACGACTGGATAAGACCGAATATGGGTATAAAGCTGAATCGAAAACGGATAAAGATTTAGGCCATCTTGCGAAGAATCTGAGAATGTGGACAGGAACCTACGCCCCATTCGAAGAAATGATCAACAATATGCATGAATTCACTGATCCTCTGGGTGAATTGATTCGTCGATTACAAAATCAAATAAAGATCATCGAGAAAATGGAGGCCGCCGACCTAAAGAAGAAAGAAGACGAAATCAAGATTGACCCGGAAATTCCAAAGGCCCTTAAGGAGGGGATCAAAAAATTCCTCGCTGAGGCCATTCAACTACGGAATCAGAGCCCAAATGAAATTGAAATTCGCCGCTTCCTATCCATTCAGCCGGAAACCAACCGAACCTGTTTAGGGGAATTTCTCTGCTCTCAAATGCTGACCATGAATACAATGGCGACCAAACAGGCTTATCAAATCGGCAGTGGTGGGACTTTTTTTGGGACAATCGGCTACAATTTTAGGCAGCTCTTCGTTAAGAAGCATTATTTAATTGAACACTTGGAAACTGCCGCCGCCGAAATCAGAAGCAAAGGGGTCGCCCTCAATGGGGTGGCTACCAATAATAGTCGGGATCCTATCGATCCAGGCATGGTGGGGAGTTTAGTGACCCAGAAGAATCCTCGTACGAATAATCACACTTACACCTCAATTATGCCTTACCTGGCCGCTGATCTGAAAAGCAAAGATCAACTCTTCAAACAGCTTAGCCCGGATAGAAGGGTTAGAAAATATGAAAAAGACATCAAGGCTGGATTTTTTAGGCAATCATTAGTCGTTGGCGCGAATATTGCTGAATTGGGTTGGGGACTTTTTGCCTTTCGAGGTTTGGCTGCGGGCGTAATGTCACTGGCTTATGGCGTCGGTAAAATTGCCGGTATCATTCTCCACCCAACGACTGCGGGTCGTGAGGAATATAATAAGTCCCTGGATGCAGCCTTTGAAAGGGGTGAAAAAAACATATCGAAATTCCATGAGGGTTTATCCAGTTACATTGGGGTCAAAGGGGCGAAGAAGGTTCGCAGTAGGCTTTATTCTCGTGAATTGAATATGCTTGAGGATCCCAAAAGCAATTTCGATGACCTGGCCAACAAGGTGACCGGTACCAAAATCGGCCGATTTTTCTCAGAGTCGATAGGTGGGATTTTATCTCCATTGCAATATGTGGCGAACTATGCGATGGATCCTGAGTTTAGGGAGCAGAAGAGTCAAGAAGCTGCGATGAGAAAACTAAAACGTACCGCTCCTGATAAATACAAAAGAGAAGTGACTCTGGATTTTTTTAAGGGTGCTCGGCAAAATTTCGAAGAAATCATGAAGGAAAAATATCAGGCTCAAGCTTCGGTTCCTAAAAAACAGGATGAAATCGTTCGGGCAGGCGTAAAACCCTGGGAGCGTAACGAATTTTCCAGCACCATGGAATTTTTCCAAGAAATATTCGTGGGATTAGCAGATTGCATCATCAATCCGATGTTCAGGCATTCGCCCGGTTGGGCAACTGTATTCTTCATCATGGCTCATGCTTCATTTGGGGTGATGACGGCGCCTTCCATGTTTACAGGCGCCGTTTTTGGTTCTGCAAAAGGCACACTCTTGAGCGTCTCAAAAACAATCGCCATGGATTTCATGGGTAAGCATGTCGTTGGGAAAGAGGCCACCACCTTTGGGAACGCCCTCACGGCATTTTTAGAGTTTAAGCTGCCGATGATCGGTGTTGAGGTAACCCAGCAATCGGTGGGAGATGGGGCCTTTATGAGATCCGCCCTGGCCAACCCAGAGCAAGCCACCCTTGGCTTATGTGTTCTTGTGGGGCTAAGCACTTTTTTGAGCCATGTTCCTGATATGCCTTTGTATCTTGAGCTTCCTAAAGAGGGACTGCCAAGCTTAGATACTATTCCTGGCACCCAAATTTCGAACCCGATCGGCAGCATAATGAATTCAGTGATAATTGAGGCGGCTGAGGTACAGGAGGGCGGGCTTTATCCTTTAACCACCTTAGAGTTTGGTTTCCTGGCGTTTAAGCTCACCGTTTTTGCGCAAAACATGGTTGGAACAAGTCGTGATCCGGCTGAGCATGAGAACGTTTTAAAGGCCTATGATTTGTTGACTCCGGCGGTGGATGAGCTGGGGAATTGGAAGGAATTTAAAAATGAAAACGACAAAACAGGACAACAAAAATTTATTCGTGACATGCGCGAAGCATATAAAGCGTATCTTGAATCTCGAGGATACGATTTAAAAAAAGAAACAGATCTAAATAATCCAGATCTCAAATTGGGTAATCTTTCCGAAGATGAACAAAAAAACATCATAAGAACAGCACTGAAGAACAATGGAATTGAGACTGGCGCTTTCATGGAAAAGATGATTAATGGGATTCAAAAAGAATTGGTTGTGGCCTGTGATGAAAATAAGAAAAATAATATTGCTGTCGCTCAAACAAAAAATCAACTCATTGAGGTACAGAAAGAACTCACGAGAAAAACCTTGCCAAGCAAGCGTGAAAAACTTTTAGGGCTAGTGACCTCTGTGGAAATGTGGGGTAATAAACCCATGACCTTAGAAATGGCAAATAATACTTATGATGATTTATATAATGCTTTCAAAGCATATAACGAGGAACAACGCGCTAAGGGTCACTGGGATAAAATAATCGACAAAAATGATTTCCTCGAAGAATTCAGTAATAAATTCATTCAACCGCATTACAAAGCGGGTGCTTTCAGAGCTTGGGTGAATTCGACAGCAGCTTGGTTTACAGGCAATCGACTCAAAGACAGCAGCGCTGCCCCGCACGAACGAAGCCGAGTCAAAAGGAATTTATCGGCTGACATGACAGGTCTAGGGATGATCGCCGCCATGATGTTCCGCCCAGCTTCTGTCTATGCCACGGGAACAGGGAATACCTTGACTGGGGTATTGGGTTTGGCCATCACGCCCTTCATCATGCTATACGGTGCAGGGAAATTACTACAAGGAGCTTATCGACGCGTTTTTACGGCTGAAGGTGAAAACGCCTGGTCTAAAACGAGTAAGGAAGCCGCGTCAACTCTCACCAGCATCAATCGAGTTATCTCCTTTAGCCCTCAAAACATAGAAGCACCAAGAGCACTGAAGACGGCTCAGGCACGAAATGCACGTGAAACCGGTGTTAGCAGTCAACATTTAGAAACTACGGTGAAAAATGTGAAAGCGAGACTGGAGAAGCAGGGGCAGGAAGATACGAAAATACTCGGGTGGACGAAGGATTATAATCGCAAATTTTCAGAAAAAACTTCAAATACAAGTGCTCGGCGTGCTGAGAAAAACAAATTGTTGGTTTATTCGAATGCGATGCAGACGCTGGAAAATCGGGTGACGAGATTGATGGGGATGATAGGGGAGATTGAGAAGTATCCGAAAGATCCGAGTAATGCTGATGTGGATTTAGATTATTATAAAAATTTACTGAAGGATATTCAAGCGAAGCTTGGAGAATACAGAAATAATTCTGGCGCGCTGAATGGTAACGACGTGGTTATGCCTCAGCGTATTGAGTACTCTGAAAATATGATGGGGAAATTAGACAATGAAATTGAAAGCAATATTGAAAACATCTTAAAAGACAAGAAGCTCAATATGCTTGCAATGAGGGTGGGTGTCTGTACAGAATTGATCGATGATATCAATAAGCTGAAGCCAAATGATAAATCTATTAATTCGATTTTGAAACAATTGAAGTCACTCGATGACGAAGAAAAACCTCGTAAAGACGATCCTGAATTTGAGGAAGATTATCAAAGGAAACTCGCTTGGGTGGAGAAGACACGTTTGGAGTTGACGCAATTGCGGGCTGAGCTGAATATGAAGAAAATGAGTCCAACCAATATCAAAATTAATAATAATGTGCCTCAGGCTACTGCGGTTAATAATGTGACTGCGACGTCTGCTGAGTCCCCTTCGGAAAAACCACTCACATGGGACGATGTGCTTGATCCAGATCAAATACTTAACGATCAAGAGACAGGTCAGGCTCAAGTGGGTAATGGTAATCCGAATAATTCTAGTAATATTGTTACTGCAGCACCGGCTCCTTCTATAAATAAGAACTCTCCTATGGTGAATTCTTCTGAACTTACTAATCAGCCAAAAAATATTCAGCCAAAAAATATGGTCAGTTCGCCCGATGATCCTAATCTGATATCGAAACCTGCTAGCCAGAACAACAAGCTAACTCTTGCTGAACAGGTTACTAATAATCTGAACAATCCTGATCCCCATACGATTATTAACCCCGATAATCTAAGGAACAGTCCGGTATTTGCAAAGCCGAAATCTTCTCTTCTTGATAAAGAAGATCAAAATATTATGGATCAGATAGTGGAAACGCAGTCAGGACTCGGAAATCGTGATCACAATGCTGCTGCTGCCACATTTGTCAATGGCTCGCATCCCAGTGATAACAATACGCAAGACGTCCATAATGGAGTTCATAATAAAGCTGCCGAGAAGATCAAATCTACTCTAGAGCACAACCAGTTTCTCAGGCAACTAGCGAATCAGGGGGAAATATCTGAAGAGATGAAACAGCATCTTGGTTCGGCGGAAAAAGTGGTCGCCGTGATTGATCTTGAAACACCGTCAAAGATTACAATTGATGGGAAAGATATGAAGTTGGAAAATGTTACAGAGATTGTTGAAAATGTTGAAATGTTTAAGGATACGAAAGATTTGATGGATCAATTGAATGCTAATCATGTTGAAATGGTATTGGGAAGCGAAACATTCTTCATCAAGGGTGTTCTTCATAATGCAGAAAATGGTCAGCCGATGGTGGTGTTTGTGAAGTGTAAAAGTCCTAATGATGATCCTAAAAATGCCCCTTTTGTGGACGCGAACGATGTGGCTGTTTATGCGAAGGCGAATTCTGAGCATCCGAGTTTTAGTGCGGCAATTGCGACGAAGGTGTGTGAGAAAGTTAAGAGTTTGAATGAGCATTCAGAAAAGTTTCGGAATGTGGCAATTCTTAATGCGGAAGCGCATAAAGAATTGCATAATAAGATTAAAATTGAATAGCATGCAAAATTTGGATGAAAAACCCCCTCGCCGAGTACGGCTCTGCCCCCTTAAAAGGGGGCCATCATATTTCAAGATGAACCCTAAATGAGAC
>CAYMDW010000024.1:0-13414 GCA_964389615.1 uncultured Gammaproteobacteria bacterium | reverse complement strand
CTTCTTGAAAAACCCCCGCCCGGAGTACCGGTCTGCCCCCTTAAAAGGGGGCGGGGACTCCGTAGCGAATACCCCACAAAAAACGAACGAAGGCACCCCGAATGAACTCCCATCTCCAACGAAGGCACGTGGCCCCCTTTGAAGGGGGCAGAGCCGTACTCGGCGAGGGGGTTGTAAAGAAGAGGAAAGCCCCAACGAAGGCACGCGGCCCCCTTTTAAGGGGGCAGAGCCGTACTCGGCGAGGGGGGTTGTAAAGAAGAGGAAAGCCCCAACGAAGGCACGCGGCCCCCTTTTAAGGGGGCAGACCGGTACTCCGGGCGGGGGTTTTTCAAGAAGAGGAAAGCCCCAACGAAGCCAAGAAACTAAGCAATCGGCAAAGTCACCCCCATCTGCCCCTGGTACTTCCCTGCCCTGTCTAGATAAGATGTTTCACAGACCTCAGTGGCCTCAAAAAACAACATTTGAGCCACGCCCTCGTTCGCATAAATTTTGGCAGGTAAAGAGGTGGTATTGGAGAACTCCAAGGTCACATGCCCTTCCCATTCGGGTTCGAGCGGGGTCACGTTGACGATGATGCCACAGCGGGCGTAGGTCGATTTACCCAAACAAATCGTCAAAATATTGCGCGGAATACGGAAATATTCAACGGTGCGAGCCAAGGCAAAGCTGTTCGGAGGAATAATGCAAACGTCTGATTTCACATCCACAAAACTTTTAGGATCAAAGTTCTTAGGATCGACAATCGCTGAATTAATATTCGTGAAAATTTTAAATTCATCAGCACAGCGCACATCATAACCATAGCTGGATACGCCGTAAGAAATCACCCGTTCCCCATTCATGCGGCGAACTTGTTCTGCTTCAAAGGGTTCGATCATGCCCAGTTTAGACATGCGTTTTAACCATTTATCGGATTTAATGGACATGAGATCTCCTTAATTTTTGATCTGCAGCTGTGTTTACGGCGCCACGACAATCGGCGGAAACTTCGAGGAAAAATTCTGTTTTTTCGCTTGGACCTTTTCATGCACAGAAAGGGCAAGCGCGGTAAAAGCCTCAGAGACGGCGATCTTGCCTGCGTCTCCCTGCTCTCGCACCTTTATATCAAGGGGGAGCTGGGCAAGCAAGGGTAAATCGTACTGACGGGCCATGCGATCTGCCCCGCCCTCACCAAAAATTGCTTCTTGATGACCGCACTGTGTGCAGGTGTGGGTCGCCATGTTTTCGACCATTCCCAAGACATCAATCCCGACCTTGCGGAACATATGATAAGCCTTTCGAGCATCTAATAAAGCCAAATCTTGCGGCGTGGTGACAATCAAGGCTCCAGTAATGGGTATTTTTTGAGCCATGGTCAATTGAATATCACCCGTCCCTGGAGGCAAATCAATGAATAAATAGTCTAGCTGATCCCAGGCCGTGTCTTTGAGCATTTGCTGCAAAGCCCCGCTGACCATGGGCCCCCGCCAAATCATGGCCGCATCGGTTTCGACCAGGTAACCGATGGACATGGTTTGAAGTCCTTGGGCCCAAATGGGTTTCATTTTTTGATTGTCGAGGGATTCAGAACGACTGCCGGCAACGCCTAAAAGCGTGGGCTGGCTGGGCCCGTAGATATCCGCATCCAACACCCCCACGCGCGCGCCCAACGAGGAGAGGGCCAGGGCGAGATTCGCCGTCACCGTGGATTTGCCGACGCCCCCTTTTCCGGAGCCAATGGCGATGATATTTTTGATGCCTGGAAGCGGCTGGGTGCCTGATTGGGTTTCACGAGCTAGGATCTTACTAAGCATGCTGACCTCTTGGGTAAGAATTGTGCCATTTTAGCATATCTTCCTCAGCAATCTGGTATATAATCGCTACTTTCTCGAAAATCCCCTGTTTCATGAGAGGTCTCCATGCCCCGTCAACTCGTCGTTACCTATGCCCTGCCCTACGCAAATGGCTCCCTTCACCTGGGGCATCTGCTCGGCATGATCCAAACCGATGTTTGGGTCCGATTCCAGCGCATGCGCGGTCACCGCTGCCACTTTTTTTCTGGGGACGATGCGCACGGAACGCCCATCATGCTCAGGGCGCAGAACGAAGGGATCCGCCCCGAAGACTTGATTGCAAAAATTCATGCTGAACATCAACAAGATCTCAACGATTTTCACATCGGCTTTGATAATTTCTACACCACGCATAGCCCTGAAAACGAAGCCCTGGCCAGCGAGTTCTACCGCCGCCTCGAAGCCAACAACCATATTTCAAGCAAAACCATCCAGCAGGCCTACGACCCAGAAAAAAACATGTTCCTGCCCGATCGTTTCATCAAAGGCACCTGCCCCAAATGCAAAACCCCCGATCAGTACGGCGATAATTGCGAAGCCTGTGGTGCCACCTATAGCCCCATGGACCTCATTAATCCCGTGTCGGCATTATCCGGCGCAACCCCCATCGAAAAAGAAACGGAACATTTCTTTTTTAAATTGCCCGATTTTAAAGAACTGCTGGAAACCTGGACCCGCGCGGGTCATCTGCAAAAAGAAGTGTCCAATAAACTGAACGAATGGTTCGAAGCAGGTCTGCAAGATTGGGACATTACCCGCGATGCGCCCTATTTCGGATTCACCATTCCCGGCCACAACGATAAATATTTTTACGTGTGGCTCGATGCACCGATTGGCTATTTTTCCAGCATGCAACATTATGCCAAATCGCATCCTGAGTTTAATTTCAAAGAAGTTGTCATGCCCGACTCCCCGGTCGAGCTTTACCACTTCATCGGCAAAGACATTATTTATTTCCACGCCTTGTTTTGGCCCGCGATGTTGGCCGGATCGGCCCATCGTACGCCGACGGCGATCTTTGCCCATGGCTTTATGACGGTCAATGGACAGAAAATGTCCAAATCGCGCGGCACCTTTATTACCGCACGCACTTATTTGGACAAACTCGATCCCGAGTATCTACGCTATTACGCGGCCGCGAAACTCGGCAATGCACTCGATGATCTTGATTTTAACCTGGAAGATTTTACCCTGCGCATCAACAGCGATTTGATCGGTAAATTCGTGAATATTGCCTCCCGCTGCGCCAGCTTCTTACGCAAAAATTACGGCAATCAATTGGCCGACTCGCTCGACAACCCTGCCTTAATTCAAACCATGGCCGCGCGCAGTGAGACCATCGCCAAGCTTTACGAAGATCGCGAATACAGCAAGGCCATGCGCGAAATCATGGGCCTGGCTGATGAAGCCAATGGTTACATCGCTGAAGCGGCTCCTTGGACCCTCATCAAAGATCCTGCGAACGCCCAAAAAGTGCATCAAATTTGCACCACCGCGATCAATGCCTTCCGGCTCTTGGCTCTGTATTTACAACCTGTGATGCCAAAATTAGCCGAAAAAGCTTCTGTATTTTTGAATGAGCCCTTGAAGCATTGGGATCAAACTCAAACGGTTTTGATCACGCATCAAATCAACGATTACGAACCCTTATTACAACGCATCGATTTCAACGAGGTAAGCACCATGATCGCCACTGAACCCACCCCCGCCGTCGTTCCAACCCTCACCCCGCCGCTCAGCGAAGAAATCACGATTGATGATTTCATGAAGGTGGATTTACGGATTGCACGCATTGCAGACGCACAAGCCGTTCCTGAAGCGGACAAATTAGTCTGCCTGAAACTCGATCTCGGCAACGGGATCACTCGCCAAGTGTTCGCGGGCATTAAATCCGCCTACGCACCCGAAAATCTTGTCGGCAAACTCACCGTCATGGTCGCGAATTTGAAACCCCGTCAAATGCGATTTGGCATGAGCGAAGGCATGGTCTTGGCGGCCAGTGGCGAAGCCTCCGGCATTTACATTCTTGAACCTCACGAAGGCGCTCAGCCGGGCATGCGGGTGAAATAAATTGCTCAAGGACATCGGCTTAATCATTTTATCCACTGCCCTGGTGAATAATTTTGTGTTGGCCAAGTTCTTGGGCCTTTGCCCCGTGTTAGGGGTCTCCAAAAAAATGAGTGCGGCCTGGGGCATGAGTCTGGCCACCGCCTTTGTGCTCACGCTGATCGCAGGCCTCGCTCATTTGCTCGAAGCGTATCTTATTTCACCTTATGGACTGGAAAGCCTGCGCACCCTATTTTTTATTCTCACGATTGCAGGCTCTGTTCAATTTTGTGAATTATTCATCCGCAAATCCAGTCCACTCCTCCATCAAAACCTAGGCTTGTATCTGCCCCTCATCACCACGAACTGCGCGGTCCTGGGGCTTGCACTTTTAGTCACCGCCACGCCAACGCGCTTTATTCACAGCCTGGCTTATGGGCTGGGGACGGCTTTAGGGTTCAGTCTGGTCTTGATTTTATTTGCTGCGATACGCGAACGTTTAGAATCAGCCCCCGTGCCTCAAGCATTTCAAGGCGCGCCAATTGCCTTGATCACCGCAGGCCTGATGGCCCTGGCCTTCATGGGATTTTCAGGCATGGTGATCACATGAGTGCCCTGATTGCCATGAGTCTGATGGGTGGGTTGATTCTCTTGATCACCGGGATCTTGAGTCTTGCCAAAAAGTTTTTTGCGGTGAGTGAAAACCCACTGATTGAACAGGTCAACGCCTTATTGCCACAAACCCAATGCGCGCAATGCGGATACCCCGGTTGCAAGCCCTACGCACAAGCCATCGTGGAAGCAGGCGAAGCCATCAATCGCTGCCCTCCCGGGGGCGAGGCCACGATTCAAACGCTTGCGCATTTATTGCAGCGGGACGTCTTGCCCTTGAATCCTGAGAATGGCGTGACAAGCCCGCCGACCCTCGTGAAGATCAAGGAAAATGAATGCATCGGTTGCACGCTCTGTATTCAGGCCTGCCCCGTCGATGCGATCTTGGGTGCGCAAAAGCAAATGCACACGGTCTTGACCTCTTTGTGTACGGGTTGCAATTTATGCATTCCTCCTTGCCCAGTCGACTGCATCGAGATTCTGCCTCGGGAGGCTCATCATGGCTGATCCCTGCATTCGTTGCGGCCATTGCGCGGTTGTTTGTCCGGTTGATCTGCAACCGCAATTCTTGCATGCTTCGATCAATGCCAAGGCCTGGGAACGGACGGAAGATCTCAAGCTTGATGCCTGTTTATTTTGTCATGCTTGCACGGCGGCCTGTCCAAGCCAGATCAATCTTCGTGAACAATTTTCGGAGGCCGCCCTGGTTGTCCAGGAGCTCGCCACCCAACGCTTAAAGAGTCAAGCCGCAAAGCGCCGATTTGAAGCACGAGAAGCACGTCTGCTCAAAAACAAGCAATTGCAAGAAAAGCTTCGCGCAGAAAAACTGAAAAATTTAGGGATCAGCTTCGATGGCTAAAGTGCCTAAACTCAATGTCTCTCAAACGATGGCCTGGGTCATTGGGACAATGATCCCGGCGTTTGCTTTTCTGACTTATTGGCAAGGGGTCGGGTTTTTGGTGAATGCGGGGATTGCGGTGATCTCTGGAATAGTCTTTGAAACCCTAACGAAGGCTGAAGGGCGCATGGGGCTGAGTACAGCCCCTAATGCGCCCCTACGCACGATCATAGATTGGCCCACTGTTCTCACCGCCCTGCTCTTTGCTGCCGGAGTTCCTGCCTTGGCAAGCCCCTGGGTCTTAATCGTCGGCATGTTTTTTGCCATCGTCATCGCCAAAAATTTATTCGGTGGGCTGGGGCATAATATTTTTAACCCGGCGATGGTCGGTTATGCGGTCGTTCTGATTGCTTTTCCTAGCGAGATGGTCGTTTGGCCCAGCTGGGCACTCGACAGTGTTTCTTCGGCCACCCCTTTAGATCATGCGAATAACACGCCCGTGGGTTCCCCTCTGTTACCGTATTTTATGTTGAATGCACTCTGGTTATTGGGCGGGCTTATTTTATTAGCCAAAAAAATCATTCGCTGGCAGATTCCTGTCGGCACTCTTTGCGGGCTTATCGTTTGCAGTTTATTTTTTCCTGATCCTTGGATGCAATGGGGCCTCGGAGCAACCCTTGTCGGCGCATTTTACATCGCGACGGATCCCGTGACAGCCCCAGGCACGCCCCGCATGCGCTTTATTTTTGGCTTCCTGATCGGCACACTGATCATCCTGCTTAGGCAATATTCCAGCTATCCTGATGGTGTGGCCTTTGCGGTATTATTGGCCAATATGGTCACCCCTCTGATGGACCAATTCAGCATAAGGAAATCATCGTGAAACACGCTTGGAAAGGCCCTTTGTTTTTTTTACTGCTCGGCTTGATTGCAGCAGCCGCAATTTTTACCAGCCATCAATGGGCTGAGCCACGCATGGCCGATCACCTCAGTGAAAAAACCAAGGCACAGATCATGAAAATGATGCCGGAAGGGAAAGCCGAACTCACCACCGCCACTTTTTCACTCTTAGCTCCCAATTACCTAAAAATGGGGGATACCCAGACAGCGACGCGAGTACTTGAGGGTGAGAAGGTCATTCAAATTATTTTTACTGCACTCAGCGAAAAAGCCTACCACAGTAAAATTGGCGTGATGGCCTCCTTTGATCAAGAATGCACTCTTACCCATGTGGATATCATTTCAGAAAAAGAAACCCCAGGCCTGGGGGATCAATACAAAAAAAATGGGGGGGCCTGGCTCAAATCACTGATCGGAAAAACCTCCTCCACCGATTGGAATCTCAAACCCCATGGCGAGATCGACAGCTGGACCGGCGCCACTGTCACGCCCAAGGCCATCACACGCACCCTGCATCGCATGCAACTTTTGTGCGTCCATGAGCGTGATCTGCTCTTCAGCACAGAGCCTTATGTCTATCTTGAAATTGGAAGCCCCGATGTCTAACAATTTTTTACAAGGCTTATGGAAAAATAACCCAGGCCTAGTCCAATTGCTGGGCCTCTGCCCTCTTCTGGCGGTGAGCACAAGCTTCGTGACCGCTTTTACCTTGGGCCTGGCAACCTTATTTGTCTTAGTCTGCAGCAATGGGCTGATTGCCTCGGTTGCCCGCTTCATTCCCTCGCATTTACGCATTCCCATGTTTATTCTGATCATCGCCAGTTTTGTCACACTCACGCAGATTTTTTTATCGGCATATTTTTTTGGTTTATACGAATCTTTGGGAATATTTTTAGCCTTGATCACGACGAATTGCTTGATTCTCGGCCGAGCGGAGGCTTTTGCCTCGCGTCACTCCATTCCTCATGCCTTATTAGACGGGTTGGCAAACGGGCTGGGGTTTTTAGCGGTTTTATCTTTGGTAGGCGGCTTAAGGGAGTGGATTGGGCAATATTTTATCTTGGCCTTATTGCCTCCAGGCGCCTTTATTTTATTGGGATGCATCATTGCTGTATACAAAAGGATCACCGATGAACCCTGAGCATGTCGACGCCCTCTTCTCCATTCTTCAAGCCGCAAACCCTCATCCCAAAACGGAACTGCATTTTCAGACCCCTTTTGAATTACTTATCGCGGTGGTTCTTTCAGCACAATCCACCGACGTCGGCGTCAATAAAGCCACGGCCAAGTTATTTCCGGTCGCCAATACTCCCCAAGCCATCTTGGATCTAGGTCTGGACAAATTAAAAGAATACGTCAAAACAATTGGGCTTTATAATACGAAATCCGCCAATATCATGAAGACCTGCCAGATTCTCATCGACAAACACCATGGACAGGTGCCCAAGGATCGCGAATCGCTCGAAGCGCTTCCCGGAGTCGGTCGTAAAACTGCCAATGTCATTTTGAATACGGCATTTGGCGAAGACACCATTGCCGTCGACACCCATATTTTCCGCGTGGCCAATCGCACCGGTCTGGCCCATGGCAAAACGCCGCTGGAAGTCGAAAAACAATTAATGACGGTGATCCCCAAAGAATATTTGCACGATGCGCATCACTGGCTCGTGCTGCATGGGCGCTATGTGTGTATTGCTCGAAAACCCAAATGCCCCACTTGCTCGATCAGGGCATATTGCGAATACACCGATAAAACACAGGTCGATGAACTATAATAGGAATGATTTCATTAACCAAGGAATGGTATGTTTCTTTCTAAATATTCTATGGCGAGCAGCTTATTCGTGGGGCTCATGAGCCTATGCCCACTGTCTCTAGGGGCAAGCCAGGCAATTCCCTTTTCTGAGGCGGTCGAACTGGCCCTCACTTCCCATCCACAAATGGCCATTAGCCACGCTCAGATTGAAGCAGCCAATGCGCTTACTCAGGAAAGTCGTGGCGAATTTTTCCCTCGTCTGGCCATGGAAGCGCAGGCCGCACGTAGCAACAATCCCTTGAATGTATTCAGCTACCGTTTGGCTCAAGGAAATGTGACCTTTGCAGATTTTGGCCTGGCGGAATATTCTGGGCCGAGTTCCATGAACACCCAACCCAGCGCCCTCAATTCCCCCGGATATTACAATAACTTCAATACCGGCTTTGTCATGAGCATGCCGATTTTTACAGGAGGCTATAATAAGGCCATGCTGGATAAATCGCACTCTGTCTTAAATCAAGCAAAACATCAGGATAAGGCCACCCGCAACGCCCTGATTTACGAGGTACTGCAAGCTTACGAGGGCGTGCTTCTCAGTCAAAAATTTGTGGACATTGCCGAGAAATCAGTCAAGAGTGCACAAAAGATTCTTGAAATGACTCAGTCCTTGCAAAAACAATCCCTGACAAATGAAAGTGATCATCTGATCGCACAAACGAATTTACGTAATGCCCAAACCAATCTTCTCGCCCACAAGGCGGAATACGCAACGCAACTCGAGGCCTTTCGAGTGCTCATCGGCAAACCTGACAGTGATCTGATCCCCAAAGAATCAGCAGCGATCAAACCCCCTCAAAACAGCATCGCCAGCCTGGAGGAAAGGGCGATCCTGCATAATCCCCAAGTGCATTCCCAAAAATCGCGAATCGAGGCAGCACGTGCGGCGGTCAAGGCTCAAAATGCAGCCTATTGGCCTCAAATCGATTTAAAACTTAAACAAGAATGGAACGATGAAAATTTCGGACTCTCGACGCCTGCGGGCAGTATTTTTGTGGATTTTGACTGGGCGCTCTTCGATTTTGGTATTCGTTCCGGGGCCTCAAAAAAAGCGGAGGCCGAACATAAATTCGCTCAAGGCGAATTGAATCAACAATTAATCGACATCCGCCTGGCCATGTCTGATGCTGTACACAAGGGGCGAACCGCAGAAGCTCAATTAGCAGCCAGCCGAGACAATCGCAAAGCCAGCGCCAAAGCCTTAGAGATTTTGAAAGAGCGTTATGGACGTGGCGCTGCCTTATTGACCCAGGTCTTAGACACACAATCACGTCACGATACGATCAAAGCACAAGAAGCAGTGGCCCAGTATGATATTCAATTAGCCAGTGCTCGCGTACTGCAACTCACAAACGAGATCGAGCAACACCATGAATCCACACCCTAACGAACGCCGCCTCAATATTGCCGGTAAAATGGCTTCTTTCTTCGTGAATTCGAAGTTGACCCTGTTGATCATCATAGGCACCTTGATCTTTGGCGCAGGCGCCTTGAAATACACGCCACGGACCTACAACCCTGAAATTGTGGTTCCCGTGGTGAATATCACCGTCAGTCGTCCCGGCAGTACCGCAGAGGAAATGCTCAATCAAATCGTTCGCCCCCTCGAAGCCCTGATGGCCTCGATCCCCAAGGTTGATCATACCTACGGGATGGCGGTTGACGACAGTGCACTGGTGACCGTTCGTTTTAATGTGAGCAGCAACGAAGAGGACAGCCTCGTCAAACTTTACAATCAAATCAACAGCAACCTAGACAAATTGCCTTCTGGGACTTCCATGCCATTGCTGCAGTCAGCCAGTCTCTATGATGTGCCTCTCGTCACACTCTCACTGAGCTCGAAACATCACAGCCCGAGCGAATTGCGTGAACTGGGCAATCATGTGCTTGAACAATTACGGAACATTCCTTTTGTGGGGAAAAGTTGGATCGGGGGTGCAGCGGAACCTGCGGTTCATGTTTGGCTTGATGTAAAAAAATTAGAAGAATTTCATATTCCGCTCGATCAAGTCAAAAAATCATTAGAAGGGAATAATGTGGGGATTCACGCGGGGGCACTGGAACCGCAGGATCACCATGTTCCTGTACGCATCGATGCGGTATTGATGAATCCCGAGCAAGTCGGTGAAATCTTAGTCGGGGTCTACGACACAAAACCCATTCAATTAAAAGACGTCGCGAGGATTGAGCAATCCGCCTCGACCCGTGATATTCAATCGTATTTTGCCAATCCTTCGACAGCACTTGAACCCGCCGTGGTCATTGCCATCGCCCGCCAAAAAGGAAGTAATGGCGTCACCCTTTCAAGGGAAATTTTAAGTAAATTAGCCACCCTTGAAAAAACCCTCATTCCCGACGATATCACCGTCACGGTCACTCGGGATTATGGCTATGATGCGGACGAAGCTGTGGATATTTTGGTGGAACATCTGGCCATCGCCGTATTGGGTGTTGTCATTATTCTCATGATTTTTCTTGGATGGCGAGAAGCCTCGATTGTTGCGATTTCCATTCCTCTGATCTTGGGCGTCGTGCTGGGGATCAGCTGGCTATGTGGCTTTACCATGAACCGAGTGACCGTCTTTTCTCTGATTCTCACCCTCGGCTTATTGGTGGACGACAGCATCGTGGTGATCGAAAACATTCACCGCCACACCCTTTCAGAACAACTGAATTCCTTCACCGCCATGATCGTGCAAGCAGCCAATGAAATCGGGATCCCTACCATCGTCGCGACGATCACCGTGATTCTGGCCCTGGTGCCGATGGCCTTTGTGACGGGGATGATGGGTCCGTTTATCTCTCCTATCCCCTTCAATGCGCCCATCGCGATGATCACCTCCCTCCTCATCGCTTACAGTGTGGTTCCCTACCTTGCGCGGCGCTGGATGAAAAAAACACCGAAGGCCCAGTGCGACGAGACTCAAGATTACAAGGAAAAAAATGGAATCTATCGATTTTACGCCAACAGCATGGGGAGATTAATCCAGTCTCAACCTCGTCGACATGCATTTTACCTTGCTGTAGTCATCGCCCTCCTCGCCGTCTGCCTATTGCCTGCATGGCAGTTCATTAAACCTTCTGGGATGAATGGGCCGCTCAGTCATTGGGGTGTGGCTCTGAAAATGCTTCCGGACGATAATGTCAATACCTTGCTGCTTGAGGTCGACGCTGTTCCAGGATCATCGATTGATCAAACCCGTGAAATCACTGAGGCCATGGGTCAGGTTTTATTGAATAATCAATACGTGACGAATTATCAGATTTTCTTGGGAGAGTCCGCTCCACAGGATTTTGACAGCATGGTCAAGGGCGATTATTTACACCGAGGGGTTGATTATGCTCAAATTCGTGTCAATTTAACGAATAAACATCAACGCAGAATCGGTTCGCACGCGATCGCCCAGGAACTCTACGCTTCTCTCGAACCCGTGCAAAAGTCCTACCCAGGGACACGGATCAAACTATTTGAAACCCCGCCTGGGCCGCCCGTGGAATCTCAAATGCAGGCGGCGATCTATGGCCCTGATTATGAAAAACTTCGTGGATATGCGGAGCAAATCAGCCGCGATGTTTACCCGCGCATCTATGGGATGATCAATATTGATAATTCGGTCACGGAAAACACGCAGGAATATCGCGTGGTCATCGACCAAAATGAAGCGATTCATGCGGGACTTTCCCCAGCGGTGATCGCCTCTGAATTAAAAGGCTATCTGGGCGGGTTGAACGTCGGTCATATTCATGTCGATGAGGCTCGCGATACTCAAGACATACTTCTCAAACTCGCCGTCGAATCGCGTGAAAATATCTCTTCCGTTGAAAATTTATTGTTCATGAACACTCAAAGTGATTTGGTCCCCCTGATGAAAGTGGCTACGATCGACACTATCACTCAACGCAAACCCATCTTGACGCGAGATCAACACCCTGTCACTTATGTGTCAGGTGAAATGCTGCACGGCAGCCCGGTCTATGGGGTCTTCATTGCGAATCAACTCCTGGGGAAAGAGATCCAGGTTGAAAATCTCGGGTTCAAGGATGCCATCCCAGAGGACATTCAGCATTACCAAATGCATTGGCTCGGGGAAATGCGTCTGACCTTGGATGTGGTGCGTGATCTGGGTTCCATTCTACTCGTCACGCTGATCCTGATCTATTTTTTACTGGTGGCTGTTTATCATTCCTTTGCCTTGCCGCTGATCATTATGGGCGCCATCCCCTTGACCCTGATCGGTGTTTTCCCCGGGCATTGGATCATGCAGCAACCCTTCACCGCGACTTCCATGATTGGCGTCATTGCTTTAGCCGGCATCGTTGTCCGCAACTCCTTATTGCTGATTGACTTCATCATCCATCATCAAAAAGAAGGCATGCCCTTGGAGCAGTCTGTCTTGGAGTCAGGTCTTGTGCGTCTTCTGCCGATCGTTTTAACTGCCATGGCAATTATTTTGGGATCAGGTATCATGGTCCTGGATCCCATTTTCGGAGGCCTGGCGATTTCGCTGATTTTCGGGGCCTTCGCATCGACAGTATTAACCCTGTACCTGATCCCCCTGATTTATTACGGCTGGTACAAACGATTCGGTGGAGGCGATTTGTAAGAACCCCTCGCAAAAGCAATAAATATCAGCAGGTTGCGTCGATTATATGTCCCAGTTTGGCGTATATATTTATATATGCTATAATGCTTATATGTCCCAAATTGGCGGTGTTTTATGCGCGTTAAATACTCTGATAGCATCCAATTCAAGGTCTTGGCTCAATTAAAGCGAGTTAGAGGGGATGTTATTTTACGTAAAGATCTTGAGAATCTTGGCTCCTATCGTCAAGTAAGTCGAGTTTTAAAAAATCTCATTGAACAAAAACAGTTAATCAAAATTGGTTTGGGCATTTATGCGAAATCCTACCCTTCTCAAACCTATGGAATCCCGATTGTACAATGTGGAGTTGAAAATGCTTGCAGGCAAGCACTTGATCGATTGGGTGTAAAATACCTTCCAGGGACTGCCCAAATGGCGTACAATTCAGGGAAATCTACGCAGGTTCCCGTTAAAGACATTATCAAATTGAAAAGTCGCTGCCGTCGTCAACTTGGCTACAAAAGTAATCAGCTATATTATGAGAACAACATCAATGCTAAGTAAACAAGATTTCCAGGAGCTTGTTACCGCAGCAAGCCAACAGGTGAGTTTACCCTTAGCCGTTATTGAAAAAGATTACTACATTTAATTATCAGTGACTCCGCTGTTCGAAATGAGGGAAAATATTCAAAGAGCTGAATTAGCCTATCCAACACAGTTCGATGTCAATACAACGTTGCGCCCTCACCTTCTACTGGAATTCACACATTATCAGATATTAAGCTTGAAA
>CAYMDW010000023.1:0-13977 GCA_964389615.1 uncultured Gammaproteobacteria bacterium | reverse complement strand
CAAGATGTGGGTCATGGATACCTCGCTGAACTCTCAGGTCGACAATATTCCCATGCCCGATTATGTGTTAGATGCGGTCCGCAGCATAAACGGTGTCAAATATGCCGTCCCGCTTTTCACAAGTGTTGGCTTGCTTCGCTTGAGTAATGGACGCTATCAGGCAGCCAATATTCGAGGCTTAGACGATGCGACCTTATTTGGACGGCCACACCTGATTTCTGGGGACATTATCGCTATTTATAATAACGATGGGTACATTGCGATTAATGACTCTGAATTTCCGAAATTAGACGGGGCAGAGATTGGGACGACCTTTGAAATCAATGATAATCGCGGGGTGATCGTCGGAATCGGGGAGGCTTTGGTCGGTGGGCTGTTCGGTACCCCGACGCTCTATACGACCTTTCGCCGAGCCGTCTCCAGTTTGCCTCACTCACGGTTCACGACATCCTTTATCTTAGTCGAGCCCAAATCAGAAAAAGACATCAAAAATATTCAAGAGAAAGTGAAGGAGCTTGGATATTTGGCGTTGACTCAAAAAGAATTTTTCAAGAAAAACCGCGATTATTATCTCTACAAAACTGGATTGGGGATGAATGTGATGATCATGACTTTCATCAGTTTCATTGTCGGTCTTTCCATTGCCGGCCAAACCTTTTATACCTTCGTTCTGGAAAATATTAAAGAATTCGGAGCGCTCAAGGCGATGGGGGCCAAGAAAAATGAATTGATCTCGATTATTTTTTTTCAATCCTCGGTCGTCGGTTTTTTAGGGTATGGTTTTGGACTTTTGCTGTCAACGACCCTGATTGCCTTGGCAAAACTTCGCGTGTCGAATTATGCAGCCCTAGTCACTTTTGAAAACCTGACCATTACTTTTATCATGGTCTTGGTGATTGTCGCCTTTTCCAGCTATCTGGGAATCAGAAAAGTGATCACCATCGACCCCTTCGATATTTTTAGAGGTTAGCCATGATCTTGCAAGCGAAACACATCAAGAAATGGTTCGGCGAAGGGGAGGGGATCACCTACGCGCTCAAGGACGTGAGTTTCGATTTAAATTATGGCGAAATGCTTTATATCGTAGGTCCTTCGGGTTCGGGCAAGACAACCTTGCTAAGTATTATCTCGGGCATCTTACGACCGAACGAAGGCGAGGTGGTGGCCGAGGGCATGAACATTTGGAGTTTAGAAGACGATGCCTTGTCTGATTTTCGTTTGAATAAGATTGGATTCGTTTTTCAAGACTTTCATTTGTTCAATACCCTGACAGCGACAGAAAACGTTGCGATCCCCTTGATTCTCCAAAAAGTGCCAATGGAGCATGCCTTGGTGGAAGCGGAGAAACGGCTTGAAATTGTGGGCTTGACGAAGCGAAAAGACCTGCGTCCCAATCGATTGAGTATCGGCGAACAACAGCGAGTAGCGATCGCCCGCGCAATTATATCAGAGCCAGATATTTTAATATTCGATGAGCCTACGGCTTCTTTAGACGGCGATACGGGAAAGCGCATCATCTCTTTCATCAAAAATGAGATATTGAACGATAAGCGGGCGATTATTGTCGTGACACATGATAATCGCATTTATAATTTTGCAACACGGATCATCGAAGTGGAAGACGGAAAAATGATCAACAGGGAAGATCTCATCCATGAAAACTAGGTATTTTTTTATGATGGCAAGCGCTGGCATTTTGTCAGGAATCATCAGTATTTTTATTTATAAGCAAAATCTCAAAGCGCAGGATCCTATTTCGATCAGTTACAATCCATATATCTCTGGAATCTATGCCTCAGGTATTGTGGAAAGTTTCCAAATAAACGGAACGAATATGAATATCTACCCCGAAGCAGAGGGAAGGGTGATCAATATTCGGGTCAAGGACGGTGATCAGGTTAAAAAACATGATCTCTTACTTGAAATTTCCCATGAGCAGGAAAAATCAATGCTGAAACAGAGTATGGCCACCGCTGCTGCGGAACAGGCCAATTTGGTTTCTTTGCAACAGCAATACAGTAAATTGCGTAAAGCACATGAGATCAATCCTAAATCGGTCAGTCGCAATGATCTGGATAATGCCAAGAATGCAGTCGCTGTCGCCAAACAAACCCTTCGCGCGGCTAAGGCACAGGTCGAGGTGGATCAAGGCATTATTAACAATTATCTCATGAGGGCTCCCGATGATGGAATCATCATGCGAGTCGTTCCCACGATTGGCGATTATGTTTCACCGGTCGTCGGGGTTTATGATCCCAACACACAAAGCAATTTGCCTGTCATTCAAATGGCAGGCGAATCGCCTTTTTTCCAAGTCAGAGTCTATGTCGACGAAATTTTAACACCTCAACTCCCGAAGACGGATGAATTGGAAGCGACGATGTTTATTCGAGGCATGAAAAATGAAGCGATCCCCCTGACCTTCGTCAATCTACAGCCTTACACCATTCCGAATATCCATCTGTCTGATCAGAGAAATTTACGGGTGGATGTGAGGGTGCTTCCGATCGTCTTTAAATTTGAAAAACCGCAGAATATCCATGTATTCCCCGGTCAGCTGGTTGACGTGTACATCAAGGCAAAATCATGAGACAGGGGCTATTTGCAAGTCTGATCTGGGTGGCGATACTCTTGCCGGGTTGCACCTTGTACACTAAACCAGAAGCTCCCCTGGCAGCGCATCCTGAGGTATTCAAAATCACACTGAATGAGTCTTACAGTGCATTGAATGACCATTGGTGGAAAAATTTCGAGAACCCTCAGCTGAATGAACTCGTGGAGCGAGCGATTCAAAATAATTACGATTACCTTGCCGCAGTGAAAAATATCGATATTGCACAGACCTATGTGCTTCAAAACATGACCTTGCTTTTTCCTCAGCTCGGTGTGGATTATGGGTTTTCACGCAATAAAAATATCGTCAACGTCGGAAACTCCGTTTCCTCAGCGCCACAGTTGACCGGCGGAAACCAGATTTTCGATCTCCAACTCCTCGCGGCGACGATGACTTATGAGCTGGATCTTTGGAATCAGGTTCATAATTCAGTCGAACAGGCCAAGGCGGATAAGGCAGCAGCAGAGGCGAATACAAATATCATTCGCATCACCTTGATCAGCTCGGTTGTGAATACGTATTTTCAGGTGACGGCCCTCACCTCAAACCTTGAGAATCTTCGCCTCCAGCATAAGGCTGCGGTCGAGTTGCGTGACTTGACTCAGGTGCAATACGACAGTGGTCTGGTGGATGAGAGCAAGGTCTATGCGGCGAGTAATCAAGCCGAGGCCATTTTGACCACTCTCAAAACCGCTGAAAAACAAAGAGGTATTTTGATGAATACACTCGCCTATTTATTAGGCGAGTACCCGGAGACTTTTACACTCCACGTGGATTCAACAATTCGACAGGTCAACTACCCATCCTTATTGCCGGAGGCGATTCCTTCCGTCGTGGTGGCGACTCGTCCTGACATTCAACAAGCCTTCAATAAAGTCCTTTCTTTCGGATTTATTGAGAAGCAAAACATTGCGAACTTCTTCCCGAATGTTTCCCTTTCAGGGACCTACGGTTATGCCAACAATACTTTTTCACATTTGATTAATCCTGCGAATTCGCTTTGGACCTATGGGTTGAATGGCGTTCAAATGATCCTGAATTACCCGACGCTTTACAGTCAATGGAAGCGTTCTCAAATTCAATACGAAGCAGCCGTTTTATCCTATCAAAATGCGGTCGTGAATGCTTTCGCTGAGGTGGACAGCGCCTTGGTTTCATTTTCCGAAGATGAACTCTCAAGGAAAGCCTTCCGCAGACAATTGGAAAACTCCAATGAAATACTTTCCATTGCCTCTGCACATTATGAGGCAGGTTTATCAAATTATCTTGATTATTTAACGAGTGATTTGAATAAACTCAAATCCGATTACAATTTGACCGTTGCTGAATTAACGGTGATTCAAGACCTTGTGCAGCTCTATAAATCATTAGGTCTTGGGACGACGAATTTTGATCCCACTCCAAAAACGGATGTCAGTCATGAATGAAAATCAAGCTCCCGGCACAGTCCAACCCTTTTTATTGGTGGCAACCTTAGGGATCGTTTATGGCGATATTGGCACGAGCCCCTTGTATGCGATGAAGAATTGCTTCAGTTTGTATAACATCCCTGTGGATCGTATCAATATTCTTGGGATCATCTCGCTGATATTCTGGTCTCTCATGATTGTTGTTTCATTCAAATACATTCGATTGATCTTGAAAGCGGATAACCATGGGGAAGGGGGAATTCTCGCTTTATTAACGCGATGTTCCCATTTCGGATCCCCTCCCATGCAACGAGCGATTCTGTTTTTGGGGATCATCGGTGCCGCCTTATTTTATGGCGATGGCGTGATTACTCCTGCCATTTCAGTGGTGGGTGCGCTTGAGGGACTTGACGTGATTTCGACGCTCTACGCGCCTCATATTCCTTACATCGCCGCGGGCATTTTGATCGCACTTTTTCTCTTTCAAAAGCGAGGGAGTCAGGTCATTGGGTTTTGGTTTGGCCCGATCATGATTTTGTGGTTTGCGGTGTTGGCCACACTAGGCTTTTATCAAATTATGAAAAACCCCCAAATACTGACCGCACTGAACCCATACCATGCATTTGTTTTCATTCATCATAATGGCCTCTCGTCGTTTTTAACTTTTGGCGCGATAGTTTTAGTCGTCACAGGGGTCGAAGCCTTGTATGCTGACTTGGGTCATTTCAATTTAAGATCAATTCGGCTAACCTGGACCTATGTGGTTTTCCCTGCGCTGACCTTGAATTATTTCGGACAGGGGGCGCTTTTGCTGAGTTCAGCAACGAATATCAGCAACCCTTTCTATTTGATGGCGCCTGCTTGGGGACTTTACCCCTTGCTCATTCTCTCGACTTTAGCGACTATCATCGCTTCACAGGCTGTTATTTCGGGCATTTTTTCAATCAGTTGGCAGGCCATGCAGTTGGAGTTTTTTCCTCGGATGAATGTGATTCATACCTCTGCGCAGCAACTCGGTCAAGTGTATTTGCCGGTGATCAATTACATGCTACTGGCCGGGACCTTGATCACCGTGGCCATTTTTAAAAATACAGAGAACATGACGGCCGCTTACGGAATCGCTATCACTGGCATCATGCTGATTACCTCGATATTGGCATTTATGTTGGCACATTATTCATGGAAATGGTCATTATTAAAGATAATGACGATCTTCACGCCTTTCCTTATTCTGGATCTTCTCTTCTTTTCGACGAATGCCCTCAAATTCATGAAAGGCGGGTGGTTTCCGATTGTGATCGCGGCTTGTATTTTTTATCTTATCACCGCCTGGCGTCAGGGAAGGGTGGCTTTGCTTCATGAGCGGAATATCTCTAAAGAAAATTTGGAACCCTATATCAAACAGGCAATCGCCAAATACCCCACACGCATTCCAGGCACGGCGATTTTTATGTGTCGTTCCTCTGAAAAAGTGCCTGCCACATTAGACGTTCATGTTAAACACAATAAGTTCCTGCATGAGCAAGTGATTTTTCTTTCGATCGTTACTAAGAAAATACCCAAGGTCTCCAAAGAATCTCGGATTGATATATTCGAGTATGGGGATAATATTTACCACGTGTTCGCGAATTTTGGTTTCGTAGAAGTCCCTGATCTTGCCTTTGTCTTGAATCTGATCAAGAAATCGGGGATTGCCCTTAATCGTCATGAAGCGACTTTTTTCCTAAGCAGAGGGGTGCCCGTTCCTTCTCAGCAAAATTACCTCACTGGATTTCAGGAGAGGGTATTCATCATTCTTTCGCATAATTCTGCTAATGCCACTGACTATTACCATATTCCTTACGATCAGGTGGTTGAGTACGGGGTTCGATTCGAAATCTAGTCATGGCTATTTAGTGACCCGTACATAGCAACCGTCCCAAGGCGCCGTTGTGCCTTTGGCTTTCAGCTCTGAAATTCGCTCGATGAAAAGCTCATAAAGACCGATTTCGGGGTGTTCTTGGTGCAGTTGATGATAAAGCTTCAATGCGCCTTCCCAATCGGCCGCGTAGTAAAGCTTTTCCGCTTCACTCAATGTTTCCAGTTCCTTCAGTAATTCTGGGCTCGCATCTTTAGATAGGCAAATCGGTTCGTAAATTTCAATGGCTTGATCTTTGCCAATCACTTTGACTCGGTCTAAATGTCTCGCAGTGACCTCCCCATGACAACCCAGAAGGGTATTTTGGCTGATGATGAAATTGGTGTGATAAAATTTCGTTGAACTCTCGAGCCTTGAGGCTAAATTCACCGTATCACCCAATACGGTGTACGAACGTCTGTATTTAGAGCCCATGTCGCCCACGTTCATAAAACCCGAGTTAATCCCCACGCCAATTTTAATCTCCTCGACCCCCATGGACTGGAAATGATCTCTCATGCTCGCCGCCGTGGCTTGCATTTCGAACCCTGCTTTCACGGCATCTAGGGCATGATTAGGATTGTCCATGGGGGCCCCCCAGAATGCCATGATCATATCCCCCACGTATTTATCGATCGTGCCGCCATGATCAAAAATAACCTTTGTCATGGGCGTGAAATAATCATTGAGCAGATGCTTCAGCTGTGAGGGATCAAGACTTTCAGAAATATGAGTAAAATTGCGAATATCAGCGAATAACACGGACATATCGCGGCTTTCCCCTTCGAACGAATACTGCGTTTTCGACTCGGACATTCGTTCCACATGAGCAGGCGGGACATATTGTCCGAACATCTCTTTCAGTTGCATGCGTTTACGTGATTCAAACAAAAAGCCATAAATAGCATTCATAATCGCAATACTGAACATCATGAGATATATCGTGATGCTCGAGAGGTAAATATAATAATGGTCGTAGAGCCAAAAACTGGTCCCGGCGACTGTGAATGAAAGCAGGAAGGGGAGTACGATGACCCACCAAAAGGACACATACGGCAGTGTCACGGAGAGGAAAGTTCCAATCATGAATAAAATGAAAACAATCGCTCCCAGGGACCAGTCGGGCACAGCGGCAAAGGCGGTGGTTAAAAGCGCCTGCGCAACCGTGGCATGAACTTCAACGCCGGGATAAGAACTCTCAAACGGTGTCGTATGCAAATCCCCCAGACCGATGGCCGAAGCGCCGACAAAAACAATTTTATTATCGATAAGTTTAGGATCGATTTTTCCATTCAAAACCTCAGTCGCTGAGATATAAGGGATCGTTTTTGAATAGCCTTGGTACGGCACTAAGACTTGACCGTGCGCATCAGTGGGAATGCTTTGATTGCCAATAATAATATTAGTCAGCGCGCGGCCGTTCTGGGTGGAAATGAAATTGAGATTGACTGAATCGAGGAAATAATACTGCATGACCGCGGCTAAGCCTAGGGATGGATAGATCCCCGCATGATGCTCCAATACAAGAGGGAGACGTCGAATCACGCCATCACTGTCGGTCAGTGTGGTCACGAAGCCCCCGTGCACCGCGCTGACCTGAAGAATAGGAATATTGGCAATTTGACCCGGCAGATCATTCAGCATAATCTCGTCCGCTTCCTGCTTTGTCAACGAAAGCAAAGGAGGCGGGAGTGCCCCAGTATTGTTTTCAGGGTCGCCACTGAGAATGTACCCCATGACGACGTCGGGTTTTTCCTTGATTTTATCGGCGAATTCTTGATCATGATCCACGTGTTGTTCGTAGAGCTTGATGTTTTTTGCCATTTCTGGGGTGGTGACCCCTTCATTATTAAGCTCAGTGATCAAAGAATCGGCAATATTTTTTTCTGATTCAGCAAAAACTACGTCAAATGCAATGACCGCAGCGCCGCCTTCGCGAAGTTTCTGAAGGAGGTTCGATACCTTGTCGCGAGTCCAAGGCCAACGTCCCTCGGTCGAAAGACTTTTTTCATCGACATCCACAATCACCACATCGGATTTTTTTTGATGTGCTGCTTTCGAATGGGCTGCAACACTGACGCGCATTCTCAGATCGTAGATGATGCTATTGAGCCGTTCGCGCACTGTGGCGACATTAGGATCGCCACTAATTTCGAAAAAAAGTGCCGCGGCGACTAAGCATAGACCCGCGATGACTGGAATAATTTTCTGCTTTAATTTGTCAATGATTCTCATTTTTAACTCGTGCTTGATAGACTGTTGGTTCCCCTTCTATACTCAGTGTAGACAAATTAAATCAGTTTCACGCATGACAGGATTAATTCATTGAAATCATCAGGTTATAAAGTCCTTCAGCTCACGGACATGCATCTTTTTGCGGATCCTTCGGGTGAGCTTCTAGGAGTTAACACGGAAGAAAGCTTTGGTGCTGTCATTTCTTTGGCGCGTGAGCTCCATCCCGACCCTGACATGCTTTGTATTACAGGGGATATGTCTCAGGACGAGACCATTCCGGCTTATCAGCGCTTGGCGCAAAAAATATCCAGCTTCCATTGTCCGAAATACTGGGTCCCCGGAAATCATGATGATACGGATTTTATTGAAACTGTTTTTTCGAAATACCATATTCAACGCGAAAAGCACATGGTCCTCGACCATTGGCAAATTATTATGCTGGATACTAAAAAACCCAACGCGGTGGAAGGGTTTTTAGAGGAAGATCAGTTTGAATTATTGGAAAAATCTTTAGCAAGTTTTCCTGAGCACCATGCGCTGATCTTTATGCATCATCATCCTTTGGTGGTCGGTTCACAATGGCTCGATAACCTGATGTTAACGAATGCATCACGATTCTGGGATGCGATTGCTCCCTACAAAAATATTAAACTGGTGATTTGTGGGCACGTGCATCAAGAGCACGAGGCGATCCAGCGCAGTGTCAATTTTTATTCGAGCCCTTCCACCTGTTTTCAGTTCAAGCGAAACAGTGAGCATTTTGCGGTGGAGCCACTCATGCCGGGATACCGAACCATTGAATTATTTCCTGATGGAAGTTTTGAAACTCAGGTGCATCGAGTTAAAAATTTTACGCTCAACCTGAGTGGAACAATGAAAGGGTATTGACATGTTGAAACGCTTCTTTCTCTTGATTATCCTATTTTCACCCTTGACCTCGTATGCAGAAGATTTAGCTGCTAAGGTCGTTAAAGTATTAGGAACGGTCACTGCGATCGATGCGAATAAACAATCGCGCACCTTGTCCCGGGGTTCGGATATCTCTCCCAAAGACACTGTCGTGACCGCTTCGGACGGAAGTGTCAGTCTGCGCTTCACAGACGGGACGGTCATTGACGTGGCGGCTGATTCTAAATACATCATCCATGAATATACCTTCAATGAAGCACAACCCAAAAATGATAAATTCAGCTCTGAAGTGGTGGAAGGCGGGTTTCGGGCGATCACCGGAACGATTGGTGTTCGCAATCCCACGGCCTTCTCAGCAAAGGCTAATTTAACCACGCTTACAGTACGTGGAACTTTATTTTATTTGCTTTGCTCGAATGGTTGTGCGGATGTGACGCAATTTACCTTAGAGGGGGTTACTGCGGTTAGATACAATGGGAAAGAGTATTTAATGGGGCCCACGGAAGAGCAATCGACCTTTCTTTTGAATCAGGGCAGGGTGAATTTGAGTCGTGAGATCCCCTCTCAATTGCAAAACAGATTCAGCGGTGACATTGAAAAATTCAAAGCCATGAAAAAAGGCCATGGCGGCGGTGGTGGCAGCGACCCTTGTGGAACATTAAAAGCGGTCGGTGCTGCCGTTAATTAACACTGCGAGGCAGGGTAATGCGAATTTCAAAGCCCTGGCTTTGATGCACGCTAATTTTGCCATGGTGCTTATTGACGATGCGCTGCACAATTGCAAGTCCCAGTCCACTGCCTTGAGCATTTTTACGTGCCACATCGCCTCGATAGAGAGGTCTGAATATATCTTCTTCTTGCTCCGGTGGCACACCTTCTCCCTGATCAATCACGCTGAGAATCGTATGATTCTGATCTTGGCTCAGCACGACCTTGATCGGAGTGGCGCCATATTTGATCGCGTTGGTGACCAGATTATTGACGACGCGCCCAATGCTGATGGGGGCGACATCAGAAAAAATAATGCCGTCGGGGTGTTCAAACAAGATGGGTTCTTTGCATTCGTGTTCGAATTTCGTCAGTGCCTGACCGATCAAATCGTTCATGTTGACATGCGAGAAGGCCTCATTGCCTCCGGCTGAAATATAGTCAATGAACTGTTGTTGCATGGCAGTGATTTGGCGAATGTCCGATTTGAGATCTTCGCGTGTTCTCTCATCAATTTCACGGGTCAGATCCACGGTCAATTGCAAGCGAGTGAGAGGGGTGCGCAGATCATGAGAGATCCCGGCCAACATCAATTCACGTTCTCGTTGCAGATTTTTAAAATCATCCACCATGCGATTGAAGGAACGGGCGACTTGAATCACTTCTTCGGGGCCGACTTCTTTGATATGCTCCGGGATTTCCCCGGTTCCAAATTTCAAAGTGGCTGCTGAAATATCACGCAAGGGTTTACGAATGCTGCTTGCCACAATCAAGCTGCCTGCGATCACCAAGAATACGATAATAAATTCTTGCGTAAAGGCGACATAAGGGGCGCCCTCAACAAAGGCATGCTTCGGTATCCCTAGCCACATGTCAAAATTGTGAGGGCCATAATAGTAGTAGAGCCAGACATAGCCGGGCTCGCTCAAACTATTGTAAAACTCGATTGTTGCCTCATTGGCTTGATTGAAGCGATCGGCCATATTGTGCAGCATGGGAAAATGTGCGGGACGGAGATTTTCAGGAGGCGTTTTGCGTTCGATGATATGGTAATCGTCCAGAAGATCCGAAATCCCGATGAGGTTTTCATTTGCATTCAAATCGGAAACAATCGCACGCAGGCCTTGTACCGTTTCTTTCATTTCCATTTTTTTTGCGTACTGAATCGAAAAAATCCAAGTCAATAAGACGTTGGCCAAAAGAATCAGCATAATCAAAACGACGATACGGAAGGTGATCGTGCGCGGCATGAGACTAACCATGTGATTTTTCGCCCTCAGGAATGAATACGTACCCAGCGCCCCAAACCGTTTGAATGTATCTCGGTCTGGCCGGATCAATTTCAAAGATTTTTCTTAGGCGTGAAATCTGGGTGTCGATGGTGCGATCATAGGCGTTGTATTCGCGTCCGCGTGCAATGCTCATCAGCTGTTCGCGTGAAAGTGTTTTGCGGGGATGGGTGATCAAGGCCTTCATGACGGCGAATTCGCCTGTCGACAAGGGAATGCCTTCGTCTTTTTTGTGAAGCGTTCTTTCGCCTAAATTGATTGCAAAATCGCCAAAGCTGATGATTTCATTTTCTTTCCCAGGAGAACCAGGCACTTCTTTGGGGTTACGGCGTAAAATGGCTTTGATTCGTGCAAGCAATTCGCGGGTGTTGAAAGGTTTCGGCAGGTAGTCATCCGCTCCTGTTTCCAATCCTGTAATACGGTCTAGGTCTTCCCCTTTGGCGCTTAGCATGAGAATAGGGGGGCTATCCGGTTGTTGTTGAAGGCGCTTGCAAATGGCAATCCCATCTTCACCCGGGAGCATCACGTCCAAAATGATGAGATCGATGTGCTCGCGGGCGAGCCTCTTATCCATCGCGGTAGCATCTTGTGCGGTGCTGACGGCGAAGCCCTCTTCCTTAAGATAACGCTCGATAAGATGGCGCAGGCGATCGTCGTCGTCTACTACCAATATATGTTGTATGGCTTCGCTCATGATATTCCTCGTGCATAAAATGCCACTATACCGCAGCCTTGACATTCTACACTAGTCTACTAGTATTGTCATGTACCTTACATTAATTTGGAGTATCATTATGTTTAATCGTAAGTCTCTGATTTCTATGACCTTGGCCGCTGCTTTGATGGTTTCTGGTGTGAATGCTTTTGCTATGTCACAACACGATGCTCATGAAAAAGCAGAGAAACTGAAGAAAGAGCTCAATTTGACTGATGACCAGGTCAAGAAAATTGAATCTATCTATACAGAAAGCCATAAAGAACGTGAAAAACTTCATGAAAGCACCAAAGAACAAGTGAAGGGTGTTTTGACCCCAGAACAACAAAAGAAATTTGATGAAATGAAGGAAAATCACAAAGCGACTAAAGCCAGCAAGACAAAGGCTGCTAGCTAATAGTCACTGACTTTCTAAACGAAGCACTAAGGCCCTGAAACTCAGGGCCTTAGCCATAATGATCAGGAGCCATCATGAAGAAGAACTTAGTTGCACTACTTAGTGGTATTTTTCTTGTCTTAGTTGCCACCGGGATATTTATGTTCATGCAAATGGACAATATGGCCAAACGAACCCTTGAAAAATACGCTTCGGCCATCACTGGAACCCCCGTTTCGGTTGCTAAGATCACCATTTCACCCTCAACAGGTGAAGGCTCGGTCACCTATTTAACGATTCGTAACCCCGCAGGCTTCGGGACAGATTATGCTTTAAAAATGAATAGCACCCATGTGGCTGTGGATGTGAAATCACTGCCCACTGACGTCGTGATCATCAAAGAAGTGGTCATGGATGCCCCTGAAATTATTTACGAAGTCAATGAGCACGGCAATAACTTCGCTGTTTTAAGAACTAATGTCAATGAATACTTGGCTCATGATGAAACCGCCAGTGAAGAAAAGATCGTGGCTTCTAAACAAGTTATCATTAAAGATTTCTATCTGCGCAACGGCAAGGTCAAGGTCATTGCACCTAGCCTCCAAAATCAATCATTTGAAGTATCTATCCCCACCATTCATTTAAGTAATGTAGGGGAAGGGCAAGGCAAGGGTAATTTACCCCGTGTGATGCAACAGATCATGAACGTCGTGACGAACACGATTGTTTCCTCTGTGGGTAATGTGACCCTCCAAAACTTTGTGAAGTTTTTACCTAATACCGTGACGGGTGTCGCCAATGGCGTGTTAAATGAAACAGGCACGGCTATTCAAAACGTAGGGGAAGGTATTGGCGAAGTGTTTAAATAATATTCATCGGACTCTTAGGAAGGCCTGTTTTTCAAAAACAGGCCTTTTTTATTGTGTTGTGCTACTATTGAAGTGATTTGTTTATTTTCAGAGTGCGAGCATGAAAAGATCCCCCTTACCCTTAGTCGCATTAACCACCTTGTTTTATTTCGGCCCCCTCAAAGCGGACCCGTATTGGACGATTCAAGCCTTTGGAGGCATCGGCAATCTTGATGCTGAAAACATCTATCTTGATTTCACCACTTACGAACAAGATAAGGCCATGCAAACCAACGAGGGCGATTGGGGTGCATGGACCGCTCAGTTGGGGTTGGGCTATTCTTATCCTCTCAATGAATCTGAGCGCTTCAGTGTGAATCCTCAAGTCAACGCCTATTATCTTCAGGGGTCACTTGAAGGAGAGGTCGATCGTTTCTATCAATATCCGGGTGACTGCGAAGACACCCAGTTTGATTCAACCTTCAAAAGCACACGTCTGATGTTGGATCTCGTTCTTCGTTTAGGCTTAGGTCATCAATTTTCTGCTTTTGTGATCGGTGGGATAGGCCCCTCCTGGAATCAAATCCATTACAGTCAGAATGAAACCGAGAGTTATTCCGGATTCGAAATGGATCCAGAAATCAGCTTCAATTTCGCTTTTGAAGCGGGTGCAGGCTTGAGTTACGATCTGACCGAACGCATTCGCATTTCTGCTGAGTATTTATACGTAGGGTTCACGGACATTACCCTCGAAGAATCTGGCATCGGCGAATCGGACCCTTTCAATATGAATTCGCAAACTGCTTTACTTGGATTTCAGGTCATGATCTGATCGCATGGAGGCCTTATGTTTAAATATCTTGTTTCTTTATTGCTTTTGATGGTGACACAGGCTCATGCTGGGCTCTCTTTCAAAGCGTGTGAAGAAGGAGTCGACAGCTGTGGTCTTGTTTTTGTCAGCGTCCCTTATGTGACTG
>CAYMDW010000022.1:0-15489 GCA_964389615.1 uncultured Gammaproteobacteria bacterium | reverse complement strand
GAGCCGGGATACGGCCGTACTCGGCCAATTTATCCGCAAGCTCGCAGAGATTGACGAGCCATTTCAAATGCGGTGCATTTGCGGGTGAATTGCATGGGGTACCATGCGGATTCACCCCTACGCACAGTTCATAAATCGCGCGGGGTGAAGATTGCAAATCTCAAAATTTATTAACGAGAGATGAATTTGTAGCTTGCTGATTAGCCTCTAATTCAGCGCGGACAGAATCAAGGATATGGTTCAAAGAAGCTAAATTTTGAGTATTGACATTTTTTTGCTTGATATTTGTAACAATCTCCTGTGTCAACTTAACCACTTCATCAAAATCGTCTTCTGTTGCTGAGTTCATACTTGTAATTTTCTCGATCTTCTCTCCAAGGTTTTCGTCACTGGAAAACGTGGGTTTGATAGCAGCCAATAGCATCTTAATATTATTCAAGTAATTATTGTGAGCAACACTTATTCCTTGATCCGATTTCTCGGACGCGGTGGGTTGAGAGGTTGTCTCATCAGAATCAATTTCGGGAATATCATCATCATGTCGAAATTTACTAGTGTACGCGTATGCGTGCTCTTTCTTCAAAGCCTCAAGCACCTCCACTAAACCCTGGAGAACCACCTCTAAGCCAGCGACTTCAGAAATGCTCTCTTTAATTTCTTCAAATTTTTGAATTTGCTCTTGGATTGATAATTTTTCATGCTTCTTATATTTCCCTTGCTCTTCAATCAACTCATACCTTAACTTACCATCCTCGAATTGATGAGCTGCATTGTACAATGCAGCGCGTATTTTAAAAGCCACTTTGGCATCAGGGGTTTTCACTCCTCTCAGTGTCTGAGTTATATCAGTTGATACTACCGTCAATGGGGTTCTGAGAATGTCCAGCGTTGCATGAAGTTGATCGTTCTGAGTCTCATTAAATAGTGCGTACTGAAAATCAAAGCCCTTTTTTTCAGCATCAATCCGTTTTGATAATTGATCAACTTCAATATAGGCTAAGCAATCCGGATCCCCCCTCAATTCTTCCTGAATTTCAACGGCCACAGGATTTCTTCCCTCCTCTTGTGAATAATCCTCATTCATGGTTTCGATGACATTCTGTTTTGAGTAAAGATCTACATAATAGGCAACCAAGGCGTCTGTTCGTTCAATTGACTCACCCATATTGAAAATCTCGATTAGACGCTTACCATTGGCATCATCTACAGCGAATTTGGGTTTACTTGTTCCCTGAGTGATCTTGTTACCATTTGCGACATAGTTTTTTAATGGATTTAAAAAATTTGAGTTGGCAACCCCTGCGCGAACCAACACTTCCAATTTTTCCATGGAAATATAGTTGGGGACAAGCTTCTGTTGCTCGATGTTATTTCTTGGGAAAATTTCAGCCACTTCTTCCGCTGTTTGAACAGCCACCTCTTTCGCTGTTTGGTAGGCTGTCTCAAATTTCTCTTTCACTTTGTCGAATTCATTGAGCATGTCTTGTCGGGTCTTTAATTCAAGTTTTTCATCGTTTGCATATTTTTGAATGCTAGCAATGGGCTCAGGCTCCTCATCATTTTCAATTCTCTTTTTCAGCGCTTTTAACTGATTTTTTCTAATAACTTTGTCGCCACCCAACAGAATCTCAATTTGCTCTAACGCCTGCTCTTTAGCCTCTTTAGCCCTCTTTATATTAAATTTCTCAAGCTCGTCGGGCAGTGTTTTTGACTTTGTGTCTTTAATACCTTTAATTAATTCGCTCATACACTGATCCAATACTATCTTTGGATCAGAATATCTTCCTGTAAGCAACCCTGCTTCTGCATTATTGAGATAGCTGATAAGAGGATTGATAATCGCCACTTTTTGAGCGGGAGTCAACTGTCCAACCCCTGAACGAATAATCGACCATGTATAGTCTGCATGTGGGCCTTTTTTGTAATCAATCAATATTTTTCGCAATTTGTCGATGGCGGATAACACATCTCCTAGGCTGTTAATGCCTTCAGGTTCAATTGGATGTTGTTGCTTGTAGCTCTCTAAAAATTTGAGATTTTGTTCGTCCGTTTGTTGAAGGGTGCTATCAAACAGGGATACTAAGCTTTGCTCTTTTTGATCACCTTTTAACGTGGGTGAGGTGCTGATGTTCTGAGCCTCTAACACACGCTCGCGTACTTTTGTGATAGAATGACTGTACTGATCGATCATTACATCATCTCGTAATTTTTTCAATGCTGCTAATTCTCCTTCTACAAAGCCTAGTTTGTGATCATAATCATCGCGTTTTTTTCCACTCTTAGCTTTCAGATACTCTTCCATTCGATCTATCACAGCATCAAGGGAAACGATAGCACGTTGAGACGGAGAGAAAGTGGAGAATTTTTCAGCTATTTCAATACGCTCTTGTTGCGCATTCAGCAGATTAACATATTTTTCAATTTGTTTTTTATCAGTTGATTCATATTGTTTTATATTCGACCGAATATCATTAATTTTATTTTTGAGATTTTTGAAACTGAGTTCCATATCGTTTATCTGAGTGATCTGATTTTTCAAATCTTGTAAAAGTGGGTTATTTATATGATTGCTATTATTTTCGATTTGAATTATATCATTCAATACCACACAAAGTTCCTGCGCCGGATAGAACACAGGAGAGAAAAGTTTTTTTGAAAGCTTTAGAGTTCCTTCAGCGGTAAGCACCAATATTTCTAAGGATAAATCTTCATCTTCACCTACATTTATCACATCACTCTTAGATAAATCGACTGAATCGGAAAGTCCAAGTGCCTTTTTCACCATACCCCCGAGCCCCATCACTTGTTGAAGTGTATTATTTTTAGCGGCGAGATAAGAGTCGTAGACACGACAATCCACATCAGTTTTGCAAAGAATTTCAGTGATATTTTTTGCTATGTTATTCCTTTTTCCTCCCTTCTGCCCACTCTTTTCATTTTTCGCATTCGGATCATATTCAGCAACTAATTCCATAATTCGTGTCACTGGTAAGTTTTCAAATTTCTCTAGATAAAATTCGGCATATAATTCTTTTTCTTTTTCATTATCAATTTCCCCTGATTTTTTTTGATTATAAATTTTTTTGAGTCTTTCTACGTCTTTTGACTCCACCATGGGAGGGTAGGCACCTTTAGGTAGCTTATTTTCAAAATAATCATTTATTGTAGATATAGTGGAAGCATCGATTGAGTCAAGAATTAGCTTCTTGAGTGTGTCGCCTTTGAACCTATCTTTAATTGACCTAGCATTGATCTTACTAGCGACTGTCGTCTGGAATAACGTAAACGCAGGCCGATTGGACTGCGTCTTAAGTTCTTCAAACAAAATTTGAATTTTTTGAAAATTGGTTAAACGCTCGGTCGGTGTACCCATACCATCAATCTCCTACAACTACACCATAAGTATAGAAGACACTCAGCCAACTAGCAACATTTCACCCCATTGATTTCCCTGCGGTTTTTTCACAATCCCCCACGCAGCTTTTTATAAGCCATCGCCACAGCCACCACCCCCACCAGGGCGAAGAAGGTCCCGAGGATGAATAGTAATGCGAGGAAGATGGGGACAGGCAGGAGGAGGAAGAGTAAGAAGGCGGCAAGGCCATAGAGAAAGGGAACCAGGGCGAATAATAGGACCAGGCGCCAGCCGTTGCCGTCGGACATCTCCCAGGCATCGCGAAAACTGGTTTTATCGCCCATGGCTGTGGCGGGGAAGACGAGGACAAATCGAGCGCATAAATAGACGTCTAAGAGGAAGAAGACACAGAGGGCCACGGGCAAGGCAAAGAGCGGGGCAATCATCAACATGACCGTGAAAACGGCGAAGGCCGGGAGCCCTGCCATGAGGCTCATCACGAAATTCAAACAGAGGAGCCAGACTGCAGACCAGGTCTCAGCAGAGGTCCAACCTCTGTGGCCAGGGTCATGGGTGATTACAAGGCGACAGCAGACATTCATCATCCATGCAAAAAGTATTAGGTTTGCGAAACTGATGAGCCAGTGAATGGGGGAATCGGGATGAGCGACGAATAACCCTAGGGCCTGCAGGCTGATAAAAATGAGCACAGGGAGGATGAGCGCTTTTGCAAATAAGGCGGATTCATTGAGGATGAATGAGAATGCGTCGGAGAGGGTTTGCCAGACGGGGATGGACGTGCGCATGGGGCGGCCTCCTGGGTTGTTGGGTTAAGTATAGTAGGGGATGGGGGGGTTATTTGGGCTTGAATTTTTGGGCAGTCGCGATGTCTTCCTCTACGGCAGCATTTAAATCATATTTGCTGGATTCTACCATTTTTCCTAAAAGCGCCATGATTGAATTAGTATTTTTTTTGTTACGTTCTGAGAGCGTATCGCCCGTGGATTTATTTCGAACAGTGTTGTTAAATTTATCTTCTACGCTATCCACCATTGTGAGCAAATGTGCAGTGTTTGTTTTTTTTAAATTTGTATGAATCATATCGTAAATTGTTTTTTTGGTAAGATCAAACCCAACCTTCTTCTTATAGTCATCTGCTCTGCTTGGATCAAGTTTATTTAGGTTACCTAATTGCTTTAGCAATTCAGCCCTGACTCCTAGAACATAGCCTAATTTTGAATCATTCCCGGTCTCCCCATATTTCTCATCCATTGCTCCTGATTTTCTCTTGTTTACCAAGTCTAATTTTATGGCTGAATATTGATCAAAAACCTCAATCAAGGCGATTAATTCCATGCGCAGAATGTTTCTTTCTTTTTGAGCAGAACTAAGATTAGTAGGGTCAGTATCATTAATTTCGTTTTTAGTATCAGAAATCAATTTTTGGTCTTCCTTGTTTTGTAACTCGGCAGCCTTATATTGTAAATCGGCATCACTCTTTTTCTTGATTATCGTTAAGTCATTTTCGAAGAAATCATATGATCTTTCATATCCTTCAAGCAGACTTTCTTCGGTGTTCTTAGGACTCATCCCCGCCAGTGTGGGAGACGGAATATTACGAATAGCAGCAGGAATAAGGACACTACGAATTTTTCCTACGTTGATAGTTTTTTTGTCATCGGCGCCTGTTTGAATCACTGCATTAAGTTTCTCATTTATATCATCGGGAAGTGGTTTTCCATTGTACTGTAAAGTGAGAAGATCATTTAATTCGGCCAGTATTTTAATCCATTCCTTTACCTTGTCGCTCTTTGCTATCTGCCTTTTATTCATTTTTTGATTCTTTGATTTTTTTTCATCATATTCCACAAGTCGATTGATTACCCTCTCTATTGCTAAAAATGCGGTTATCGATTCGAATCGATTGGTATCTTTATCTTTATCGGGGATGTTTTCCCTTGAGATGGGGTTTGATAATTCCGAAGGGGTAAAGATATTAATTTTCATGCTAGGATTAACAGCATTTGTATTTAGAGCATTAATCTGTGCTGCCAGATTATTTGTGACCCGATTTCTATCCACTATGCTCGTATAGGGTTGCGTCGCTGCATCACTAACTGCCTTAGCTACGGATTTAGCCAATTCTTTCAAATTCTTTTCTATAGTATTTAAAGTATTTAATTGCTCAGCGCTAGCTCCACTTTGTGAATTTATTATCAAAGTCGCCACTTCCTGCTGACGTTTTTCAACTTCTGCGGATAAATCAGCTAACTTTTGTTTGTACTGTTCTAAGGTAAGCATTTGATAACCTGCCCCTAATGATATCTCGTATTAAAGTATAGTACTATACTAGCTTTCTTACAAATTTATATCTGACTGTTTTATATGAAATACATGGTCTCCTGTTCTACTTTTGACGAAATGAGGGGGTGAATGTTGGGTGTTTTTAAGGTTGAGATGGAAAAGCGCCTGGTGGGGTGGTGGGGGTTGGGGGTTGGGCGGTAAAACCCCCTCGCCGAGTACGGCTCTGCCCCCTTGAAAGGGGGCGGGCACGATTCGAGGGGGGCGGGCATGATTCGGGTACGGGTCTGCCTCCTTGAAAGGGGGTGGGCACGATTCGAGTGGGGCGGGCACGATTTGGGTACGGCTCTGCCTCCTTGAAAGGGGGTGGGCACGATTCGGGTACAAACCGGGTAGACTGGTAACAGTTTAAACCGGCATGATAGGTAACACTTTTGTATTGAGGGGTTGGCGGTAAAACCCCCTCGCCGAGTACGGCTCTGCCCCCTTAAAAGGGGGCGGGCACGATTCGAGGGGGGTGGGCATGATTGGGGTACGGCTCTGCCTCCTTGAAAGGGGGCGGGCACGGTTCGGGGGGGGGCGATTTGGGGGGTGGCTATTTGAGGGGGAGGTAGTCACCGGTGGTGTGATCCATTTCGAATAATCGGCTCTGTTCGAGATCGAAGAACCAGCAATGAATTTCGAGCTTTTTTTCGTCTACGCGAGATTTGATCCAAGGGAAGGTGAGGCAGTTATTGTAAGAGCGCTGCATGGAGGCTTTGGCGCAGTCATCGGCTTGATGGGGTTCGTAGTGAACGGAGGGGTCTTTGTTGATGTCGGTCCAGTTGGAAATAAAATCGTTTTGATGGAGGTTTTCAGGCGTGAGCATGGCTTGGATGCCACCGCATTGGCTGTGACCTAGAATAATGAGGTGATTGACGTGAAGGTAGCAAATACCGAATTCAAGTGCGGCGCTGGTCCCGTGGTGCGCGCCGTCGGCTTCGTAGGGAGGGATGATGTTGGCTACGTTGCGAACGACGAAAAGTTCACCGGGGAGAGTTTGCAATAATAAAGCGGGGTCGACACGTGAATCAGAACAGGCGACGACCATGACTTCGGGACGTTGGCCGTTTTGGGCGAGGGATTTCATTAGGGAATCGGCGCCGATGGCATGGGTTTTTCGGAAGTGTTTGTAGCCTTGGCGAAGTTTGTTGAAGACTTTATTCATGTTTTATCTCCAATGTTGATGATACGGATGGGGGCGGATGGGCGGATGGAGGGCGGATGAGGCTGAGTACAGCCTCTAATCCGCCCCTACGCAGCCTCTAATCCGCCCCTACGCCGCCCGTATGCGCCCCTAGGTACAGTATTAAGCCTGCGCTGCCTCGTCAGCGAGTACAGCTTTCATGCTGAGGCGTACGCGGCCTTGACGATCAATTTCAAGTACTTTGACTGCAACTTCTTGACCTTCGGTCAGGAAATCAGAGACGTTGTTGACGCGCTCGTTGGCGATTTCGGATACGTGGACTAAGCCATCTCTGCCGGGCATGAAGTTGACGAAGGCGCCGAATTCAACGATTTTGACGACCTTGCCTTGATAGGTAGCACCGACTTCGGGTTCGGCGGTAATTTGTTTGACTCTTTCGAGCGCGGCTTCTGCAGCCTTGCCATCAACGGCGGAAATTTTCACGGTGCCATCGTCATCGATGTCGATCGTGGTGCCCGTTTCTTCAGTGATGGCGCGAATGACTGCGCCGCCCTTGCCGATGACTTCACGAATTTTATCGGGATGAATTTTAAAGGTGGTGATACGGGGAGCAAACATGGAAATGTCGTTGCGTGAACCCGTGATCGTTTCGGCCATTTTACCCAAAATATGGATGCGGCCCTTGAGTGCTTGTTGCAAGGCCACCTGCATGATTTGGCGATTAATGCCTTCGATTTTGATGTCCATTTGCAAGGCAGTGATACCGACCTCGGTTCCGGCCACTTTAAAATCCATGTCGCCGAGGTGATCTTCATCACCCAAAATATCGGTGAGGACGGCGAATTTGTCGCCTTCTTTGATCAGGCCCATGGCGATCCCTGCGACGGGACGTTTCAAGGGAACGCCTGCGTCCATCAAGGCTAAAGCGGATCCACAGACAGAGGCCATGGAGCTTGAACCGTTGGATTCAGTGATTTCAGAAACCACACGAAGAACGTATGGGAATTCTTCGAGAGTCGGAAGGACGGGTTTAACCGCGCGTTTAGCGAGGTTGCCGTGCCCGATTTCACGACGCTTCGGAGCGCCGACCAT
This sequence comes from uncultured Gammaproteobacteria bacterium, assembly GCA_964389615.1. Classification (GTDB taxonomy): domain Bacteria; phylum Pseudomonadota; class Gammaproteobacteria; order JABCZS01; family JABCZS01; genus CAYMDW01. The sequence continues at coordinate 7,555 of CAYMDW010000022.1, read as the reverse complement.
GCCGGTTTCACCGACACAGAAGGGAGGGAAATTGTAATGGAACATGAAGTTTTCGCGGTACTCGCCACCCAAAACGTCAATGCTTTGAGAGTCGCGTTCGGTACCGAGTGTTGCGACCACAATGGCCTGAGTTTCACCGCGGGTGAATAAGGCTGACCCGTGGGTGCGAGGCAAGATGCCTACTTCAGAGCTGATCGGACGAATGGTTTGATTGTCACGGCCATCAATACGAGGATGTCCGGACAAAATTTGACCACGCACATGCTCGCTTTCCAGTTGAGAGAAAATCGCGACCACCTGGTCTTTAGACACGCCGGCCTCTTCCGTAGCAAACTGAGCGACTAATGCGTTTTTAATGGCTACCAACAGATCACGACGGGCCTGCTTTTCAGTGATGGCATAGGCATCCGCAATTTGTGAGCCTACGGCATCAACGATTTGTTGTTTGAGAACGAGGTTGCCCTCAGGAGCTTGCCAATTCCAAGACTCTTTGCCGGCTTTGGCAGCAAATTCTTGGATGGCTTCAATCGCCACCTGGAATTGTGCATGTCCAAACATGACTGCATTGAGCATCACGTCTTCGGAAAGTTCTTTGGCTTCAGATTCCACCATCAACACCGCATTACGCGTTCCGGCAACGACTAAATCCAGTTCAGAGGTTTCCAGTGCTTTGGCGCTGGGATTCAAGAGGTATTCGCCGTTAAGGTAGCCCACACGTGCTGCAGCGACTGGGCCACTGAAAGGCACACCCGAAATGGCTAAAGCGGCAGAAGTTCCAATCATGGCCACGATGTCAGGAGTAACTTCGGGGTTCAAGGACTTGACTGTCGCAATCACCTGCACTTCGTTTAAGAAGCCTTCAGGGAAGAGCGGACGAATAGGACGATCAATCAGGCGTGAAATCAATGTTTCAGCTTCACTTGGGCGACCTTCACGACGGAAATAATTCCCCGGGATTTCGCCGGCAGCATAAGAACGCTCTTGGTAATTCACGGTGAGAGGGAAGAAATCTTTTTTAGGATCGGCTTCTCTCGCAGCGACGACGGTGACCAGTACCACGGTACCGCCCATGTCGACCATAACGGCGCCTGTTGCCTGGCGCGCGATGCGGCCAGTTTCTAGCGTAACTAGGTGTTGCCCAAATTGAAATGAAGTTGTAATTGCTGACACTGTGATTTTGTCCAATGAATGGTGGCGCCCATGAGCGCATTACAGAGCAGATGGCCTTTAACAGAGCCATTCATGCCCATACAAAATAAAAATTAACGACGCAGTTCAAGCTCAACAAGCAGTTGCTGGTAGCGTGCAAGTGCATTGGCCTTGAGGTAGTTCAACAAACGACGACGCTTGCTGACCAGTTTAACGAGGCCATGGCGAGAATGGACGTCTTGCTTATTGGCTTTCAAGTGCTCGGTGAGGCGCTTAATTTTTTCTGTGAGCAAGGCCACTTGGACTTCAGGGGTCCCGGTGTTAGTTTTGCTCAAGGCCATTTTTCCGGCAATATTATCAATGACTTGTGCTTTTTCAGCGGTGGTTAACATTTACTATTTACTCCTGATATCAAAACTTTTGTTGAAAATACCTGTACACATCGGGCAAATTACCCGGAGTACCGGGCGCATTTGGCCCTACGGTCGCTTACGGCAATCCGAACAAGACGACATTTTAACCTATATCGTTTAAGATGTCTCGCATATTAAGCGCTTGGGCGCTAAGCGCCCGTCTTCGGTGATTTCACCGATCCCAATCAGCCGCTGATGCTCGGTTAAGAGTCGAACATAGCCTTTTTCAGGCAGATTAGGCACACGGATAGGCTGCCCCTGACTCATATAATGGCTGGCAACCGCAGTTAAACTGATGGCCGGCCAATCACTGAGGGCAGACTCCAAAGGCCGGATAAAAGCCTTGGCGGCCTCAAACCCACCTGTTTCCAGGGCCTCTTCGAGGGCTTCGAAGGTGACCATGTCCCCTTCCTGATATGGACCTACCTCGGTACGACGCAGCAGGGTCACATACCCGACCGTTCCTAAGGCTTTGGCAATGTCTTCAACGAGGGTCCGGACGTAGGTTCCTTTAGAGCAACGAACCCTCAGACGAAAGCTGGTGTCCGTGGTTTCTAGGCAGACCAGTTCATGGATGTGTATTGTACGAGGTTCGCGTGGAACTTCAATCCCCTTGCGAGCGAGCTCATACAAAGGAACGCCGTTTTGTTTAATGGCGGAAAACATGGAAGGAACCTGCTGAGATTCCCCTAAAAATTGCTCCAATACGCCCGGCAGTTTTTCGAGCCAATCAGCCGGCACGGGGGCCTCGATAGCCACCTCGCCTTCGGCATCGCCGGTGGTCGTTTGGATGCCCAGCTGCCCGATCATTTCGTAGGTTTTATCGGCATCCAGAAGGTATTGGGAAAGCTTGGTGCCCTCCCCCAGACAAAGCGGCAAGACTCCTGTGGCCAAAGGATCCAGGCTGCCCGTGTGCCCTGCTTTTTTCGCCTGCAATAAACGTTTTACTTTTTGCAAAGCTTGATTGGAGGACATATCAATAGGCTTATCCAGAATAATAAATCCGGAAATGGAGCGCTTAGGAGGACGGGGCGTAAGCTCAGGCATTGTCATCTCTTTTATCATTTTTAATTAAATCAGCGATGCGACGGGCTTTGACCAATCGATCATCGTACAAAAATTTAAGTTGTGGGACAGTTCGTAAGGTCAAACGCTGCGCAATTTGACTACGAAAAAAACCTGCGGCCTTGGTTAAGGCCTGAGCAACAGAAGGATCTTCGTCGACCAAGGTGTAATACACTTTGGCGTGCGCCAAATCGGAAGTGACCTCCACACGGGTCACATTCACTTGTTGCAATCGCGGATCGGAGGTTTCTCTGAGGAGAATCTCTGCGAGCATGCGCGCGATTTGTTTATTCAGGCGATCATTACGGTGAAAGTCTCCGCTCATAGGGTGCGCTTCACTTCTATTTTTTCATAGACTTCAATTTGATCACCGACTTTAATATCGTTGTAGTTTTTCACGCCGATACCGCATTCCGTTCCTTGACGGACTTCGTTGGCCTCGTCTTTGTGGCGACGAAGAGACTCGAGTGAGCCCTCAAAGACGACCACATTATTGCGCAGGACACGAATCGGATTATTCCGCTTAACAGTCCCATCAGTGACCATGCAACCGGCAACTGCGCCCAATTTAGAAGAACGGAACACTTCGCGCACTTCTGCGAGACCCAGAATATTTTCTTTGTACTCGGGCACCAACATGCCTGTGAGAATATTTCTGACATGATCAATCAGGTGATAGATCACGCTGTAGTAAAGAATTTCGATGCCTTCGTTGCTGGCTTTGCTCTTCGCAGAAGCATCGGCCCGTACGTTAAAGCCGATCAAAATGGCGCGCGAAGCAGCGGCCAGGTTCACGTCAGATTCGTTGATGCCACCGACGCCACTGCCCACGATTTTGACCTTGACTTCTGCATGGGTAATTTTAGTGAGTACGTCTGTAATCGCTTCGACGGATCCTTGAACGTCGCCCTTGAGGACGATGTTAAGAATGCTTGCCTCGTCAGCCCCCATGGAATTCATAGCGCCTTCCATTTTGGTTTTATGCTGCTGGGCAAATTTAATCTCGCGGTATTTGCCTTGACGATACAAGGCCACTTCGCGTGCTTTACGTTCGTCTTCGACCACCACCAAATCATCGCCTGCGTTCGGCGTACCAGAAAGCCCTAAAATTTCGACTGGGCTGGAAGGACCGGCATGATCTCTGCGATGACCATTTTCGTTCAACATGGCACGGACGCGACCGAACTGACGGCCGACCAAGACCACATCGCCCTGATTTAAGGTTCCTTGTTGAACCAACACGGTGGCAACCACACCACGCCCCTTGTCGAGACGAGATTCGATCACGACGCCCTGTGCAGGACCGTCTTTCACGGCTTTCAATTCCAGGACCTCGGCCTGAACCAAAATAGAATCCAGTAGTTTATCAATGCCCATTCCGGTTTTCGCGGACAGGGGAACAAACATGGTATCCCCGCCCCACTCTTCAGCGACAAGATTATGTGCGGTGAGTTCGGTTTTGATACGCTCAGGATCGGCGGCTTCTTTATCCATTTTATTCACAGCGACAATGATGGGAACATTGGCTGCTTTGGCATGCTCAATCGCTTCGATCGTTTGTGGCATCACACCGTCATCGGCCGCCACAACGAGTACCACGATGTCTGTGCAGTTGGCACCGCGAGCACGCATGGAGGCAAAGGCCGCGTGACCCGGGGTATCGAGGAATGTAATTTGACCTTTAGGAGTCGAGACTTGATAAGCGCCAATGTGTTGGGTGATCCCCCCTGCTTCGCCCGCAGTCACACGTGTGGTGCGAATGTAGTCTAGCAACGAGGTTTTACCGTGATCCACGTGACCCATGATGGTGACAACAGGCGCGCGGGTAATTTGCTCGCCCTGGAGTTTAACGACGCTGGCGGTCAAGGCCTCTTCGAGGGCATTTTCGTTGAGCATAATGGCTTTGTGGCCCATTTCTTCAACAACGATGGCGGCGGTGTCTTGATCAATGATTTGATTGATGGTGGCCATGGCCCCCAAGCCCATCATGACTTTGATGACTGCAGAGGCTTTAACAGCCATTTTGGCAGCCAAATCGCCGACCGTGATGGTCATCGGAATACTGACTTCACGCACGATAGGTGCGGTGGGTTTAGCAAAGGCATGGGTATCCGCCTTTTCACGTGGACGACGTCGACGACGACGCTGTCCCTGAGGAGCATGTCCAAAACCGGCGAAGCCCATGTCTTCTTCATCGTCAAGCGTCATGACCTGATGAGAGGTTTTTCCAATGGCTTTGATCGCGCGCTTAGGACGTTGTTTATCGTCAACGACCTTGGCTGCGGGTTGAGGTTTATTCTCTTTGGTGACTTTTTTGGCACGTCTGTCTTCTGATGTTTCAGAAGAGATGGGCTCTGCCGCCGGAACCACGGGGGCTGCAGGTTCTAAATCTTGTGCGGCCACTTCTGGCTCGGCTTTTGTTTCCAGAACGGGCTCTTGAACCGCGGGTTCTTCAATGGGCGCAGGAGCAATTTCTTCTTTGCTGAGCTCTTCTTGCTCTTCAGCCTCAAGCTTGGCGCGTTGAACCAGAGTGGTACGTTTACGGATCGTGACCTTGACCGCACTGCTTCCTGTTGTTTTACGCTCAGTGGAAGTAGAACGACGAATCGTCACGCGGCCAGTGGAGGCTTTACTCGCAAAGGAATCGAGCAGCTGTTGATGCTGCTGGGTAGTCAGGGGTTCCGAGGGATCAAAAGATGCATCTTCGCCTGAAACACTTTTTAAACGATCAATGAACTCTTCGACCAAATCGCTTGCAGGTCGTTTTAGCTTATCAGCAAGCTTTGCGGCCAGTTCTTTGATACTTTCTGCCATACGGCCCCCTATAAAACCCTTTTTTATTGCGCATCAAACCAAGGTTTGCGCGCAGCCATGATCAACTCACCGGCAACTTTTTCTGTTAATGAGCTGTCCATTTCAAGCAGATCATCGACTGCCAAATTAGCAAGATCTTCCTGTGTAATCACGCCATTTTTAGCGAGTTTTTTCGCTAATGGCGTTGTCATGCCTTCAAGCGCCAGAAGATCCGCAGCAGGTTGAGCTACCGCATCACTTTCGTCAAGCATTGCCTGAGCAATTAAGGCATCTTTAGCGCGCGCACGCAAGGTTTCAACTAATTCTTCATCGAAGCCTTCAATGGCAAGCAATTCTGCCTTTGGAACGTAGGCGATTTCTTCGATCGAAGTAAAGCCTTCGTCGACCAAAATTTGAGCCATTTCTTCGTCCACGTCAAGCTTTTCAATGAAGCGAGCCAGGACTTGAACCACTTCTTGAGTGCTTTTATCTTGAGCCTGTGCTTCACTCATGACATTGAGTTCCCAGCCCGTGAGCTGTGAGGCCAGACGGACGTTTTGCCCATTGCGGCCGATCGCTTGTGAGAGCTGTTCTTCTTTAACGGCGACATCCATCGTATGGGTTTCTTCGTCGACCAGAATGGACACCACATCTGCGGGCGCCATGGCATTGATCACGAATTGAACGGGATCTGGATTATAAACCACGATGTCAATGCGTTCGCCACCGAGCTCGCCGGAAACCGCTTGCACACGTGAACCACGCATGCCGACGCAAGCGCCCACGGGGTCAATGCGACCGTCGTTTGTTTTGACCGCGATTTTGGCGCGGACACCGGGGTCACGTGCGACACTTTTGATTTCGATTAAATCTTCGCCGATTTCAGGCACTTCGATTTTGAAAAGCTCCACCAACATTTCTGGGCAGGAGCGGCTTAAATGGAGCTGTGGCCCGCGAGCATCGAGTTGAACATCTTTTAGGTAAGCGCGAACGCGGTCGTTCATGCGGAAAGTTTCGCGGGGCAGTAAATCATCCCGACGCATGATCCCTTCTACGTTGTTACCCAGATCAAGGATGACAAAATCACGGTTGGATTTTTTGACCACGCCCGAAAGCAATTCGCCCACGCGTTTTTGAAAGGCGGCCTGAACTTTAGCACGCTCCGCTTCGCGAACTTTTTGGACAATCACTTGCTTCGCCGTTTGTGCAGCAATACGTCCGAAGGCAACAGATTCGAGGGGTGATTCAATCACATCACCGATCTTTGCATCGGATTTGATTGCCTGCGCAGCTTCCAGGGTCATTTGACAATCGGGGTATTCTACGCCATTTTCGAATTCGTCATTGGCTTCAACGACTTCCCATTGACGGAAGGTATCGTAGTTACCCGTCGTTTGATCAATAGAGACGCGAACTTCAACGTCACTGGAATAACGCTTACGCGTTGCCATGACTAAAGCAGCTTCGAGCGCTTCGAAAATGACTTTCTTGTCTACGTCTAGCTCGTTTGATACTGCATCTGCTACCAATAAAATTTCTTTATCCATGGTTATGGCCTCACAGGTGATAGTTTTGCCTTGGCAATATCGCCAAACGGTAACACAACTTCTTGCCCATCAACTTCGATGGTGACTGTGTCGCCAGACACCTTGGTTAAGGTGCCAGTAAATGATTTCTGTCCATTCACAGGAAGATGCATTTGAATTTTAAGACGACTGCCTACAAACCGCTTAAAATGTTCCAGCGTATACAAAGGCCGGTTAACTCCAGGAGAAGAAACCTCAAGACTGGTGCCATCAATATCGTACCCTGCGACGCGCAGGAGGTCTCTGACTTGCCGGGTGACCCGGGTCAGATCATCGATGGTGATCCCACCCTCTTTATCGACAAATAAGCGCAAAGCGGCATGCCGGCCGTGACCGGATGCCTCAACACCGACCAGTTCAAAACCCATGTCGGTAATGACTGGCGAAATATGTGCTTGTATATCAAGTAGTTGCATCTTCATCCACTTTGCATAAAAAAAGGGCCATATGGCCCTAATTATACTTATTAATTTGGTAGCGGGGGTAGGATTTGAACCTACGACCTTCGGGTTATGAGCCCGACGAGCTGCCAGACTGCTCCACCCCGCA
>CAYMDW010000021.1:0-16043 GCA_964389615.1 uncultured Gammaproteobacteria bacterium | reverse complement strand
ATTGTTGCCCTCGCCCTAAAACTTAGTCCTTACTTCATTATTGAAGATAAAGATAAACGCCCCGTCGTGGTTCTCGATGATGTGATGTCTGAATTAGATGAACATCATAGCTGTCGATTAATTGCGTTTCTAAAAAAACTTGAGCAAACGTCAAAAAGCCGACTACAATTAGTTTATGAGTCAACTTACAGTTTTACTGTTGTATTAAATTGAGTATTAAAAAAGGTGTTGTTATGAGTAATAAGAGAGCATTCTCTTGCTGTTTACTAGCCTTGGCCCTCATGCCCAGTGTTGCATCGGCCCTCAGCTTCCCTATCCCTCAGAATGGGGATGTGGTCGGTGAAGTCCAAGTGATCCGCGCAGATCGGGATGATACCTTTGTTGATCTCGCCCGCCACTACGATGTCGGATACTATGAAATCGTGGATGCGAACCCCGGCGTGGATCCCTGGATCCCCGGTGAAGGCACTCGCGTGGTCATCCCCACCCAATTTATTCTTCCGCCCGGGCCACGGGACGGTATCATCATCAATTTGGCAGAACTTCGTCTGTATTATTTTGATAAAACTAATAATACGGTGACAACGCATCCCGTAGGGATTGGCAGTGAATACTGGCCCACCCCCACCATGCAAAATGAAAAAATCGTGGGCAAAGAAAAAGATCCTACCTGGCGCGTTCCTCCTAGCATCTTAAGAGAACATGCCAATGCAGGCCAACCGATTGCTGCTGTTTGGGGCCCAGGCCCGAATAACCCTCTGGGTGCTTATGCCATGCGCACCAGCAAACCTTCCATATTAATTCACGGAACAGACACTCCGGTTGGGATTGGTCGACGCGTGACTCACGGATGCGTCCGTATGTTTCCTGAAGACATTGAATCACTGTTTTATAAAGTGCCCGTCGGAACAAAACTTCAGGTGATTCATCAACCCGTCAAAGCAGGCTGGGACGATGGAAAACTGTACCTAGAAGCACACAAGCCTTTAAGTGGCTATGGCAATGGCGAGGTGGATCCCACTGTCTTGAAAGCAGTCAATAGCACCTCTCATTCTGGCCATGCCCTGGTTGATTGGCAAACCGTGAAACAAATCACGCACAGCCATATCGGTGTGCCTCAACAAATCGGTGAGATTGAATAAGGATCGCCCCCTTGGCATACGCGTCGAGGGGGTTTTCACGAAAAATAACGAAGAATGTAATCTTGATAAGACCCCTTGAGATCTTTTTCCATCCTCTCCTGCTCGCGCAGACTTTTCTCCGCTAATGCCTCATAGCTCCGTTGAACCTCAGGAGGCAGTGGATACTCCATGAATCTTTGATGATGCGCCTCAGACAAAGCGCGCCCATACTCGATGAACCCACCCGCTTCTTTGATGGCATTGAACTGCACAGCCGCAGGGAGCGCAAAACGCGACTCGAATTGAGTTCTGGCCTCTTGTACCGCCTGATGATGTACCTTATCTGGATGATCCTGATCGAGCAGCTTTGCAACCAAGGTGAGATCCTCAAAAAGACGCGCCGCCCAATCGTTAGCAGTAATAGAACGAGAGGCCGTCGCCAAGAGACAATCAGGCGATAACCCATGAAGCACGGCCATGCTTTGATTACTGTGCCACTCCATCGCATTATCGAGTGTAAAAGTCGGGCTATTGTGCAACAAACAAAATAACAAAAAAGTATCCAAGAAATGAACCTGGGATTCGGTGATCCCCACCGGCGACAAGGGATTAATATCAATGCCCCTGACCTCTATGTATTCAATCCCACGCGCCTCCAAGGCACGAATCGGACGTTCGCAAAGGCGAGCGACTTGTTTGGGGCGGATCGGCGCATACAGTTCCGCTTCGATCTGAAGCAAATTGGGATTGAGTTGTGCCAACTTTCCGTGCTCTTGCGTGATTTTTTCGTACTCAGGGCTCGGGGTGATGGTGGCATAGCGCAAATCGATTAAATATTGTTCAAGGGAGTTGTAGGAAGTCTGAATGCTGTCTTGCACGCGGCTTTGGTAGCCCAAGCGGCTCATGCGCAAGGAACAGGCCTCGGGCCCATAGAGAGTATGAGGCGGAAGCAAGGACAAAAATTCCGGCGGTTGTTTCACAAAAAAAGAACGATCACAGGCCGGACTTGCCCCCATGATCATAAAAATAAGCCAAGCGTGCTTGAGGTAGTTGCGAATCAATCGCATATAGTTAGCATTAATGCAATCTTGTAGCGTATGATGACAGGGATCAAATTTGTCGTGCCAGACTTCCCAAAAAGACAAAGGCAGTGAAAAATTATAGTGCAGGCCCGCGATGCATTGCATATGGCGCCCATACCGGTGAGAAAGCCCACGCCGGTAATGCATTTTTATTTGACCACTGTGGCTGGTTCCGTAATCAGCGATGCGTATACTGTCGTCTGATCCAAGAATGCAAGGCATGCTCATAGGCCAGAGCCGCTCCTCAGGGATGGCCTGAGCGGTGTAGGCATGAAGCTGCATGAGCTCAGTCATCAAGGCATCGACACTGCTGTGGGGCGCGGTGATGAATTCAAGCAGGTTTTCTGAATAATCTGTGGTGATGCTCGGATGGGTGAGCTTGGAACCCAGTTTTTTATCATGCATGCTGGGAGCCAAACTACTTTGAGGTGTGGTCCGCAAGCATTCACGCTCGATCCCTCGCTTGATTTGATCAAAAAACGGGGTTTGTTTTTGCAGTATTTGCAGGCTTTCAACTAAATGAGCTAACATCTATAATATATTACCAGGTTGAAAATATGAACAAGTATACAACATTGCTGCAAAAGTATCTGAAGATAGTCGTCATTGGCTCTCTGGTCCTGGGACTTTTTTTCACTTTCAGACAATTCTTCGATGCCTCCTCGCATCTTCAAGACAGCGCCTCGCGTGATCCCAGCACCTACAAGGCTGCATTTTTCACCGCCATGCAAGAAAGCGATTTAGCCAAAGGCCGTGTCGCTTATGAGAAACTAGTGACTCTACTTCCCAAAGAGGATCCTTTCTTAACCGAAATTGCCCCCGCCTATTTGGCTGATCTCTATTTAAAATATGCCCAGACCCTTAGTTTTGATCAAAAAGCGCATACCCTCATGCTCGCGCAAGCAGAGCGTCTGTCTCCTCATCACCCTCTGCTGCTCGTGATGAAGGCCGCGCTTCCTCCTGAAGAAGTGATCCTCGACGCGCCTGTGATTGCCCAAGCGCCTGAGCCACAGCCCTCCCCCGAACTCATCGAACCGGCTCTGCCTCTCTTGGCGGAAGCAGTGATCGAGGCAGTGGCTCCCGCAACCCCAGAACCCGTGAAAGATGGCCCTCCTCGCATTCCTTACATCGACCCGCCACCACTTTCTGTGCAATTTATGTACCCTGAAATCGAGCTTCCCTCCACAAATCAGGCACCCCTGGCCTCAGCGCCTGTGACCTCTGATCCCTGCGCCCTCTCTTTTTATACGAAGACAAATGCGCTCACGGCATGCATCGACCCTGTGTCCAGCAACCGTTATGGTCCGGCGCTGTTTGTGGTGGCCGATCCACGCAATATGAACATGGTCGCCTTCACTCAGCAACCGATCACGCATCAAGATTACGATGTTTTTTGCGAAGCGACAGGTCAATGTTATGAAGATGCACAGGAGCCCCAGCCCCTGATCGATTTATCTGACATTCAAGAAGCGGTCCATGATTACAATGCCTATTGCCAAATGACAGGCTCATGCGACAAAATCGTTGATAAAGAATCTAAAAAGCGCAGCCCCCTCACACGCGGACAAATTCAGCGTTATGCTTTATGGCTAACCAAACAAACTGGCTATAAATACCATCACCCCTCTGAGCAAGAAATGGCCTCGATCAAGCTGTATTTTCAAGAATGCGTGAACGCTAAAATATGTCAGGCGGAAGTATTGCAAAACTTGGGGGGGATTCTTAGCCAGCAAGATACTCTCTTGGTCAGAGAAGTCGTGAAGATGTAAACAAATTATTCGTTCACTGAACGAATATTTCCTTCATTAAAGAAATACTCCCACCATCCTTCCTGCCAAAAATGCGCACGTTTGCTGTGCTTAGGGTAAGGATTTTCGGCTTCATCAGCGCCTTGCTGAGAGGCATTGAAGCCCTGTAGCCAGCAATGTTCAAGGGTTGGCGTTTCCGTGCAGTCCATGGGATGCCTCATTTAGATGCTTTCACCTAAGGCTAGCACAACATATAGCTTTGTCCATAATTAATTAATAATACCTTAATTGCAAAGACGCGATCCTGGTTTGCGAAATCCTTATATCGTGCATAAACTCAAGGAAGTGAAGATGGTTTAAGGGAACAAACATGTCAGTTAAAAAATACACTTTTTTGCTCGTATCCACCTCCCTTCTGCTTGCCTGTGGCAGCACGGGACGCAATAGCTCACCCAATTACCACATCAATAACATGGAAAGAATGGACAAGGATGCACGCTACCCTCAAGCGCTGGTAGCACAGCCCAAATCCACGCAACAAGCCGTCGAAAAAGCGATGAAAAAAGATAAGTAATCCCAAATCAAGGTTTAACCCAGGCTCGTCCTTCGGGCACCGCAGCGGGTTTGTCGATTGGGTTCTCGTCTACAGGACCCTTGGGATGTTGAGAATCTTCCCAGTCTTCCCACTTAGCATTGTCCCAATCAGAGACCCCTTGCGTATTGTTGATCAAGGCATTACGTCTGCCTAAATAAATATCACGCACAAAGGTATAGCTGTCCATGGAGACGTAATCGACGTAGACGACTTCCTCGAGCATATTCGAACGAAGATTGATGAGATCCAAACCGACTAAAGGCCACATGAGCGATTCTTCAATATAAGCATAAGGACTCAGGTACCAATCAACGCCTAAGCCTATGCCGTCACGAATGGTCGTGGGCCCCAACAGTGGCAAGACTAGGTAAGCAGATTTTTTCCAGCCATAATGGGCCAAGGTGGTACCAAAATCTTCGCGTTTCTTATAAACGCCGTTCTTGGTGGCGATATCAAATAATCCACCAATACCAATGGTCGTGTTAATCACAAAACGCGCACTGGACTGAAAGGCATCCGCGAGTTTAAATTGCAAAATTTGGTTAGCGGTCACATTAATATCGTTAATGTTGCTGAAAAAATTAGTCACGCCCCCACGGACTTGAGGGGGAATAAATTTATGATAAACCCCAGCGACAGGCTTGAACACAAAGGTATCGACCCCTCGGTTAAGCGAATAAATCTGACGGTTCACAGGCTCAAAAGGATCATCAGGATGGCGATCGGCTCCCTTACTTGCGCAGCCAGTCAAAACAATGGCGGCGAGTGAAATGGAGGCATAGTGTTGAAACTGTGTTAATGCTTTCACGGTTTTTATCCTAGTTTGAGCGTCAATCTTTAAATTCGGCCGAGAGCCATGTAACTTAAATATTTTTGTATTTTAATTATAGAAAAAAGGCCTGATTCAGGCCTTTTTTATTTGCAACTGCCAATTTATTGACTAATTGATGGCTAGCCTTAGAAGTCGACTTGCGCTCTCACGCCCATGGACTTGATGCTGGCATCTTCGCGATCCATGGCTTTCACATAATAAGCTTGAGCGACGGAATAGTTGCCCAAGAAGCGCAGGTTATCGGTGACATACCAGTTTAGACCGACCGTGTAATCGGTTTGTTTACCGACCTTATCTGTGAATGCTTCATCATAGCCTTGAGTAGGCATCTCGCTGAGGTCAACGTGGCCAAAGCGGAAGGCCAATTCCCAGGCTCCGTAGGGGTTATTAATCGTGGACACTGCACCGACCGTGCCCGTGTATTGATCATAGCTACGCTTTTCGCCGGTCAATACATAAGTGGCTTGTGCATAGTACCCAGGGTAACTCAGGGTGCTGCTGCCGTTGTGGCCATTCATGACTGCTTTTTGAAATTCGGCTTGGAGCAAAAATGAACCCCAAATTCCTGCAGCTTCAACACCGTAGTAATTGATGCTTTCGACATTGCCTGCGGTAGGAATGACTGAGCTGACCAGAACGTTGTTTCTTTCATAATTCGCCTTGCCCAACATATTAGGCGTAGTCACAAAAGGATTCAGATCTTGTGACTCAGAGACCCCTTGATAACGAATTGAGGCGCCAAAATGCAGGATTTCTTTGAGCGTCAGTAGGTTATCTGTGTTGACCGTTAAACGGCCTGAAGCCCCGACAGCATCACTGTCGTCACCGAAATAGGTGGTATTGAGCCCCTGCGCGTCGGCATAACCGTCCGTAATCACATTGGCGGTTTCAAAGTTCGGCATATATATAGCAGCTTGGTAACTCAAATGATTGTTGACTGCCGAGCCGTCTGCATAAAGACCAATGCCGTTGGAAGGCTGAAAAGCCTGAACAACAGAGGAGTATTCCATAAAGGTTTCATTGATGTAGCCTGACCAATATTCAAGTCCCTGAGGCGCATCGACATAACCGATGGCTAACCAAATCGGATCAAAGCCAGCATAACCGATCCAGGAAGTATCAAGCCAGTTGAAGCGAGCATCGTAGGCAAGTTGGTAACTCCAATCTTCAGTCAAGTTCCCTTTAATCCAAATATTGGCTCGACGAATGTCGCCGCTGGTACGGCTCACGTCTTGTTTGTCACCCGCAAAAGAAACAAAATCAGCTTGGAGCAAACCGCCCACCATGGCACTGCCCATAGGAATGGCCTGTGCTGCTGAAGCCAAACCAAAACCTGCGCATGAAAGACTGAGTAATTTGAAAGGTGAAATCCTTGACATGAGTGGCACTCCAAGTGTTTACATTTTTATCGCAAATTGGAGCACTATATTCCCAGATTAGTTTTTTAATTGCAAGGAATTTTAACAAATCCCCCCTTTTTTAAAGGGCATTAGGAGGGATTTAAGAGTGAGTTGATTTCCCTCTCAGTCCCATAACGGTATTGACCCGTGGGCAGAGTGCTTGAAAGTGGAATAGAACCGTAACGGATACGAATTAAGCGGCTAACCACAATTCCCTGAGATTCCCATAGCCTTCTGACTTCGCGGTTTCGTCCACGCTTGAGCACCACGTGATACCAATGATTAGCGCCCTCGCCTCCTGCGTCGGTGATCGAATCAAAATGCGCGTGGCCATCTTCAAGCTCAACCCCTTGCTTGAGACGATTCAACAAGGCTGAGTCTACCTTGCCGTAAACCCGCACGGCGTATTCGCGCTCAATCTCGTGAGAAGGATGCATCAAACGATTGGCAAGCTCGCCATTATTCGTGAAGAGCAATAAGCCTGTGGTATTGATGTCTAAACGCCCGACCATGACCCAACGCCCCTGATGACATTCAGGAAGATAATCAAAGACCGTTGGACGATTTTCCTCGTCACTGCGCGTGCAAACCACCCCCTCGGGTTTGTTGAAAAGCAACAGCTCCGTTTCCAAGAGAGGCGCGGCCTGAATCAACTTTCCGTCCACACGGATCGATTCATCGCCCTCAACACGCTGGCCAACATGAGCGGGCTCCCCGTTCACAAGAACACGACCTTCCGCAATCATGATTTCCAATTGACGACGCGAATTGACGCCGAGATTGGCTAAATATTTTTGAATTTTTTCAGACACGCGACTTAACCTTGTACAACCACTTCCTCAAGATCATCATCTGAATTGGACACGATAACGATTTCATTTATTTCTTCATGCTCAAGCCCTTCATGCTCAAGCCCCTCCTGCTCAAGCCCCTCCTGCTCAAGCGCTTCATGCTCTAGCATCGCAGCCGCTTCGTCAAGATCTTTGATTTCTGCCAAGGGGGGAAGATCTTCTAAACGTTTTAAATTGAAATAATTCAAAAAATCTTTGGTGGTAGCGAGCAGAGCCGGTTTCCCAGGAACGTCTTTATGGCCTACGATCCGTATCCAATCGCGCTCTTGCAGCGTTTTGATGATATTCGCACTGACAGCCACCCCACGAATGGATTCAATTTCACCCCGGGTAATGGGCTGACGATAAGCAATGATCGCCAAGGTTTCCAAAAATGCACGGGTGTAGCGCGCAGGCTTTTCATCCCAAAGTTTAGTCACCCAAGGACCCAGATCGTCTTGAACACGGAAGCAATACCCCGTGGACAATTTATGCAACCGCACGCCACGCTCTTCGTATTCGGCCATGAGCTGATTCAAGGCTTCGGTGATTTCGCCAGGGGCAGGACGCTCGGATTCGTCGATGAGCTCCGCGAGATCTTTTGCGGTCAGGGGCTTTCCAGCGGCAAACAAGGCGCCTTCAATGATTTTTTTCAATTGCTGTGCTTCGATCATGATGCAATGGCTCTCACATGGATGGGGGCAAAGGGTTCTGATTGCACAAGCTCAATCATGGATTCACGAAGAAGCTCGAGCAAGGCCAAGAAAGTCACAATCACGCCCTGGCGCCCGGATTCAGGTTGAAAAAGATTTTTAAACTCGGTGAATTCTTCTGAATTGATCCTGTTGAGTACGTAGGTCATGGCCTCACGAACCGTCACCGTTTCAAAAGAAACCTGATGACTTTGGATCATGTCGACACGCTTGAGCACATCGCTCAAGGCAAACAGCAGTTCTTGCATGTTGACATCGGGCAAGGGTTTTTGCTTTTCCCAATCAGGAAGTTCGGCCAAGGCGTCAAAAGTGTCACGTCCTTGACGTGGGAGTTCATCCAAATCGAGGGCTGCCTGTTTAAATTGCTCATAGAGTTGCAGACGACGCACCAGTTCAGCACGAGGATCGTCTTCTTCCTCTTCTTCAGAGGGGGGACGCGGCAAGAGCATGCGTGATTTAATTTCAGCCAAGGTAGCCGCCATCACCAGATATTCAGCTGCCAATTCGAGCTGCATGCAATTCATAAGCTCAATGTAGCTGATGTATTGACGTGTAATTTCTGCGATCGGAATATCAAGGATGTCTAGATTGTGTTTGCGAATGAGGTAAAGCAATAAATCGAGTGGGCCTTCAAAGGCCTCAAGAAACACCTCGAGCGCATCCGGAGGAATATAAAGATCTTTGGGCAACTCCTTGAGGGGCTGCCCTTTGAACATAATGTGGAAGTCGAGCTTGGGAGCTGACTCTATTTCGGTGTCTTCAATGGTTGTCATCATCGTCTGATTATAGCTAAAAATAGGCTAAGCCCATGGCCTCCTGCACTTCTTCGAGGGTATTTTTTGCAATTTCTTGAGCAGCCTCTGTTCCTTCGGCAATAATATTTCGCACCAACCCTGGATTGCTTTCATAATCCTGCATTTTGGCTTGAATGGGCGCTAACTCTTGGTTAATTTTCTCAATGATCGGTTTTTTGCAATCGATGCAACCAATGCCTGCCGTGGTGCAACCTTGATGCACCCATTGTTGAACAGCTTCATCGGAATAGATTTTGTGGAAGTTCCACACAGGGCATTTCTCGGGACTGCCTGGATCCGAGCGACGGACACGCGCAGGATCCGTCGGCATGGTGCGTACTTTTTGATCGACCTCAGTCGGAGTATCGCGCAAACGAATCACATTATGATAGGACTTGGACATTTTTTGACCATCAAGCCCAGGAATTTTCGAGGCGGCCGTGAGAATTGCCTTCGGCTCCGGAAGAATAATTTTACCTGCGCCTTCCAAATACCCAAACAAACGCTCACGTTCGCTCAAGCTCAATGTCGTTTGAGATTCGAGTAAGGCCTGCCCCTTTTCACGCGCCGCTTCAATGCCTTGCTCTTGAAATTCTCGGCGACAGGCTTCGTAAAGCGCAGCCTGTTTTTTCCCTAATTTTTGAACGGCGGCATGGGCTTTTTCGACAAAGCCGGGATCCCGTCCATACAAATGGTTGAAACGTCGCGCCACTTCACGAGCAAACTCAATGTGGGGAACTTGATCTTCACCCACAGGCACCAAATTGGCCTTATAGATAAGTATGTCAGCGGATTGAAGCAAGGGATAACCCAAGAATCCATAAGTAGATAAATCTTTTTCATGCAGTTTGGCTTGCTGATCTTTATACGTGGGCACACGCTCCAGCCAGCCCAAGGGCGTAATCATGGATAAGAGAAGATGCAAAATCGCATGTTCAGGAATACGGGATTGAATGGCGATATGCGCCAAAGAGGGATTGATCCCGACGGAAAGCCAGGTGATCACATTATCGATGACGTGACTTTGCAGATCGCGCGTGTCTTCGTAATGGGTGGTGAGCGCATGCCAGTCTGCAACCAAAAATACGCAATCGTACTGATGTTGCAAACTTAACCAATTTTTCAAAACCCCGTGATAATGTCCTAAATGAAGTTCCCCAGTGGTCCGCATACCCGAGAGGACGCGCTCTTTATGCATGATTTTCCCTTTTGATAATGCTTAAAAAAGAAGCCAGTATATCAGGATTTGAAGGCACTGACATCGCCCATCCCTTCGCGAAGCACCACCGGGGAATTTCCTGTCAGATCGATGATAGAACTGGGAATGTCTCCGCCCGCCCCGCTGTCAACAAAGAGATCGACCTGTTTGGCCATCTGTTCTTTGATGAGTTCCGGATCGGTCAAAGGCAAGGTCACACTGACCAAAGGCTGCCCCGTGATTGATAACAAGGCTGCCAATAAGGGGCTATTGGGCACACGGAGCCCAATCGTTGCTTTTTTGGCTTGCACATAGGCCTTTGGCACGGCTTTCGTGGCGGGCAAAATGAAGGTATAGGGGCCCGGAATATGGTGTTTGATCAGTCGAAAGGCCTTATTATCCACTTCGGCATAAATCGATAAATTCGAGAGATCAGCACAAATCAATGAAAAATCATGGGCTTGGTCGAGAGATCGAATCTGACGAATACGATCCATCCCCTGTTTATTCCCCAATAAACATCCCAGCGCATACGTGGTGTCCGTAGGATAAACCATGATTTCACCGTCCAAAAGACGACTGGCCACCTGCTCGAGCAGGCGAAGCTGAGGATCACGGGGATGGATGGCATAATGTTGCATCATCGTGTAATATCGGGAGATGTCATTGTTGAGGTTCGCATGAAACTAGTTTGTGAATTCCTGTTCTTGGCCATATTCTTTGCTGTGTTTAAAGTGTATGGCATCTACCCCGCAATTGCCAGCGCCATTCTGCTTTACGGCGGTCAGCTTGCTTTTTTATACCTTAAATTCAAAAAAGTCGAAAAACTTCAGGTCATCACCTTCTTGTCAGTGCTGATCCTGGGCGGGGCCTCCCTCTTCTTCCAAAACGAACTCTTTTTCAAATGGAAGCCCTCGGTGATTTATTGGCTGCTCGCCAGCGCTATCTTAATCGGGCAAGCCGTCCGTCATAAGCCCAGCTTGGAAAGCCTTCTGTCGAAAGGTCTGGATCTTCCTCAGTCCCTCTGGTATCGGCTGGATTATGCCTGGGCTGGTTTTTTCACCCTACTTGGGGCAGTGAATATCCTCGTCGCCTATCAGTTTACAACCTCAGTCTGGGTCTATTTTAAATTGTTTGGCACCCTTGGGGCTTTTATTGTCTTTATCCTCATTCAAATGATTTGGCTGGGGCGTTATGCAAAACCTGATTGAAACGCTAAAGCAGCACTTGCAAGAAAACCTGCATCCCACCTATCTTCGTATTGAGGATGACAGCGACATGCATGCCGGTCATGCGGGCAGCCAAGGGCGTGCTCACCTCACCTTGCACATCGTGAGTGCACAGTTCGAAGGCCAATCGCCGGTTGCAAGGCACCGATTGGTCTACACTGCTCTGGAAGGCTGGATGGGTTCCCAGATTCATGCCCTCAGCATTCAAGCTCAAACTCCCTTAGAATACATCAGCACAAGGAGCCCCAAATGAAACGACTATTATTAAGCGCTTGTTTTTGCCTCTTTGCCACGCAGGGTTTCGCTGCCGATGCGGGGACAGTCGCGACCAATACCAATGAAATTCTCGACAATATCATTGCTATTATCATGGCGATTCTTTACATCGCGGCCATCGGTGTTTTTGTCAGCGCGACCATGAAATACCGCATTCATCGCCAAAACCCCCAACAAATTCCGCTGAGCACCCCGCTCACCGAATTGGTATTAGCCATTGTCCTCGCTGCCATTCCAACGGTTTCTAAAATTACCAATGGCGAGCTTTTTTCCAGTAAACCTCAGGCGCAAATGCCACAGGCCCCTGTGTACATCGCCCCCGCACGCCCAGTGGTTCCAGCCCAGCCCGCACAACCCTATCAGCCGTATCATCCCCCCAGGTAAATAGCTATGAGGCGTAGGGGCAAACATGTCCCGGCCTTGAGCCGGGATCCGCGTGGTACTCCACGCAATTTGCCCGCTCAAAATACTGCACCTGTATTCAGGTGCCTCTTTTTTACAGCGCTATCCTGTTGTTTTCCATGGATTATCTCGATTTCAGATGAGAAGTCAGTCCTCTTGTATTCTTGATAAAAATATGGTAAGCTGCCTAGCTTGACCATGTTTTTCAAGTGTGAGAGGATAAGATGACGATATTCAACACAAATTCACTGAGCCCCGCCCAGGAGTGTTTAGCTCAGTTATTGGACTCGTGCTCTCGCTCAAATCCAAGTTTCCAACATATAGTTAGCACTACAGATCCCACCGTCCTCTCTGAGGCTCTGCTATTGAAGGATGGTGATGGCGAGACACTCCTGCACGACTTAGCCACACGGAAAAACTCGTCAACCTGCATCGCCTTAATTAATAGTCTGAGCGCAGAGACCCTCACGCCCCTACTACAGGCACAAGATATGTATGGGAAGACGCCCCTTCACAGGGCAGCAGGAAACTCAAATTCAGATATTTTCATCGCTTTAATGAATAAACTCAGCCCTGAGGCCCTCACGGCCGCTCTGCGGGTAAAAAACATGCATGGGGACACGTTTCTACACAGTGCAGCAGCAAACTCAAATTCAGGCGCTTTCATCGCTTTAATGAACAAACTCAGCCCTGAGACCCTCACGGCAGCTCTGCGGGTAAAAAACACACATTTTCGTACGCCTTTGAACGGTTTAAGTTTAGAAATGACAATCGCCCTAATCCCAAAAGCGAGCGATGAGACTATTCATGACATTATCGTGAACTTTACATGTCTTGACCATATACCACCCGATCTAGTGAAAGCGCTCCTTCACAGATTCGATACCGTCTCTGGGCTATCTTTGCTTGATAGGGATAATTGGCGCAGCGCGATTCGATACCAATTGATAGACAGCGTCTTCGATGAAAATCTTGCAAATATCCATCAAAAGTTTTTTACGAACAAAATGGCTTTCACGCTCTCTGATGAAATTTGGTCGGAGATCAAAAAAGGCAAGACGCTCTTGCCTGACATACGATTACGCATGCAATTGATGACAGTCTTGATGGCAAGGCCCGCCTTTAGTCTTACTCGAGATCAAATGAGTTTTTTTCTGTATTTGAAAAAAACGACTTCCGTAAAGGAAAACTGGATTAACAGACTCATCGATCAACACTTGGAAAATCGCCCACTTTCGGCAATGATTTTTTCAAGAGACGAAAATCAGGACGCGGAGTATTGCGAAATTCTAAGGACAGCACCCGCGCACATTCCAGATCATTGCTTCGACGAAGCTTATAGGCTCACTCTCAAGATCGCAAAAAATGAGATCCTAATAAAAATAATTGCTCCAGACAACTACGATGATTACCTGAAACAACTCAAGGATTATAATTACCGCCCCAAAATCAGAACAGAAATACCCCATGCAGAGTACAAGTTCGTGCACCTCACGGGCAAAGTCGTCGCCTATAGGTACCACAACCAAAAAAACAAAGCAGCTTACACGCACACTAAAAAATCCTCTGCCACCGTACTGGGAAAAGATCTGAAGACACCCGTCTTTGGCCACCATGACCCCCGCAGGCCATTGGTCGGCTATTTATTTAATAAAGAAGATTGCGTGATCAAGGCCATGCTTAAACAAGACATTGGGACTTACGAACATCATTGGCTTACCCGGACAGAAGACGTGGCCAATCGAATTGCACCCCTTATCGGCGAATATAACTTCACCGACGAAAAGAAATTTCTGGATGAAGTCAACACAAATCCAAGTCGAACCAATGAAGTGCTGGTGAAAGTGAAAAAAGAAGCCATCGTCGCGATCGTCGTCGCGCGCAAAGACTACGACTCGGTCAGTATTGCCAAAGGACGACAAAAGGATGCGCGAGAAAAACTCGGCCTTGATCTCCCCATCGTTTTTTATGATTCAAACGATAGATCGCTGACGATGGAGCGGGAGAAAGTGAGGTATTTCACACAAAGACCCAAAATGAATTGACACAACAGAGGGTAAAATGCTTACAACAACATCAAATCTAGAGAGTGCCGCCATGGAGTGCTCGAATCAATTGAAGAAGGTGTTAATGTCTGGTAGGAATGAAAATTTCCTTGAGGGCATTAATTCAGCAGATGAAGCCATCCTCTCGAAAGCTCTACTGATAAAGGATCCCTATGGGAACACCCTCCTCCACTATGCAGCACAATACGCAGAATCAGTAGCTTTAATCACCCTGCTTAAAAAAGTAAGCGCTGATGCGCTCTCGGCCTCCCTCCTCATAACGAATAAGGTGGGATCCACGGCCCTGCACACGGCAAGGGAAGAACGTTTCATTGTTTTAGTTGATCATGCAAGCGCTGAGACCCTGTCGACCGCTGTGTTGCTGCAAAATGACTATGGGAGTACGCCCCTACACCATGCAGCATATACCTTTCAGGCTGCAAATTTCATCGCCTTAATCAACAAGGTCAGTGTTGATGTCCTCTCGACCGCCTTGGTGGCAAGAAATGGTATTGGGGGAACGCCCCTTCACGATGCAGCCGAACGGTTAACCTATAAAGGTTTGCTCGCTTTAATTGAAAAAATTGGTATTGATACCCTCTCGGATGCCCTGATGGTGAAGGATGACTTTGGAGATACCCCACTGCACAGAGCAGCATATAAATCAGACCCAGCATTTTTCATCGCCTTGATTCAGAATATAAGTGTTGATACCCTCTCGAGCGCTATGCTGGCAAGGGATAAGAAAGGGGTAACCCCCTTTCACGAGGCAGCAAAGTTTCAAACCTCAGTAGCTTTGATTACCCTAATGGAAAAACTGGGTATTGATGCCCTCTCAACTGCTTTGCTAGTAGCAGATGACGAGGGAGGAACCCCACTGCACAGAGCAGCAGAAAAATACCACTCAGAAAATTTCATCGCCATAATTCAAAACACAAGCGATGATGTCCTCTCAACCGCTCTGCTGATGCAAAAAAGTAATGGGTACACGCCCCTACACCTTGCAGCCATGAACCTAAACCCACTAGGGTTCAACGCCATCATTGAAACACTCAGCGTTGATACCCTCTCGGCTGCGCTGGTGGTAAAAGATATAAATGGAGCCACCCCGCTGCACAAAGTAGCAAAAAGCCCAAATCTAGCAGGTCTAATCGCCTCTATCAACAAAGCAAACGATCAGACCATTCCAGCGATTGTCGTAATTATAAAGGAATGTAATCTCACCTCACAAAATGCTTTGAAGGCGCTGCTTTCCAGATGCGATACCGTCTTAGGGCTGTCTCTTTTTGATAATGACAAGATGAGTGGCCCCCTCAAAAATCTTTTGTCAGACAGCGCGTTCAATCCCATTCTTGCCGATATCCATCTGAAGTTTTTTACCAACAAAATGGCGTCCGCAACCTTAGATCGAATTTGGGAGAAAATTAATCGTGGCAGGGAACTCTTGCCAAAGGTAAGATTGCGCATGCAATTGATGACCGTCTTGATGGGTAAACCCGCTTTCAGCCTGACCCCAGATGAAATCGATTTTTTTCGGTATTTGAAAAAAATCACTGTCGAACAAAAGGATAAGATTGACACACTCATCCGTCAACACTTGGCAAATCGCTCACTCTCGGCGATGTTTTTTTCGAGGGACAATCATCTGGACACAGCGTATATTAACCTGCTTCAAACAGAAGCAGAGCAGATCCCTGATCTTGTCTTCGACGAAACAATAAAACTCACCCAAAAGATTTCAAAAAATCAAATTCTGATCAAAATTGTTGCCCCAAAGG
>CAYMDW010000020.1:8584-16327 GCA_964389615.1 uncultured Gammaproteobacteria bacterium | reverse complement strand
CCCGCCCGGAGTACCGGTCTGCCCCCTTAAAAGGGGGCGGGTGCCTTCGTTGGGGGTTAGGGGGTGTTTCCGGGGGGCTTCGTTGGGGGTTAGGGGGTGTTTCCGGGTGCCTTCGTTGGGGTTGGGGGGCGTTTCCGGGGGGCGTCCTTATCAAGATACTAATATAAGGCGAGCAAATTTTCGCTTCCCTACTTGCACGACGACGGTGGTATCGGCCTTGAGCTCAAGGTTTTTGTTAGTCACACGTTCGCCATCAAGCTTCACCGCGTTTTGTTCAATCATTCTATAAGCCTCTGAGGTGCTGGGGACTAAACCTGCTTCTTTGAGGGCTTGGGCGATGGGACCGGCGGTGACGGAAATTTCTTGCAGGTCTTCAGGAATTTCATTCCGAGAGAAGCGGGTTTCGAAATCCTTTAGGGCTTGCTCGGCTGCTTTGGCATCATGGAAGCGTTCGACTATTTCGAGTGCTAATAATACTTTCACATCTCTCGGATTACGCCCTTGATGAAGCACTTGTTCTTTGAAGCGTTCGATTTCTTCATTGCTGCGGAAACTTAATAAATCAAAATAACGCCACATGATCGTGTCGGAAATCGACATGAGCTTGCCAAACATGTCATTGGGGGCCTCGTTTATACCTATATAGTTCCCCAAAGATTTTGACATTTTTTTCACGCCATCGAGCCCTTCGAGCAGAGGCATGGTCAGTACGATTTGCTGAGGTTTGTTGTAATATTTTTGAAGCTCGCGCCCCATCAGAAGATTAAACTTTTGATCTGTGCCCCCGAGTTCCACATCGGCCTCGAGCGCCACGGAGTCGTATCCCTGCAACAGTGGATATAGAAATTCGTGAATGGCAATGGGTTGCTGAGCGCTGTAGCGCTTTTCAAAGTCGTCCCGCTCAAGCATTCGGGCGACTGTATGAGTGCTCGCGATCTCAATGAGTTTCGCCGCGCCCAAGTTATTCATCCATTGAGAGTTGTAGGCGACGGTTGTTTCGTCTTTATCGAGGATTTTATAGATTTGCTGGGCGTAGGTTCGACCGTTCTCTTCGATTTGTTCGCGTGTCATGGGGGGACGTTGATTATTACGGCCGCTTGGGTCACCAATCATGGCTGTGAAATCACCAATGAGGAAAACAACCTCATGTCCTAGCATTTGAAATTGCCGTGCTTTATTGAGCAATACTGTGTGCCCCAGATGCAAATCAGGCGCTGTTGGATCAAAGCCAACTTTCACACGCAAACGCTTGCCTTTTCGTATCATTTTTTCAAAATCGTCCGCGACGATGAGCTCATCAATGCCACGATGCAATAAATCTAGTATCTTATGATGTTCCATACCCTACCCTACTAATAAATTGTGATATAGTTTCAGCCTCAATGTGCATTGAGATGGAACATGCATTATAAATCAAAACGCAAGCCCGGGCGATTAATCTTACTCGCCGCGGTTTTAGTCACCTTAATTGTGGTGCTTTGGCAGAGAAATCAGCCGAATGAACTTCCTGTCGACTCCGTCCCAGTCATTAGGCCAACTGCTCACGCCCTCACGCCAGAGCCTGAGGCTGAGGCCGCGGCTGAGCCCTCACTGATTCTTCGCACGGAAGCCATGGTGATTCGTGCCGGGGACACGCTGGCCAAACGTCTCAAAAGTTTAGGGATTTCCCCCCAAGTCATTCATGAATTGCAAACGACTGAAGAGGCCGGCCCGCATCTGGCCAAAATTCATCCTGGGCAAATCTTTACGCTGTCTTTTACTGAAGATGACGAGCTTGTGCGTCTTGAACAAAAAATCGATGAACTCAAACAATTGATCATCGAAAAAAATGACAAGGCGGAATACACCGCACGTCTCGAAGAAAAACCCATCACTACTTATATAAAATTCGCAAGCAACACGATCGAAGATTCGTTGTTCACCGCGGGCAGCAAGGTGGGTCTCACCGACAATATGATTTTACAGTTGGCCAGCATCTTTGCTTGGGACATTGATTTCACTCTTGATATTCGCCCCGGCGATAAATTTTCGGTGCTGTATGAAGAGCGCTATATTGATGGCGAAAAAATCAGCCCAGGAAATATTGTGGCAGCGCAATTCGTGACTCAAGGGCGTGTTCATGAGGCCATTCGTTTTGAAGACGGGACGAATCAAGCCGAATATTTCACTCCCGATGGCAGCAGCATGCGCAAAGCCTTTTTACGCTCTCCAGTGAATTTCACCAGGATCAGCTCTCGCTTCAACCTCGCACGCAGGCATCCCATTTTGCATACCATTCGCGCGCACAAAGGGGTGGACTATGCAGCCGCTTCGGGCACCCCCATTAAAGCCGCGGGCAATGGAAAAGTCATTTTCAAAGGCGTGAAAAGTGGTTACGGAAATGTGGTGATTTTGCAACACGGCCAACAATACAGCACGCTTTATGCGCACATGAGCCGCTTCGCACCCCTGCTGAAACAGGGTGACAAAATCACACAGGGTCAAACCATTGGTTATGTCGGCATGTCTGGCCTCGCAACGGCCCCGCATTTGCATTACGAATTCCGAATCAATAATATTCACCAAGATCCGCTCACTGTCGCCCTTCCCCACAGTGAACCGATTGCTAAACAATATAAAAACGAATTCTTGGCAAAAGCCACCATGCTCCTGAATCAGCTCGATTATCATCAAAAGATCGACGTCGCGACGCGCGTTGGGGATCCGTATGGACAATAATTATTATATTGGTGTGATGTCGGGCACCAGTTTTGATGGGATCGACACGGTGGTCGCGCGCTTTCAAGAGAATAAACTCGAGATCATTGCGCAACACAGCGCTCCTTTTTCGGAAGAAGTCAGGCAAAAACTTCATATTCTCTCTGATCCCCTCGTGCCTCATCACTTAGAATCCCTTTACGCACTGGATGTCCAGCTCGGGCACTTGTATGCCTCGGCCATTCAAGCCTTACTCTCCCATGCCAATTTATCCAAAAATCAAATTCAAGCGATCGGTTGTCATGGGCAAACCATTCGCCATTTCCCAGATCAAATTCCAGCGTTCACTGCACAAATGGGTGATCCGAATATTGTGGCCGCTCAAACGGGGATCACGACCGTCGCTGATTTTCGTCGACGCGATATCGCTCACGGAGGTCAAGGTGCTCCACTCGCGCCCGCTTTTCATCAGTATTTTTTTCACAGCCCGGATGAAAACCGCGCAGTGGTCAATATCGGCGGTTTTGCGAATGTGACCTTGCTGCCCTCTTCGGGCAAAGTACTTGGTTTTGATACCGGCCCTGGAAATTGTCTCCTGGATGCGCAAGCGCAGCACTATTTGCATCAGCCTTTTGACAAGGACGGGGCTTGGGCGGCGAGTGGTCGAGTGAATCAACCCCTGTTGAATGCACTACTCTCACATCCGTATTTTTCAAGACCCTCACCTAAGAGCACAGGCCGAGATGAATTTAATTTTCCTTGGCTTTCTAACATTCTCGCTGATTTTCCTGCTCTCTCTCCTGAGGACATTCAAGCCACAGTTTGTGAGCAGACAGCGGTGTCCATTGCATCTGCCATTCGCCCTCATGCGGTAAAATCGGTGTATCTCTGCGGCGGGGGGGCACAGAATCTTCATTTGGTTTCGCGTATTGCGAGTCACTTGCCAGAGGCGACGATCCAAACGACAGAGGCATTGGGGGTTCCACCGCAATTAGTCGAATCTTGTTTGATGGCCTGGTTGGCTCAGTCGACGATGAATAAACGCTTGATTGATTTGCGTGATATTACGGGGTCGAGGCAGCCGCTGATTTTGGGTGCGGTGTATTACGTTTGAGTTTGTTTGTAGGGGCTAATACGGCTGGTACTCCAGCCAATTAGCCCGCTAACGCGCAGCGTTTGACATTGTTTTACAACCCCTGCGGGCTTGCGGGCTAATTGGCTGGAGTACCAGCCGTATTAGCCCCTACGCATAATTTGTTTTTAGTCCACAACTAGACTATAATCTTCGTATAGACCGGAGATTTCAAGATGTCCCAAGCCCTCCCCCAAGAAAAAAAGCCTATTTCTCATGAGGTTGCCTGGAAGGCGCTTGAGAATATCCTCATTCGTTTCAAATTAAATGAAGAAGAAGGCCAATGCCTGATGGGGGAGATGCCCCGCTCAACTTTTTATAAGGGTCTCAAAGACCATAACGTGAAATTAAATCGTGATCAGCTGGAACGAATTTCCTATTTGCTCGGCATTTACAAGGGATTGCGAATTTTGTTTACCGACAGTGCCCAAGCACTCTCTTGGATCGAACGGCCCAATACCCTTCCGCCCTTTAATGGGATCACCCCCAAGGCCTACATGCTTGCAGGCAGCATGGTTCGTCTGGCCGAAGTACGCCGATTCATCGATTATTGGAGAGGTTAGCCTTGAATCATGCATACAAATCGGTGGATCACTCGGTTCACCGCTTAATTCCCTCGCGATTTCCTCCAGTGTCTTTGTTTGATTGGGCCCAGTCGCCGGAGGAGCTAGAGCAAATTGCAGCCCTGGAAGGCTTAACCAATGATCGTTTACTCACCGAATACGGCGAACTTTCTTTAGTTTCCAAACAAGACTGGATCAGTGGGCCCGGCAGCACGCCTTTGATGGCTGCTTTTACACATCCCGCACCTTCACGCTTCACCGACGGGAGTTTTGGAGTGTATTATGCTGGGGATTCGCTTGAAACGGCGATTCATGAAACCAAATTTCATCGCGAACGTTTTTTAAGAGCCTCTCAAGAAGCGCCCTGCCTAGTTCAAATGCGTGAATACATCGCGAAGATTAATCAACCCTTAATCGACATCTCCGAAGCTCAATTTAAACACTTGTTGCATCCTGATCTCGCCCATTATTCGATCAGCCAAGAATTTGGCCAAGAAGTCAAAGCTGCCAATGAATGGGGGATTTATTATCCAAGTGTACGCTGGCCTGACCACCATTGTGTGGCTATTTTGCGTGGCCCGGCCTTGAGCATTCCTGTGCAAGCCTCCCATTTGGATTATGTATGGGATGGAGAAAAAATCAGTGAGGTGAGGAAGGCGATCCCTTTGTGATCACCCCCACCGATATTTACACCGAAAAAGAAGACCCACAACCGCAGGTGGTTTGTGCATTCGGATTCCGAATGATGAACTGTTCGCCAGAGATTCCGTGCGTGTAATCGATTTCTGCCCCGTGGAGATAACCGTAACTCAGCGGATCGATTAACAGGTGAACCTCATTGTTGGCCACGACCCAATCGTCTTCTTTGATTTGTTCATCAAAGGTAAAACCGTATTGAAAGCCTGAACAACCGCCGCCTGTGATGTAGACACGAAGTTTGAGTTCATTATTTTGTTCTTCATCGATTAATTCTTTAACCTTATTGGCTGCTGCATCGGTAAAGACAACTTGTGCGGATAGTGACATAATGACTCCTTTTTAGATGGGAGAACCTTCATGATCTGGCTCAAAGCTCTGCATTTAATCAGTATGGTTGCTTGGTTTGCCGGCCTATTTTACCTGCCCCGGTTGTTCGTTTACCATGCCGAAGCAACCGATTCTATTAGCATCCAACGCTTCAAAATCATGGAACGCCGACTGTACAAGGGTATCATGACCCCCGCGATGTTAGCTACCCTGGTCTTTGGGGGCTCCCTACTTTATTTAGGCTGGCCTGCGTATAAAACCATGGGCTGGATGCACACGAAACTCTTGCTTATTGTGCTGCTGATCGGTTATCACCATGCCTGTGGGGCCATGATGAAGAAATTTGCCCGCGATGCGAATACCCGTTCCAGCAAATTTTACCGCTGGTTCAATGAAGTGCCGACGGTGTTGCTGGTGGGGATTGTGGTGTTGGCGGTGGTGAGACCTTATTGAACAACTGACAACCCCCACCCGGAGTACCGGCCTGCCCCCTTCAAAGGGGGCGGGGCTCAGTTGGTCAAACCTCAACCATCTCAAAATCGTCTTTGATGCCGCCGCAATCTGGGCAACGCCAGGTCATGGGAACATCTTCCCAGCGGGTTCCGGGGTTGATGCCGTCTTCGGGCCAACCTTCGGCTTCATTATAGATAAAACCACACAGTAAACACATGTAACGCTTTAGGGATTGGTCCATTGTCAACTCTCCTCGAGATTATATTTTGCCGTATTATACCAAAAACGGTAGAATAAAGGGAGTTTTGATTTACCGAGAGAATTCACCATGTTGTACACCCTCCCGCGCTCTGAAGCCCTCCTTGCTCGTGCCTCCCAAGTCATTCCAGGTGGGGTCAACTCTCCCGTCAGAGCCTTTAAGTCCGTGGGTGGAACCCCGCCCTTTATCATGAAGGCAGAGGGAAGCAAGATGGTGGATGTCGATGGGCATGTCTACATCGATTATGTCGGCTCCTGGGGCCCCATGATTTGCGGTCATAACCCCCCTGCTGTGATTGCAGCCATTCAAGAGGCTCTTGGGCAAGGAATCAGTTTTGGCGCGCCGACCGAACGCGAGGTCGTTTTGGCGGAGCTCATTTGTCAGCTCATGCCCAACATTGAACAAGTTCGCCTCACTACCTCCGGCACGGAGGCCACCATGAGCGCCATTCGTCTGGCCCGGGGCTACACCAAACGCGATCATCTCATTAAATTCTCCGGCAATTATCATGGCCATGGCGATAGCTTTTTAGTCGAAGCCGGTTCAGGCGCCTTGACCTTCGGCACCCCTACCTCTCCAGGGATACCCAGCGATGTCTCTGCTCACACACTCTGCGCGGAATACAACAATCTTGAGCAGGTCAAAGAAATCGTTGCAAAACATCCCGACCAGATTGCGGCCATCATCGTTGAACCCGTCGCTGGGAACATGAATTGCATTCCACCTGTTCCAGGCTTTTTGGAAGGCCTGCGCACGCTGTGTGATGCGCATGGAATTGTACTGATTTTCGATGAGGTCATGACGGGTTTTCGTGTAGGCTTAGGCGGAGCCCAATCCCATTATGGTATTAAACCTGATCTGACCACCTTAGGAAAAATCATTGGCGGAGGCTTGCCCATTGGAGCATATGGGGGACGTCGCGAAATCATGCAATTAATTTCTCCCGCAGGCCCTGTTTACCAGGCAGGGACCCTGTCCGGCAATCCGATCGCCACGGCGGCTGGGCTTGCCACCCTCAGGCTGATTCAAGAACCCAGCTTTTATGACAATCTCCGTCTTAAAACTGAAAAACTATGCGCAGGACTTACCCAAGCGGCTAAAGAAGCGGGCATTCCCTTCCTCACTCAGCAGGTAGGCGCGATGTTCGGTCTATTTTTCACCGAACAAACAGCGGTCAAAACCTACAAAGAAGCCACAGCCTGTCGCACGGATCTGTTCAAACAATTTTTCCATCTTATGTTGGCTCAGGGCATTTACCTCGCCCCTTCGGCTTACGAAGCTGGTTTCCTTTCTATCGCGCACACGGATCAAGACATCGATCAAACAATTCTTGCGGCTAAAGCATCAATGTTGACTTTAGCACTTGAGAAAAACAAAGATCGTGCCAAGCTATAGGAAGGGAGAATCACGCCTCCCCACATTGCATTTTTTGCAGAGTGTGATATAAAAATCTTCAACCATAGATTTTGCCAGGAGGCGCGTCATGGCTACTAAGTCGACCAAGAAACCGGTTGCGGCGAAAAAACCCAGTGCTGTGGCTAAAAAGCCTGTTGCAGCAAAGAAGCCCGCAGCAGCCAAGAAACCTGTGGCGGCTAAGAAGCCAGCGACAACGG
>CAYMDW010000020.1:0-8484 GCA_964389615.1 uncultured Gammaproteobacteria bacterium | reverse complement strand
CTAAGAAACCTGCGACAGCGGCTAAGAAACCTGCGACAGCGGCTAAGAAACCTGCGACAGCGGCTAAGAAGCCAGCGACAGCAGCTAAGAAACCTGCGACAGCAGCTAAGAAACCCGCGACAGCGGCTAAGAAACCCGCGACAGCGGCTAAGAAACCCGCGACAGCAGCTAAGAAACCTGCGACAGCGGCTAAGAAACCTGCGACAGCGGCTAAGAAACCTGCAGCAGCGGCTAAAAAACCTGTCACGGCCAAGAAACCCGTGACAGCCAAAAAAGCCGTTGCAACGAAGAAACCTGTGCCAACTAAAAAAACAGTCAGCACTCAAAAATTAACCCCTGAAAAGAAGAGTAGTCCACCCATGACAACAAGAAGTCCTGTAGCCATCGACGTTCGCGAACTCGATTTTACGCCTTACCACATCACCAGCACCGAAGATTACATGAACGGCGCGCAACTCAAACACTTTGAGCTGATTCTTCGCTCCTGGAAACAGGCCCTGATGGAGCAGGTCGATGAAACCGTTTCTCACCTGCAAGATGAGCCGGGTAACCTGGCTGATCCCAGCGATCGCGCCACGCAAGAAGAAGAATTTAACCTCGAATTACGCACCCGCGACCGGGAACGCAAGTTGATCAGCAAAATCGACACGGCTTTGAATCAAATCAAGCACAACGACTACGGTTATTGCCATCAATGCGGCGAAGAAATCGGGATCCGTCGTTTGGAAGCCCGCCCCACGGCAACGCTTTGCATCGATTGCAAAACCTTGTCTGAGATCCGTGAGAAGCATTACGGAAGCTAATGGGTATGGAAGTCATTGAAGCCATCAAGGCGCGTCACTCCGTGCGCGCCTTTGAAAATCGCCCTGTCGACCGCGAAATCATCAAGAAAATTCTAGAAGCCGCCCGTCATGCGCCCAGTGGTGTCAATACCCAGCCCTGGCACGTGGCGGTGCTTTATGAAAAAACGATGAAACAGCTCGGGGATCGCCTCTTGGCCACCCGCGCGGCAGGCACAGCACCCAATCCTGACTATCAGTATTATCCCCTTGAATGGTTTGAACCCTTTAAAACGCGTCGCGTACTCTGCGGAAAAGCACTTTATGGGGCCTTGAATATTGACAAAAAAGACATCGAAAAACGCCTCGAACAATGGAATAGAAATTACCGTTTTTTTGGCGCCCCAGTTGGCTTGATGATCTTTATCAATCAATCGATGCAAACAGGCTCCTGGCTCGATTTAGGCATGTTTATTCAAAATATTCTATTGGCGGCTGAAGGCCTGGGCCTAGGGTCCTGCGCCCAGGCAGCCCTGGCCGAACACCCCGACCTTGTCCGCGAAACACTCGAGATATCCGAGCCTTGGGCAGTAGTCTGTGGTATTGCTTTGGGCTATGAGGATAAAAATCATCCCGTTAATCACTATAGAACCGATCGAGAGGATGTCGAGCGCTTCACCTTGTGGTATGATTAGCGCGTGAAATTCACCAAAGCAATTAAAAAATGGGTTAAACAACTCGTCCCTAGCAAAAAAAGCTCGGGGGATCGGTTGCACGCCACAGTAATTGCCCGCCCAGACCATTCCGTCTCACGCAAATCCATCTCCAGAAATGCTTTAAATGTTCTTTATCGCCTGGACGAAAGGGGGTATGAAGCTTACCTCGTGGGAGGCTGTGTCCGCGATTTATTACTGGGCCTTCGCCCCAAAGATTTTGATATCGCCACCGACGCCAAACCCGAACAAATGAAGCGTCTATTCAGCAATTGCCGACTCATTGGCCGACGCTTTCGCTTAGCCCATGTCTATTTCGGACGCGATGTGATTGAGGTCGCCACCTTCAGAGCCGGGCCTAGCAAAGAATCGCCCAAACACCTGACCAGCGATTCTGGCATGTTATTGCGTGACAATGTGTTTGGCACCGTCGATGAAGATGCGGTCCGCCGTGATTTTACCGTCAATGCCCTTTATTACCGAATCAGTGATTTTGCCATCGTTGATTTTTGCAATGGGATGCAAGATATTCAAGATCGGATCTTACGCCTGATTGGCGATCCTGATCAGCGATACCGAGAAGACCCGGTCCGGATGTTACGCGCAGCGCGCTTTGCAGCGAAGCTGGGGTTTAACATTCATGAAACCACTCAAGAGCCCATTCCGCGTCTGGCCTATTTATTGTCTGAAGTCCCCACCGCGCGCATTTTCGAAGAATGCCTCAAAATTTTTATGTCGGGTCATGGGGTCGCCAGCCTGAGGGTCCTGAGGTCGCTTGGCTTGCTCAATCAATTATTCCCTGCCTGCAAACATTATTCGGACAATGACTGGGAACTGGTCGAGGAAGGTCTCCGCGATACGGACGAGCGGATTCATGATCATGAAACCACAGCGCCTGGCTATTTATTCGCCGTTCTGCTCTGGCCCATGTATATCCATTATTTTGAAATCACGCAACATAATCTGCCCTCTCTTGCACGCAAGCACGAGGCCATGGATTCTGTTTTCCGTGATTTGAACAGTTCAGTCGCCGTGCCCAAGCGCATTTCACTCATGACCTGCGCGATTTGGGAATTGCAACATCGATTAGAATCCGTTCGCCAGCATCAAGTGCATCGCTTGCTAGATCACCCCTATTTCCGTGCTTCTTATGATTTTTTAATCTTGCGCAGTCATACACGGGAACCTGAACTCAAGCAAACCGTTCAATGGTGGAAAGCGGCACAAACTGCCAAAGGCGAGGAGCTCGAAGTCTTGTGCAAACAACTTCCCAAACAAGGCAAGCGTCGCAGAAGCCGTAAACCCAAACGAAAACACGAAGTCAATGAATAATGCCTACATTGCCCTCGGCAGTAATTTAAATGATCCCGAACAGCAAGTCCTCACAGCGATCGATCTGATTCATGCCCTGCCGGGTTGCATGGTGATCAAACGCTCCTCCCTTCATTTGACCTCCCCTGTGGGCTATCTGGATCAGCCTGATTTCATTAATGCGGTGATCCAAATTAAAACCCTGCTCCCACCCTTGGCGCTGCTGCATGCCTTACAGCGAATCGAACTGGCTCAGGGCCGCATTCGAACCCTCAAAAATGGTCCAAGGACGATCGATTTAGATTTGATTCTGTATGAAGGCATTGAAATGAACACCGAGGAATTGACCCTCCCCCACCCGCGCATGCACGAAAGGGAGTTTGTCATGAAGCCTTTAAAAGAAATCGAATGTATAGAATGGAGGGCGGATTAGACGTCATCCGCCCTGTTCAGCGCTCGATCCCTACGACGCTAAATCACGCAAGACGTAATGCAAGATCCCGCCATGCTCGTAATAAGTACGCTCTTGCGGCGTATCCAAACGAACACGGGCTTTGAAGGATTTGCTTTCACCTGAATCAGAGACCGCGGTCACAGTGACTTCTTTCGCTTCCCCGCCATTAAGGCCAGTAATGGAAAAAGTTTCAGCCCCGGTCAGCCCTAAAGATTCTGCATGCTCTCCGTCTTTGTATTCGAGCGGCAAAATGCCCATGCCAATCAAATTGGAACGGTGAATACGTTCATAACTTTGAGCGATGACCGCCCGAACGCCCAGCAAGCGAGGACCTTTCGCAGCCCAATCGCGTGAAGAGCCCGATCCGTATTCTTTACCTGCCAAGACCACGGAAGGGATCCCTTCGGCTTGATATCGCATGGCGGCATCAAAAATAGAGATTTGTTCACCTTCAGGGAAATGACGTGTCCAACAGCCTTCGGTGCCTGGAGCCAATTGATTGCGCAAGCGCACGTTGGCAAAGGTGCCGCGCATCATGACCTCGTGATTTCCGCGACGCGAGCCGTAAGAATTGAAATCAGCATGGGAGACGCCCTGTTCCATCAAATATTTTGCAGCAGGGCTGTCTTTGGCGATATTCCCTGCAGGGGAAATGTGATCGGTCGTGACGCTGTCGCCCAATTTCACAAGGCAACGCGCACCGACGATATCGCCGACCCCAGGAATATCCATGGTCATGCCCGCAAAATACGGAGGTTTCTTCACGTAGGTAGATTCAGGCCAGGCATAAATATCGCCGGCTGGAATATCCAGGCTGCTCCATTCTTCATTGCCCTCAAACACGCTGGCGTATTGGGTACGGTACATGTCTGCTTTCAAATACTGGTGCACGTGATCAGAAATTTCTTTTTGTGTGGGCCAGAGGTCTCTTAAGAAGACATTGTTGCCATCAAAATCTTGACCCAAGGGCTCATTGTACAAATCAATGTCCATGCAGCCCGCAATCGCATAAGCCACGACTAAAGGCGGAGAAGCCAGGTAATTCATGCGAACATCGGGGTGAACGCGGCCTTCAAAATTTCGGTTACCGGAAAGCACGGAGCACACATGAAGACTGTCTTGCTTAATGGCCTTGCTGACCTCTTCAGGCAAGGGACCCGAATTCCCAATACAGGTGGTGCAACCATAACCCACATTATAGAAACCCAGCTGTTCGAGTTCAGATAACAGGTTCGCTTTTTCCAGATAATCAGTCACCACGCGTGAGCCCGGGGCTAACGAAGTCTTGACCCAATAAGGCACTTTCAGCCCCATGGCATTGGCTTTTTTAGCCACGAGACCCGCGGCAATCATCACAGCGGGGTTAGAAGTGTTGGTGCAGCTGGTGATCGCAGCAATGACTACCGAACCATCGCGCAGCGCATTCGGCGTTAAATCTTGGTTTTCGTGCTTGGCGACGTTGAGTGCCTCCAGAAAAACATCTTTGCTGTTTTTCAAAGGAACGCGATCTTGAGGACGCTTCGGTCCGGCCATGCAAGGTTCGATATCGCCCAAATTCAAGGAAAGCGTACTGGTGTAATGCGCTTCTGGCATTCCGGTGGTGCGGAACATGCCTTGGGCTTGATAATAAGCTTTCACTAATTCAATTTGATCTTCGCTGCGACCAGAAAGACGCAGGTAACGCAGGGTTTCTTCGTCGACAGGGAAAAATCCGCAGGTCGCGCCGAATTCAGGGGACATGTTAGCAATCGTCGCACGGTCAGCCAAGGGCAGATCGTCCAGGCCATCGCCGTAAAATTCGACAAACT
The DNA here is from genome assembly GCA_964389615.1 of uncultured Gammaproteobacteria bacterium. GTDB lineage: Bacteria > Pseudomonadota > Gammaproteobacteria > JABCZS01 > JABCZS01 > CAYMDW01. The sequence goes on along the minus strand of CAYMDW010000020.1, from coordinate 3,419 downwards.
TATCGACCACGCCTTTTTGGCGCAGCATTTCTGTCACAGTCAGGACCAGATCGGTTGCGGTGGCACCCTCCGGCAATTTGCCCTCGAGTTTGAAGCCGATCACTTCGGGAATCAACATCGAGATCGACTGCCCAAGCATCGCGGCTTCGGCCTCAATGCCGCCCACGCCCCAGCCCAGTACGCCCAAGCCATTGATCATGGTGGTGTGAGAATCGGTGCCCACGAGGGTGTCAGGGTAGACCCACTCGTTTTTATCGACCATTTTCGTGAATGCGACGCGAGCGAGGTATTCGAGGTTCACTTGGTGAACAATGCCGGTGTCTGGCGGAACCACTTTAAAATTAGAAAAAGCGGTTTGACCCCAGCGCAAAAATTGGTAGCGCTCTTTGTTGCGCTTGAATTCCATTTGATTGTTGAAGCCGATGGCTTGAGGGGTACCAAATTCGTCGACTTGCACGGAATGATCAATGACCAATTCGGCGGCTTCGAGGGGATTAATTTTTTCAGGACGACCGCCCAGGGCTGCCATCGCATCGCGCATGGCCGCTAAGTCCACGATCGCAGGGACGCCGGTAAAATCTTGAAGAATCACGCGTGCAGGCATGAAACTGATTTCGTGGTGTTTGCGCTCGCCCTTAGCAAAAGCTAATAAGGCATCCACGTCTTTCTGGCTCACGCCCATTTGCCCTTCGCGGCGGCAGGTGTTTTCTAAGAGCACGCGCAATGACATGGGTAATTTGTCGAGGACGGATTTGTCAGCCAGCTTGTTTAGATTGCAGAAAGTGTAGGATTTGCCGTTGACGCTTAGGGTGTCGCGGGTGTTGAAGTGATTGGGCATGGCGATTCCTCTGTTTAAAGTTTTCAAACAACCCCCTCGCCGAGTACGGCTCTGCCCCCTTCAAAGGGGGCGGTCACTCTGTAGAAAATTCGCTACGAAGTGCAAGCCCCCTTTGAAGGGGGCAGAGCCGTACTCGGCGAGGGTACGAAGTGCAGGCCCCCTTTGAAGGGGGCAGAGCCGTACTCGGCGAGGGGGTTGTTCAGGTATTTGTTCCAAAACTGTTGTAGTATAGCCCCTTCACCACCCAGGAGACAATATGCACCCACCCCGCGCGCCAAAACAATTGCACGTCCACCAAGCTCACCAAGACAGCCGTGAAGACTCCTACCATTGGCTCAAGGATCGGGACAATCCTGAGGTGCTCGCTCATTTAAAGAACGAAAATGCCTATACCGAAGCCATGATGGCGCCCCTCAAGAGTCTTCAAGAAACGATTTACCAAGAAACCCTGGCCCGCATTCAAGAAACCGACCAAGACGCTCCCTGGCCTTATCAACATTATGAATATTATTTTAGAACGGTACAGGGCCAAGAGCATGAAATTTTTTGCCGTCGTCTGCGTGGCAGCACAGTCGAAGAAATTTTATTCGATGAAAACATTCATGCGAAAGATTGCGAATACTTTGAAGTGGGTACTTATGAGCTGAGTCCCGATGGTCGATGGCTTGCGCTCACCGTCGATCAGGTGGGCGATGAAATTTATAATTTATGGCTCATCGATTTAAAAACCATGGTTCTCACCCAAGATCAGGTCACTGATATTTCAAGTGCCCTGGTCTTTTCAACCCTCACCAGCACACTCTGGTATTGCATCATGGATGAAACCCATCGCCCCTTTCAAGTGGTGAGTCACCATGTTAATTCTGATGTCCCCGATCTGGTCATTTTTCAGGAAGACGACGAACGTTACTGGGTGGGGATCAGTCGCACCGACAGTGATGCTTATTTAATGGTCAGCTGCTCAAGCAAGCTCACCAGTGAAATTCATTACACCCCAGCAAATCAACCCAATGCACACCTCACCTGTTTTTTGAAACGCGAACATGAACACGAATACGATATTGATCATCACGGTGATTATTTTTACATTCACAGCAACAAACATGCGAAAAATTTTGGTCTCTGGCGCTGCCCACTTGCGCCCACGCCCCCTGACGCTTGGGAAGTCGTGATTCCACATGAGATTAACACCTGCATCGAAGGCTTTTCTTCCTTCAAAGATTTTATTGTTGTTTCTGAGCGCCGCGATGGCCTGACTCAACTCAAGGTGTACCCTGATCAAGGCGAGGCTTACACCCTGCCCATGCCTGAGACCGTGTATTCCGTCGGCATGAGCACGAATTGGGAGTATGATACGAACGAGTTTCGATACGCCTATCATTCCTTAACGACTCCGCCCGGTGTTTATCTGCATGACACGCAAACGCGTCAATCTACTTTGATTAAACAAGAACCTGTTTTGGGGGATTATCGCCCCGAGGATTATGAGGCCAAACGACTTTATGCCACCGCCCTGGATGGCACGCGTATTCCTATTTCACTGGTGTATAAAAAATCTTTGCATCAAGCGACCATGCCCTTGTACATGAATGGATACGGCGCCTATGGCATTGAATCAGATCCCTGGTTTTCTTATTCCCGGATCAGCTTATTGAATCGTGGCTTTGTGTTTGCCATTGCGCATATTCGAGGCGGAAGTGATTTAGGCGAACCTTGGCACGACGCCGGAAAATTAATGAATAAGAAAAATTCGTTTTCTGATTTTATTGCCTGCTCACGCTATTTGATCGATCAAAAAATCACGGCGCCTGATCGGTTTTTCATTAATGGCGGAAGCGCGGGCGGCTTATTAATGGGCGCCGTCTTGAACGATGCGCCTGAACTGTACCGCGGGGCCGTGGTCCATGTGCCTTTTGTGGATGTGCTCAGCACCATGCTCGATGAATCACTGCCACTCACCGTCCATGAATACGAAGAATGGGGAAATCCTCAAGAAAAAGCCGCGTACGATTACATCAAATCCTACTCCCCTTACGACAATGTCCGAACCCAGGCCTACCCTGCTCTTTTTATCACAGGAGGCTTGCATGATCCTCGCGTCTCTTATTGGGAACCGGCCAAATGGGTCGCAAAACTGCGCGACCATCAAACCGCTGACAACCCCATTTTATTAAAAATTCAAATGTCCGCTGGACATGGGGGATTGTCGGGTCGGTATGAGGCCTTAAAAGAGGTGGCAGAGGAATTTGGATTTATTCTGGGGGTTTATGAGCATAAACTTCGGGGGTAAGAGTCGCGAGTTTCCAGAACTGTGCGTAGGGACAAATCCGCGTGGTACTCCACGCAATTTGTCCGCAAATGCGCGCATTTGACATCCTCTGACAATCCCTGCGGGCTTGCGGATAAATTGGCTGAGAGTACGCAGCCGTATTTATCCCTACGTCCCGCGTTCTTCAAATCAGCTTGACAGGGCCGATGACCTTTGGCATACTAGATGCCTAACTATTAGTCCTGGAGTGTTGTAACCATGCTGTTTGAATCGCTTCCTATTGAAATTAAAGAAAAAATTTTCTCAGCATAC
>CAYMDW010000019.1:0-18031 GCA_964389615.1 uncultured Gammaproteobacteria bacterium | reverse complement strand
CCCCCTTTTGCCAAAGGGGGTCGGCTTACTACGTAATGAGAATCCTGCGGTTCGGCGCTCTGTAGTTTGGAGTGGTGGGAACTGGAACAAGCAATTGTCCGAGCCAAGGCGGGGGTGGGTGGTATTGAAGGCGCTCAGGGGTACTCCCCTAGCCTTCAATATCACCCAGCCGCGACTGCGCACAATTGCGCCAGGTGATCTCGGTGCAATAGCGCCTTCAAAAATGAGGCACCTGAGTACAGGTGCACTATGTTGAGCGGGCGAATTGCGTGGAGTACCACGCGGATTCGCCCCTACCGCTCACGGTTCTAAATTTATCAGTGATAAGGCGATTTGTGCAACAACGCCTTCCTAAAGGGGGGGAAACTTAAGCGGATCTACGCGTACGGCAGATCGGGGGGGATTTTGGACAAAAAAAAGGGCGGGAGAGTTGCCTCTTCCGCCCTGATTGAGGGATCGCTGATTAAAGCGTGTAAGTATCAGGAACACCAGACTTTCTGTTATATTCATCTTGTGTTTCAATGTCTTTAGTCGTAACATCGTTCGATTTCACGTTCCATTGATTCCACTTTGTCGCCATCAACGTCGTGGTGCTGGTGTATGTGTCCTTGATTGCCTCAGCAGCCCATGCACCATGAACGACTGGTTTTGTAACCACGGGCAACAACATCAACAATCCAGTGGTGGTAGCCAATGGCATGAGGTAAGAAGCAACTTCGTTGCTGTAACCAATCGATGCAGCTGCGCCGATAGCAAAACCAATGGAGAAAGCTGCAAGATAAGCAGCAGGGCTATAAACCTTGCGAGCCTCTCGTGCAGCATGATAGTTATGGTAAACGTCCTGAGCAATCATGGCAGCCATCAGCCCCAAGCCCAGACCAAAACCAGTCACCACCATCGCAGCGCCTTTAAGTTCTACTGAACCCAAACCTGCCACATTGCTCGTGTACTCACCGATGAGCTTAGTGAACCATTGATCGCCAGCAACCACATCAATGATGCGTTCAATGCCTTGACGCGCCACTTCAACACCGAAGAAGGCTCCGCCTAATTGACCCGCAGCAAGCCATGAGGTTTCATTGATCGTGGCCAGTGCTTCAGTCGTGGGCTGGGTGCCATTAGCCAAGAAATATTGAGCACGTAAGGCGAGATTGGTCATGATTCCGCCAGCAAGGGCGGCAGCAGCAGGCACTAACACAAGACCGCTGACAATCTTTGCAGAAAGACCGTGACCCACCAACGATTTAAAACCAGGATAAGCAAAGGCTGTACCCACGGTAGTTCCTGTGGCTGCAATGCCTACCGCGACGGGGATGCTGGTGTAGGGGTTAGGAATGAACGCAGGGGCTTGCTGATCATTTGGAACCACATTTTTATCCTGAGGATTCGCCGGAGCATCATTGATTTCGTTTTCCGGTAATTGTTTTGTATCAATGATTTTGTTTGCCTGATTAGCAATTTCGTTTTCGTGATCCAACTGTTGATTTGTTTTGTCAGTTTTTGATTTATTTAATTCATCACCTTCATCATCACTTTCAAAAAGTGGATGTAAATTGTTTTCAGTAACAGGTGGTTGGATAGGGGCAAGGTTCAGTGCTGCATCGTCTGCTGCTTTTAATTTGTCAGCATTACGCAAAGTTTTAGGAACGTAGGTAATAGAATAATCTTTATCCTGAGTAAGTGCAGCGATAGCCTTAGCGTTCTTTTGTTCGTTCAGAAGTAGAAAATACTGCTTTGGATCCGTTCTAAGCGTAAAAACCAAATCATATTCGTCAGCACTGAGATTGTTAGTCGTGAGGAATGCTTGGGTTTTGCGAGGTTTGCTCTTCGCAATATTCATGATTTCATGTTCATGTGTGCATTCATAAACTGAAACCGGTATATCACCAAGGGTTAGATTAACTATCTTCATGACTTAATTCTCCAATCGTTGAGTAAGGGGGCGGAAATCTGAACCCTCACGATGTCATAAGTTTAACTCTATGTCAATAATACTGTCTTAAATGTACTTTAAGAATTGTGAGAAAGTGTGACGAAATATTGATCTTGTTCGAATTATTAAAACAGTTTGTTTTGTGGGGTGGGTGTAATTTTGAATTCGGCTGAAAAACCCCCTCGCCGAGTACGGCTCTGCCCCCTTGATAAGGGGGCCAGCTCATTTCGTACCCAGCTCGAGATCATACAGCACTGCCCCAACAGGATCCGGGGGCCAGCTCATTTCGTACCCAGCTCGAGATCATACAGCACTGCCCCAATCAGAGACGGGGGGCAGCTCATTTCCTATCCATCTCGACTTTAACAGCACCTCCAAAATATTCCGACAACATTTTGACACAAAGGATTTCCTTAATTTCTTGATAATGGTATAATTCATTTGGTTGACAAAAAAACTAACTTAAACAAAAGGATACCCTCATCATGCCTCTTAATCCTAACAAAAAGTCCAAGGTCCAAGATCAACAAAACACCACTTCAGAGAAATTCTGGTGGACCGCCAAAATGCTCGCGATTGCAGGGGTGACCGCTGGGGGTCTTTATTTAAGTTGGCAAGCTATTTTGCCCGTTCTGGCAGCCCTATCGCAGGCCAGGGCCCGTCAAGGCGATTTCAACCCTGCCTTTAATACCCCAGAAGCTCGGTTTGGGGGACCCAATACAGGGTTCTGCCTCCCTCCTTATATAGAGGTCGAAACCCTTAGCCAAAATTCCCTGCTTTCTAATGCAGCCCCGGCCTTTGCCATGCGCGACCCCAGCACTGGCCAAAGTGTCACCGTTTGGCCGGAGTTGGACCCTGTTTCCCTGGTGGCTCGATTAAACGGCGCAGCACACGATGATTTGAACTTTCAAACACGTCCCAACACTCTTATCAGCCGACTCTCAACCAGCGTGAGCGAGCCGACCATCGTCCCGAACACCAAGGGGTATACCCTGGCGTGGACAGGAGCGACTGGGGGCTCACAACAGGTGTATTACCAATTCATCAATGGGAACGCTACGCTTTCTGATCCTCTTTCGGTTGAGCTTCCCGCCAGTTCGATCGGAGATAATTTCAATAGTGCTCCCAGCGTGACAACCTTAAGCAACGAAAAAGATTTTGTCACGGTATTTGGCACTCGTTATGCGAATGCGAATCTCATGGATACAGATTACCAACTCTCCACCGAACAGGTCATTAACGGCGTGGCCCAAGGCACCGAGATTTTATTCACGGATACTTCCTTCAGTTCAGCCGGAATTCCTGTCTATTTATATTTCAAGCACCCTTCCCTGATTACACAAAATAATATTCAAACCGTTTTTTACGACTCAAATTTACTTGGGCAGCATGCGCTCCCTACTTACTCGAATGAAATTCGATACATTTCTTCACCAGGGACTGTCATGAACAGCGATGGCGTCTCAATCACCGCCGCGAATTTTGGAACAGCGAACTATCAATTCGCCTATCCTGCTGCTTTAGTACTTCCAGGCAACAGCAAAGTCGCCGTCGCTTATTTAGGAAAACTCAAAACAGCGCCCGCAAATAATTACAATGTTTATATTCAATTACTGAAGAATGGCTCTCTGGCTCTGAACGGCAATCCCATTCAATTGCCTCTAGTCACTGCCGGCAATTGCGCCCCCGTCCTTGTCAACACCCCTTATGGCTTTGGGGTCTTCACCTCGGTCGGCAATGGAACAACCACGCCCCCACAAGCCTATTTTATGGGCTTTAATGCGAACGGAACCGTTGTGGTGCCTCCCGTACAAATCAGCCCAAGCACGAATGCTCAAAGTTATGTTACTGGCGCCGTTGCAGCCAATGGCAATATGATTGTACGCTGGAGAGAAACCGTCGGTTCTCACTACGAAATTCGCGGGACTGTGCGCACCCCACAAATGCAAATCGTGGTTCCTAACGGCCAGGCTTACACAGAAAACGTACCTTTTAATCTAGGATTCGGCCTCACCACACCGATCAGCCTTCCCAATGGCACCAGCACACAGGTCACACTGAGTGTTCCCGCTGGTTCCGGGTGTTTGAGTATTTCTGATCTCCTGCCCGCTCCAGGCAATGTGACTGCCTCTCCAGACAACACGCAGCTGACCATTCAAACCTCCGGGGCTACCTTGTCGGAAGCTCTCGTTAATATGAATTTGAATCTTGGCTGTGTTCAGTACATTCCAGCGCTAAACTCGAATGCGACCGTGACAGTATCTGTCAGCGCACAACTCGCAAACGCAGCGCCTGTGAATAATACGATTACTCTGCCCGGCATTCATGTTTACTATCCTTCGGTCTGGGCCGCAGAACCTTCTTTCAGCGTCGGCCAAGGCGCCACCATTGAAATCACCCCCAGTGATTTTAATGCAACAAATGTGGATGAAGGCGTACTTGTTTATACGGTCAGCAATGTTCAACACGGCAGCTTTATCTCCGTGCCTGATCGCACCCTACCCATGGATTACCCTGGAACAGTGGTCACTGAATTCAGCCAGTCTGATATCAGCAATGGGCTGATTCGTTTCCGTCAAGACAGAACCGTGGTTGAACCGACCTTTTCCGTCGCCATCAAAGGCCCTGGTGGAATCACCACTGCGCCTGTCAAAGGAAATGTCGATTTATTCCTCGACCCCGTGCCGGTGATCAATCCAAGCAATCTCATCGTGGTCAATCAAGGCGAACGTCTGATTTTCAGCGCGCAATCACTGAATGCCACGGATCTTGGAACGGGCCCTGAAGATCTGAGCTATTCAATTTTGAGTCAGTCTAACGATCTGACCTTCCAATACAGAGCAAGCAATACCAGTGCTTGGATTAATTTCCCTAACCCTAAAGCGATTCAATTTACACAAGAACAAATCAATCAAGGTTTGATCAGCATTCTTCAAGATGGCACAACTTTCGCCCGCACAGGATTTTCCTATCAAGTCGCCGATTTGCTTGACTTCACCTCTTCCGCGGTCAATGCAAATCTCTTGATGAACCCCACGCCTGTCTGGACTGCTAACACCGTCGTCTTCACGGAGTTGAATCGAGCCAAGACGCTTAAGTCTACGGAAATCGCCGTTCAAGACGGTGGCCCAGCCATACAGGTTGAAATCACGATCACCCAGGCGACGGGCTGTACCCTCAGCCGTGGGTCGGTTGATTTAGCGATAGGGGATAGCTTCACTCAAGATGAAGTGAATAATGGACGGATTCAAATCACCGCACAGAGCGATAAACCCCGCTTGAGTTTGCAAGCCAAAGATCAATACGGTGCCCAGGCTTCTACTCAGGTTGATACCTCTTATCAGCCCAATCTGGCTGCAGTCAGCGGATCACAAAAGAACCCCCTGCCCACCATTATCGGAACAAGCATTTCCGGTGCCTCACTCCTCATCGGTATTGGTTACAAAGCGTATACGATTTACAAAGAGCGTCAAAAAAGTATTCGTATCTGCCCCTTGGGTCGCCTCTTGCGTAATGAATTGGGGCTTTCAGGCTTGAATGATTTTGACAGCAAAGAAGGGATTCAATTTGTCCAGACCGTCAATGCGATTGATGCACAACTGGCAGGACAAGGCGTCACCTATGCAGCACTTCCCTATGACAGACAAGAATTATTGGCGAAAAAATTAGCCGAATATTTCGAGTCAGAACAGGGCAGTGATTACATCGTGACGAAACGCTCTCTCGAGTCGTTGAAAGAAAATCATTGGGTATGCACCGCTTATTTAACCAAGTGCGGCGACATGGTTTCTTCACCGAAGATGTTGGATCATGCCAGGGTGAAGTCGAATGCCTACAGTATTGCTTCGAAAGTGGCGGAACTGTATCGTGGGGCTTTGGCAGAGAAATCGACGCATCAAATTGAGATGATTTAGCAAATTTTTGAACTGTGCGTAGGGGCGGATTAGAGGATGGTACTCCATCCTCATCCGCCCTCACCATCATGATCGTCGACTTTTAAAAAAATTAATCAACTGCGCGGCACACTCCTGCGCCATCACCCCGCCCTCCACTTCAAAACGATGATTCCACGCATGAATCGCCTGCAAATCAATCGCTCCGCCCAGCGCCCCTGTTTTCGGATCAGAAGCACCGAAGACACAACGTTCCACACGGGCATGAATCATCGCAGCGACACACATGGGGCAAGGCTCGAGGGTGACATAAAGGGTGCAACCTTTTAAGCGGTAATTCCCTAATTTTTTCCCCGCTTCACGCAAGGCTAAAATTTCTGCATGAGCACAGGGATCATTCATGGCAATCGGTTGATTAAAGGCCTGAGCGATGATCTCACCCTCGTGCATGATCACGCAGCCCACAGGGACCTCGCCCTGTAACTCCCCGGATTTGGCAAGCTCCAGGGCAAGCCCCATCGCTATTCCCATTCAATCGTCGCCGGCGGTTTGGAAGAAATATCATAAGTGACACGAGAAACGCCTTTCACCTCATTGCAAATGCGGCTAGAGACTTTTTCGAGAAGCTCGTAAGGCAAGCGTGCCCAGCGCGCGGTCATGAAATCCGAGGATTCGACGGCACGGATGGCAATCACGGGCTCATACGCGCGGGCATCGCCCATCACCGCGACGGATTTCACGGGAATAAAAACCGCAAAGGCTTGGGCTGTTTTATCGTACCAACCCGAGGCACGCAACTCTTCGATGAAAATCGCATCGGCTTTACGCAAAACCTCGCAATATTCGCGTTTCACTTCACCGAGGACACGCACCCCCAAGCCAGGCCCAGGGAAGGGATGGCAATAGACCATCGAATGAGGCAGACCCAGCGCCACGCCCAAAGCGCGCACTTCGTCTTTGAATAATTCACGCAGAGGTTCGAGCAGCTTTAATTTCATGTGCTCAGGGAGGCCCCCGACGTTATGATGCGATTTGATTACGTGGGATTTACCGAATTTCGTTGCAGCAGATTCCACCACATCAGGATAAATCGTTCCCTGCGCCAACCAGCTTGCGTTTTCGAGTTTAGCAGCTTCTTCGGTGAAAATTTCCACAAAGACACGGCCAATGATTTTGCGTTTTTTCTCGGGGTCGGCCTCGCCTTTCAGCGCGTCCATGAAACGGGATTCCGCATTGACGCGAATCACACGAATGCCCAGGTTGTCCTTCATGGTCTTCATGACCTGATCGCCTTCGTTCAGGCGCAAGAGGCCCGTATCCACGAAAACGCAGGTGAGCTGGGGGCCAATGGCCTTGTGTAATAAAGCCGCGACCACGGAAGAATCCACCCCGCCAGACAAGCCCAAGATCACCTGATCCGAGCCCACTTTTGCTCGCTGCTGTTCAATCAAGTCTTCGATAATGTGTTCCGAAGTCCACAACCCTTGGCAACCGCAAATGGTTTTCACGAATTGACCCAGCAAGGCCAACCCGCCGGGGGTATGGCTGACTTCCGGGTGGAATTGTAGTCCATAAAACTGCTTGGCTTCGTGCATGATCACGGCGTGGGGGCAGGTGCTGGTTTGGGCCAGGGTGACAAAGCCTTCGGGAAGAAGGCGGACTTGATCGCCGTGGGACATCCAGACAACCCCCGAATACGGGGCAGGACCTTCTAAGATCGCCTCACCAAATTCCCGATGCTCGGCCGCATCCACACGCCCGCCCAATTGCTGAACCATGGTTTGCATGCCGTAGCAAATGCCTAAGACAGGAACGCCTAGGGTAAAGACGGCGGGATCTGCCTGCGGAGCCCCTTCCATGTGAACCGACTCAGGCCCACCGGACATGATAATGCCCTTCGGATTAAAGGCTTTGATTTGCTCAGCGGACCAATCAAAGGGGTGGATTTCACTGTAGACACCGAGCTCACGCACGCGACGCGCAATCAGCTGAGTGGTTTGTGAACCAAAATCGAGGATCAGGATTTTTTCGGCGTGTATATTGTCATTCATGATGTTTAACTAGAACCTGCTGGATAATTCGGCGCTTCTTTGGTGATGATCACGTCATGAACGTGTGATTCACGCATGCCCGCAGCCGTGAGTCGAACGAATTGTGCATTGGCTTTGAGGTCTTCAATGGTGGCTGAGCCCGTGTAACCCATGCCAGAGCGCAGCCCGCCCATCATTTGATGGATAATGGCCAGCACACTGCCCTTGTAGGGCACACGCCCCTCAATCCCTTCGGGGACCAGTTTTTCAGCTTCTGAGTCAGCCTGAAAATAACGATCACTGGACCCATGACGCTGAGCCATGGCGCCCAAAGAGCCCATGCCTCGATAGGATTTGTAGGAACGGCCTTGATAGAGTTCGACCTCGCCGGGGGCCTCTTCGGTGCCGGCAAACATGCTGCCGATCATGACGCAATCTGCGCCTGCAGCAATGGCCTTGGTCACATCGCCGGAGTGACGAATACCGCCGTCGGCGATAATGCCAATGTTTTTGCCCTTGATGGCTTGATAGACGTTATTGATGGCCGTGATTTGAGGCACGCCCACGCCTGCGATAATCCGGGTGGTGCAAATCGACCCTGGACCAATGCCCACTTTGACGCCATCCGCCCCGGCTTTGACCAGGGCCAAGGCCGCATCGCCAGTGGCGATATTGCCCCCAATGATTTGGACTTCTCGATAATGTTTTTTGATCCAACTGATGGTGTCCAGCACCCCTTGAGAATGCCCATGGGCCGTGTCAACGACCAATAAATCGACGCCCGCCTGAACCAGGGCCGCCACCCTGTCTTGGGTATCCGCGCCCGTGCCGACGGCCGCACCCACAATCAGGTGCTCGTCTTTGTCTTTGCAGGCCAGGGGCTTTTCTTTGGCTTTTTGGATGTCTTTGACGGTGATGAGGCCCCGCAATTCAAACTTATCATTCACCACCAAGACTCGTTCAATCCGGTGCTTATGCAATAAATGCAGGACCTCAGCCTTTTCAGCGCCCTCACGGACGGTGACCAATTCTTGCTTGGGCGTCATGATGGCAGAAACGGGCTGATCCACCTGGGTTTCAAAGCGAAAATCTCGGTGGGTCACGATGCCGACCAATTGCTCCCCCTCGACCACAGGAACACCCGAAATATTATGACGTTGGGTCAGGGCCAAGAGTTCACGAACCGTTGTTTGCGGGGTGACAGTGATCGGGTCTTTGACCACCCCACTTTCAAATTTTTTCACCTTCAGCACTTCGGCGGCCTGGGCTTCTATAGAAAGGTTTTTGTGGATAATGCCCACCCCCCCTTCTTGCGCCAAGGCAATGGCCAGCCGCGCTTCAGTCACGGTGTCCATGGCAGCGGACAAAAGAGGAATATTCAAGGAAATTGAGCGAGTTAGGCGAGTTTTTAGGCCGACTTGGGCCGGGAGTACCCCTGAGTATCGAGGCACCAGAAGAACATCATCAAATGTGAGCGCAGTGTCAATAGTTTTCATGATCGGTCATCCTAAACCAAGACCCGCCATCATACCAAAAAAGTAAGTAAATTTCACGACTTTCTTTTATTTATTTTACTGGTATACTGCGCGCCTGAATGACTAAGGAAACTGGCCTTATGACCATTCCCTCGACGCACAATGGCTATCAAGCCCTTCCCGCCGAAGAGACTCCCAAAAAGCTCGGGGGCCGCGCGACCGAGCGAAAGAAAAAAACCTGGTTCCAACGCAATTATCACTGGCTTCTCTACCTTAAAATGACCCCTGCCCTGCTTCTGATCGGCACCTTCGGTCGGCGGCCCCTGACCATTGCCAATCTAATTTCCCCCAGCAGCGTGAATACCTTAACGGGCTTTCTCACCTTTTTAGCCGCCCCGATTTTGGTTTTTGCGTTCTTGGATGCGCTCTATTTGGCGCTGACTGTCTACGAAGAAAAATGGAAAATTAAACAACTCGAAGACAAAGAAAGCAAAATTTTTAAACGCAAACATTTTAAGTTTGACATCAATAAACATATTCGCGATTTTCGAGATAAAATCGACATTCTCCCTTACACAGAGAGCTCCGTTGATTTCATCAAAGAGCATATCTTTGATGATCCGTTCAGATACCAACTTCAGGCTCAAAACATCAATGAAGACGTCTTTATAGATCATTTGATGCGTCGCAATTCTTTCGCTCGCTCACACAAGCAAGTCGCTGAAAAATACGAGGCTCTCACAAAGCTTCCTGGCATTAATTACCGACGTCTCTGGCTGGCCGCACAAATCACGCTGATTCAAGCACTATTCATTCGATACCAGGGGCCCTATCAAGAGATCCTCAAAGAAAACGATCCTGAAGCGACCCGAACCTTCGTTCTAAGCAATATTTTTTATTACCGTCTGCGCACGCAATTGCATGCCATGGGCATTGACGAGAATCAATTATTAGATGCGATCTTGGCAGGCAAAACAACTCTGGATATTTTATCCACCTTCGAAAAAGGCGTGATCGACACCCCCTTTCAGTATGGGATGGAATGGCTGAAAACCAGCATTAAACTCATGCGCATGCATCACGAACAGAACCTCACCGAAGGATTTAAAAACATACTGAACCGCGCAGGCGTGGATGAAACTAAATTCCTGACCTCTGTGCGCAGAAAATCTGAGACCCTAAACCCTCACGAACACTCCTCTCAAGACATCGCGCACGAATTCCGCTGCCTCACGACGGAAAAAAGTTTTTCTCAAGAGCATCCTTGGATCGCGAAGAACATCAAACTCTATGAGAACATGAAAAAAGTATTGGTCTTTCCGCTGCGCACCATTGGACTGATGCTGGTGGTGGAAAGTTTATTTCCCTTTGCCTTGCCCTTGGTCGCTGGCTTATTTGCTTATGCCAGCATCGGCTTGGTGGTGAGTGGCCTGGTAATTGCCCTGGAACGGCTGCCCGATGCTTATGTCGATCAACTCAAGGACACGCGAGACGATGATTTACGCAATCTTCACACAGCCGAACAAGTTGGCACAATTGACCGCCTCGCCCTGCGTGCAGATAAATTCATAGGAAATTCTAGCACCTCAAGCCCGATATGGATCAGCGGGCGTTCTGCCAAAAAGTTTCAGATCAGCCATTCGCCAAACGATCAAGAGGACTCGCCCCCCTATAAAATCGAACGTGTTGAATCTCAGACAAATTTAAACCATAGAATAGGCAAAAACCCGTACGACGACTAAGCGTCCCCCCTCTTGAATTATGCTATCATTCCCACATGCAAGACAAAATCATTTCAGTCACCGACCTCAACAACCAGGTCAAACACCTCCTCGAATCCGGCTTAGGGGTTGTCTGGGTCGAAGGCGAATTATCCAACCTGGCGCGCCCGCCCTCGGGTCATATTTATTTCACCCTCAAAGATTCCAAAGCACAGGTGCGTTGCGCCATGTTTAAAGGGTTCATGAAAGGCAATACGGCGTGGAAAGATGGCATGCTGGTTCAGGTACGCGCCAAGGTCAGTGTCTATGCGCCCCGTGGCGATTACCAACTGATTGTCGAACAAATGCAAGAAGCCGGCGTCGGCGAGCTGCAACGCGCCTTTGAATTGCTGAAAATCAAACTTGAAAAAGAAGGTCTCTTCAGCCCGGAACACAAAAAAGACATTCCAGAGATGCCCGCTTGCGTGGGCGTCGTCACCTCCCCGACAGGCGCAGCCATTCACGATATTTTGCATGTGATTGAACGTCGCTACCCGGCCCTGCGCGTGATTGTTTACCCCACGCTCGTGCAAGGCGCACAGGCGGCTGAATCGATCGCACGCATGATCAAGCTCGCACAAAAACACGGGCAGGCCGATGTGTTGATTGTCGGGCGCGGCGGCGGTTCCCTCGAAGATTTATGGCCTTTCAATGAAGAAGTGGTCGCTCGGGCGATTTACCAATGCAAAATTCCTGTGATTTCTGCTGTAGGCCATGAAACGGATGTCACCATCAGCGATTTTGTAGCCGATTTGCGCGCACCCACCCCCAGTGCTGCGGCCGAACTCATCACCCCCGATGGCGAAGGTTTATTGCAATACGTGCTGGATCAAGAACGACGCCTGATTCGTGAAATCTTGAGTTTGATCAGCACGGAAGAAGATCGCTTAATGCATCTCTCGAAACGCTTGGTCCATCCTGGGCAACAGCTCGAGTATTTCGCACAAAGCGTTGATGATTTGTGGTTGCGAATGCAACGGGCCATGAATCATAAGCTCACGCACGCGGGGCATCAATTCAATACCCTCACGCGCGCCCTCGAAGCCCTAAGCCCACTGGCCATATTAAACCGCGGTTACTCCATCACCTTTGATGAGCAGGGGCAAGCGGTGCATTCTGCCAAGCAAGTCAAATCCGGCGATCAACTACAAACGCAGGTCGGCGATGGCACTGTGATTGGCAGCATTGTTATCTGAGGAAGGCTCTGCCCGCAATTTTTTTTCCAGTCTATCAATCAAGACCACAGTCACGCCGGCAAAATCACTGTATTTTTTTGACAGAGCGTCGTCCTTCTTCGCAGTCACCGACTCAAACTGGGCACGAGCATCGTCACGCAGTTGTTTGACCAGCGGAAGCAGATTTCGGCACAGACCATAATCATTCGACTTTTCTGCAGGCACATGTCCTTCCCCCTCTTTTATGACCCGGGAAATTCCCATCCGACGCAAAGAATCAAATTTAGCCACAAGACTATCATAAAGTAAAAACGAAGAGGCCGGCTCAGTCTCTTTGAATAACCCTTCTGCAAAATACTCTAATAAAAGGCTGTAGGAAATTTCACACTCCAGCCGATGAGAGAGGAGTTCATTTTTGTGCAATGATGATCCGGACATTGCAGCAATCGCCACCTCAAGTCCGCGGCAGTACTGAACTAAGCGTTTACTCAAATCACCCAGTGTTTGAGGTTCAGGAGGCCACAGCAAGGAGACAGGGGGCGCCTCTAAGCTTATATTATCAGCCGTGCCCAGCCAATGCGGCTTGCACTTGGGTGGTTTTTCCTTTTTTGCAAGCAAGAGAAATCTGCAAGGGGTCAGGGTGGTGGAAACGGGTCTGGTCCGAATCGAAGTCTGATTATTTTGGTTTGAGGCACCGGATTCAGGAAGCATTAAATTGTAAATTTCCTGCGTCGAGTTCTTCAGCCAACCGTATTGATCCAGATTCTCAAGATGCTGATAAGCTTCGTTGGAATAAGGCTCTTTCTGCAATAATTTTATCCCTGGCACTGCCGCAGTATTGACGGGACGAATATACCAGCCATCCATCTCGTTCTGCAACCAAGGGATCGACTCACGAAAAGGCGAAGAGAGCTGCGCATCGCGCCAAGCGGGAGTTACCTTGGTCAAATGCAATAAGACGTAATAATACACCAGTGAATTCGTTAATAAACTTTGATATCTCGAAATGGAGAGCTCTCTCTCCCCTACCCTATTCTCCTCGGTCTCTGTTAGCGCTCCCTTCTTTTTCTCCCTCTCATTGTCTTGGCTTGCTCCTTGAATCTTATACTGCAGATTCGAACTGTAACCGGCCAAAAGTACCAGGGCTTCTTTAAATGTCATGAGGTTCTCCTTATTTTTTATACCGCTTATAGACAAGGGGAATCAACGGAAGAAGCCCCAGTACGACCAGAGGAATCAGGTTTGAGGGAGCAAACAAGAGGCTCAAAGACAGGGTTTGACCTGACTTAAAAGTATGCTCCAACCCGCTTCCCATCCAAATATAGAGAAGGGTCTCAGGAATAATCCCAAGAAAGGTGGCCACCACAAAGGTTTGTAATTTAACATTCAGTAAGGCAGCCACAATATTAGTCACCCAAAACGGTACGATCGGAATCAGGCGCAAAGAAAGAAGGTAATTGAAGGCATTGCGTTGAAAACCCTGCTCGAGACCTTTCACCCAGGGACCGGCCCGTTGCTCCAACCAATCACCCAGGGCCGAATTGACCGCTAAAAATAGCAAAGTGGCCCCGATCCCTGCCCCAAGCACGGCAAAAATCGTGCCCCAGACTAAACCAAACAAATACCCGCTGATCACATTCAAAAAAATGGCCACGGGCAATGAAATAGCGACCGAAAGGATATAAATCATGAGAAAAGCCAAACCCGCCAAGACGGGATGGGCGTGCGACCAGTGCAATAAAAAATGGTGATGCATTTTGAGGGTTTCAAAGGTCATATAATGATGCAGCTCAAAAAACAATACCCCAGCTAAGCCGATAATGATCAGCCAAAACGGGAGATTACGCAGCAGGAAACCGGATTTATTCAGTGAATTTCTTTTATTCATATTACAAAGATAACTCATATTGGAAGAATGTGCTAGATTCTTGCCCTAATCATCCCTGCCTGTTTTTGATGGTTTTTTTTTCGATTGAGACGGCTCCTGAGGAGACTGAATCTGATCCCCTACCCTGACTTTCACCGCAGGTTCAGGTCGCGACCAAGAATGACGATGTATCAAAGGCTTTTGCGTTGAAGAAGCATTCTTCGTTGTCGCTTCCACAGAGGGGGGAGCTTCGACGATATTTTTCTCGGGAATAATGATCTGAGAAACCGGCGATGGGTCGGGCCGGAAATAGAGATAGGCCCCGATCGCAATAATCCCTGCAAGCGTAGCCACCAAGGGAACTCCGAAGGTCACACTCGAAACCACCACCGTCGTCACAATGCTGGGAAGCCAGGCCGCAAGCGTCGGCACGGTCACTGCGGCAAGCAAAGCAAAATACCCTAAAGAGACGCCCGCCACAACCCCTGCAACAGCAGACTTCTTGATGTCTGCCCTGGATTCCATCACCCGTGAGGGGGGTGTGTTTGCTTTTTTCTTCATCTTCAAGTTAAAGGAAGAGCTGCGATCTTTGCCACCCACGGCTGATTGAATTTCCGCCATCAACCTTTGTTGTGAATTTTTACGTGCGAGTACTTTTGTAAAGGTGGAAAAACCTAACTCAGTCAAATTTTGTCCCATATCATTGAGTGGCAGTTCAAGCAACTCAGGGTGAGCAAAAACAACCGCGGCAAGCACATCATCACGCTTATTCTCTAAAGCCTTCAGCAGGAAGACATCGATTTGCGGATGCTCGGCCAAGGAATCAGATGCAAAGACTCGACTCCAATGTTTCAAGGCGTTGTTGATGAGGTATTCGTTATTATTTGTCACAGCCCAGATCACTATCTCATTAATATTAGGCATGAACTGAACGGAAGGGTCTTCAAATAATTTTTTAAGCACGAGTGAATTATTCGTGAGCATGGCGAGCGCTTTTTCATTACGGTGTTGAATAGCCCAGATGATCAGTGTCATCAATTCGACAGGCGCTAAGGGTTCTAAATCTGCCTCTTGAAGATCTCCTATCCAAAGCTTAACCAATTTATCTTGGTTATGCTGAGCAGCAACGACCATGGCATGAATTTTGGCGGAATCACGCGATTCATCCGACGAATATTCATCCAGTAAAATCTTGGCGATCTCAAGACGACCGTGCTGAGCCGCATAATCCAAGGCAGATTTAGAATGGTCACTGTGATTCTCTTCAAGCACAGAAGCTTTTAAATTCAACAAAATTTTAACAAGTTGCGTATGCCCCTGCTCTGCGGCAATCATCAACGGGGTTTTGCCTTCGTCATTTCGAAGATTGAAGATTTCAGTTAACTCCTCTTCGCTTTCTGTCAAGGAGCCCAATGAGGCGATATAAAGCATACTTCCTGTTTCAGCAGCCAAGAACAAATAGGATTTGCCGAGCTTTGATAACATGGTATGAAGGGTGTGCGGAATCACCTCAAACTCCGAATCTTTTTCATTGGATGAATTGATAAATGTTTCGATCAGCAAGATGGTTCGTTCAGTCACTTTCTTTAGGGCTTCTTTCAAAACGCTTTCTGATCCAGCCAATTGATTTCGGCCAGCAATATAGTCGTGCAACTCTGAAAGCAGCTCCACATGATATTCATTCAGCTTGAGACTTTTCGGATAATAGTCGTTGAGATACTCGTCTATTTTTCCAGCAATGATCGCGTCATTGAATTTTCGGTGAAGGGTGCAGGTGTCGGGATCAATCTCAAATATGTCGTCCAATGTTGCATGAGGCTTATTGTGCTGCAAGTCTGGAACCTCATCCAGATACGCCCAATCCGCTTGACCTGCGCGATAACCGTAGGTCACATAGCGATGATGAAAGACCTCGCCCTTTTCATTCTGATGAGGCTTTGACTCTTCACGAAAACCCGTGATAGTCGTGCCCTGAAGCTCATTGTATTTTTTGCGATGTTGATGAATGAGCTTCCAGTTGACCGCTTCGTTGTATAGATTAATGAAATCATCCGAAATAGGCACACCCCAGTCTCGTAAAGTTTTTAGCGCAAATTGCCGACCCATGTCTGTCAAAGGCTCTTGTTCTTCTGCAGAAAGACCGGCTCTTGGCATTCCCCCGACCATGCTGGAATGCACCCCAGGGTAGGTTTCGATTTGGATCCTGGTATTGGGCGATTTTGTGCTCGGGATCACCGGAGGAAAGCCGTAGGTATGTTCATTCTCTGCAATCAGCGACACATAATTTTTGACATTTTTAGGAAGACTGCAAGCATCTTCAGTGCGGCGCCCTGGTCCTGGGACTGGGTCGAAGCTCAGGATATTGACAGCGATCAGCGGGTTGAGTTGATTTAATTTATGCGCGATGCGAATGGCATTGTAACCTCCGCGACTCCAACCGATCAGATTGACTTGAGTGATTTCTTGATTCTTCCAGGCCTCGATAATTTTCTGAACTTGAGCATCTTCCGACTTCATGCTGGCGATATCGGATACGGGTTCATTCAATTTTGTTACGTAGGGTTTATTGCTATCAATCGCACGGGGAAAGCGGGTGGCCTGAAATTTGCCCTGAACTAGGGTCGTCACAGCCTCTGCAATCTCTTCCGATCCAGCGCCTAAACCCATCCCCTTCGCCTGCATATACCTGGTTTCATCAGTTAATTCGCTGGGGTATTTATGCGTGTCCTCGTAGCCCGAACCCACGCCATCAAAAATCACGTAATCGAGGAACTCTTGTTGACCATTTTGTTTGACAAAATCAGCCAGCCACGCCACGAGTTCGCCTTGGGGGAAATCATGATCCTTCCCACCCTCAGCCGTGCCGTAAGTGCTCTTAGCCGTCGTCCCGCATAGGAAGACGTTGAATGTATGAGCTTTTTTACTCACTGCTTGCCTCGTTTAGCTCAACTTTATAGCTAAGTAGTCTAACTATATACCTCATTCGTTTAGCTTACCAAAGTATTTTGGAAAAAGCAAATCCTATCCTATTGTTTTATATATGGTTATTTTTTTATTTATCAGCTCAAATCCATTTTGTCGAATTTAGGTCATTTACTTGAAAATGGAGCCAAAACAGATTGAATTAGCAAGTCACCTATGTTATATTGTGCCCAGACTCAATAAATAAGAAGTAGGAGCGTGGAGATGATTAAATACACTGATGAGTTTTTACTCGATATCACCCAAAATAAACCGCAAAAAGTGATTAAAATGCTTAATCGAATCTTTGCAAAGGGGGATCTGCAATCCTACGAGCAAAATCTTTTTCGTTTGGTGTATTCAGAAAAAATCAATCAAAAAATCCCCTATTTACTGCATTTAATGCTTGAAAACCACAGCGATATTCTGTCACAAATTCATGTATACGAAGCCATGGGTCTGGCATCCTTCCAGAATCATTTATTAGAAATAAATTTTTTCGAGATTCTCTCCGTCCACATTCACTCGAAAGAGCTTCAAGCCATCATCAAACCTGTCCTCGATCAAATAATTCAAAATATGGCTCGGTTGCTTTCGAGGGAGCAGCTCGATCAAGCACGCCCGCTCACCCATGCGCTGCTTTCCCGCAATGAGTTCATGGTCAAGATCGTGCTTAACACTATTCCTGAGCCGATCACTGATGAAACTTTTTTGATGCTCTTAAATCATCCCTCCACTCCAACGATCGCGGCTCTCTTAGAAGCGCCCTTGATTCAGTGGCTAGAGAATACTCCGAACCGATGTTTTTCCCTTCTTGTCGACAATAAATCACCCTTGCAAATCGCGGTAGAACAAAATAACCTCGTGATGGCCAAATTAATTCTCGGGGTGATCGTTCGGTATCCAGACAACCTAGCCCAGGCCTTCACCTTCAAAC
>CAYMDW010000018.1:0-18424 GCA_964389615.1 uncultured Gammaproteobacteria bacterium | reverse complement strand
CCCCCTTAAAAGGGGGCGGGTGCCTTCGTTGGGGATGGGGGTTGGTTCGAGAGGGGGCTTTGTTGGGGCTTTCCGTGCCTTCGTTAAGGTTTGGGTTTATCGAATAATAATACATACAACACAGGGACAACGCCGAGGGTGAGGACGGTGCCTAGGGTGAGCCCGAAGGCGATGACGTTGGCCATGCCGTACCACATGGCTCCGCCGAATAGAATTAAGGGGACTAATCCGAGAACGGTGGTGAGAGTGGTCATCATGATGGGGCGGAAACGCTTCAAACTCGCTGCGACGACAGCATCGTGAACATTTTTACCGTCTGCACGTTCTTCATCGATTCGATCAATTAATACAATCGCGTTATTAATCAAAATCCCACCCAAGGAGAGAAACCCAAGTAAGGCGACGAAGCTGAGGGTTGCTCCCATGAAAAACAAGCCCATGGCGCCGCCGATGATTAATAAAGGCATGGTCAGGAAGACGATCGTCGGACGGCGAATGGAGTTGAATTGCCAAACAAGCAAAATGAATGCAAGGGTCAAACACAGGGGCAAATTGGCAAACAGTGCTTTTTGAGCTTTGGCCGAATCCTCAATTTCACCGCCCCACTCGTAACGATACCCTGGCGGGAAAGGTTGAGCCTTGAGATAAGGGAGCAATTTGGCTTGCAATTGAGCGGCAAAAAGGTCTGGATTGCGGGCAGAGACCGTAATGGTATTTTCAAAATTACGACGCTTCACCTGTGAAAAATCCCATTCAGGTATCAAAGAAGCCACTTGCAGTAGCGGCACAGAATTGCCCGTCGTCGCTGAATACACATTCACGGTGCTGATCCGTTCAGGGGTGTCACGCTCACTTTTTTCTGCACGCAACATGATCGGAATGATTTTATCTTCCTCACGATAATCCGTGATCGGGTATCCTGAATAAAAGGCATTCAATGAAAGGGCCATGTCGCTGGGGGCAATCGAAGAACGGCCGGCCTGCGCTGCATTAATATCGACAAAAACACCCAGGGTTTGATTTCCCCAGTCATCTTCAATCGCCACGGTCCCATCAATTTTTTGAAGATCGGCTTTGACCTGTTGAGCCAAACGATACAATGTTTTTTTGTCCGTGCCTACAATCCGAAGCTTAATCGTGCCTGTTTCGGAAGGGCCTAAAAACAAGGGTTTGACATCGGGGTTTGTTTCAGGAATGTTGGACAAAATATACGCACGGGTGCGATCCATTTGTTCCTGAACCTCTTTTTTAGATTTAAGATCAACGAGAACCATGGCACGATTTGGATCCGGATCAAAAGGCGAGAGCGATAAAAAGAAACGAGGGCCACCTTCGCCTACATAAGAAACCGTGGAAGCGACTTCGGGATTCAGCTCGGGATTATTTAACCAGAGATTCAGTTTTGCAACCGCTTCTGCAGTTTGATTGATGCTCGCGCCCTGCCCCATGTCAAGATTGACCGTGAATTGCGCGCGATCAGAGGGCGGAAAAAATTCTTTGGGAACGAATTTCAATAATTGCGCGGAGAAGATCATTAAAATCACCATGCCGCCTAAAAATCCTGCTTTATGATGCAAGACCCAATCCAAAAAGCGACGGTAAAGTCGATAGAAACGCGTGTTATAACGCTCTGCATCCGTGGGTTCGTTCGGATCCAATTCGATAAACTGCGCACACAATAAGGGGGTGATGGTCACGGCAAAAAACCAAGAGGTCAGCAGAGCGAGACTGACGACCTGAGACATGGAGTAGGTATATTCACCGGCACGATGTTCGGCCATCATCAATGGCACAAATGCCAAGATCGTGGTGATCGAAGAAGTCAGCAGGGGTAAAGCCAAACTATTACCGGAGGCGATCGCTGCTTCGATCTTATTCGCACCTTCTTGAAGCCGAGTTTTAATGTCTTCAGCAACGACAATCCCATTGTCTACTAACAAGCCCAACGAAATAATCAAAGCGGCAATCGATACGCGCTGAAGCGGAATTTCAAAGTAGCGCATAATCAAGAGCGTGAATAGCATGGTTAAGGGAACCCCCAGGCCCACGATCAAACCCGTGCGCATTCCCAAAAAGACAACAACAACAATTAATACAATCGCGAGTGTCTGATAAAAATTCCCAGTGAAATCAGCGATACTGCTCTCGACCTGATCCGCTTGGAAGGTTCCCCAATCTAAGCTGTAGCCAATTGGTAGGTCTCTTTGAAGACGTGAGACTTCTTTACTGAGATCCTTGCCCAAGGTCAAAATATTTTCACCCTCAGACATCGAAACCCCAATCATGATCGCGGGTTTTCCCCGATAAAAAGCTAAATTGCTGGGGGGCTCGATGTACTCGCGCTTAATATCAACGATGTCACGCAAATAAGTGCCCTGCTCTCTTCCCGGGACAAAGATTTGCAAATTACGAATCTCATCTTCCGTGGTGAAATTACCTGAGGGCTCAATCACGATATGACGCCCCAAGACTTCAATTTTTCCCCCGGGCAAAATCGTATTGGCTTGTTTAAGAGTTTTCACGAGTAATTGGGGCGTGAGGCCATGTTCCGCCAGTTTCGCATTGAGAAATTCGAGGTAAATCACCTCGTCCTGAACACCGTAGAGTTTGACCTGCTTGACTCCTGGGACTGTGTACAGTTCGCGCCGAAGCTCCACAGCGGTATCATACATTTCAGTCAAACTAAAACCATCGCTCGTGAGCGCTAGGGTCGCAATCGTCACATCACCGTATTCGTCATTCACAAAAGGACCGCGTGTCCCCGAAGGCAGTTCCGGCTTCACCTCGTCCATTTTATTGCGCAATTTGTCCCAAATCGATTGCATGTGAAAATAACGATCAGAAACGGTGACATGGATAATCGAATAATCAGTTTTGGAAGAGGAGCGAATATTCTCGACCTCAGGAATTTCTCGAATTTTCTCTTCAAGACGCCGGGTCACTAAATTTTCCATACGCTCTGCGGACATCCCAGGATAATAGGCAGTCACCACGGCCTCACGAATGGTGAAAGAGGGATCTTCTTGGCTTGGGAATCCAAGGTAATTTTTAATGCCCAAGAGAGTAATAATAAAGAGCAATAAATAAAAAAGTCGATTAGAGCGAAAAGCAAAGCTGGTTAAGGACATGTATTATTTCTCTTCCAATAATTTAACTTTTTGCCCATCGTATAAAAAATGAACTCCGGCCGTAGCAATGATATCTCCAGGTTTTAAGCCTTGGATAATTTCAACCTGATTGCCTTGGATTCCACGCACTTTAATCGCTGTTTTTTTCACTGTCGATGTCTCAGGCTGATAAACAAAGACAAAGCCATCTTCAGCGCTTGATTCCGGTGGCGCGATTGCGACGGCTGGGATGAGATAAACGACGGCTTCGCCCTCTCCCCCATAACTGAATAAGACTTCTGCGCTCAACCCAGGATGAAGACCGGGCAGGGTTTCAATCGTGACCTTGGCAGGAAAGGCATTGGTTTCACCCGCACGTGCGGCGATTTCAGTCAGCACTCCGCTGGTTCGTGCTGTTTTCAAGCTCGGAAAAGTGACAGAAACAGGCATGCCGACTTGGGTGTGCGTGCGCAGACTTTCGGGCAATAACAAGGACACTTCCAGCCCCCCCTGACCCAATAATTGCATGACAGGAACGCCTGCCGAGACAACGATTGCGGGGTCCAAAGATAGGCTTGCGATTTCACCCTCAAAAGGAGCCTTTAATACCGTATGGGTGAGATCACGCTCGGCAAGCTCTAATTTAGATTTTGTACTTTGCACATTTTGTTCTGCGGATTGAAAATCCGCGTAGGCTGCATCCACCACTGTTTTGGCGACATAACGATTCTCATAAAGTTTTGCCTTGGCAGTGTAATCATTTTTTTTATCAACTAAAACCGCTTGAGCCTTCACATAATCGGCCTTGGCTGCCTCTGCATTGAGCTCATAAGGCTTAGGATCCAATTTAGCGAGTTCTTCCCCTGCCTTCACCGCCGACCCCAATTTAACGGACACTGTTTCGACGCGTCCAGAAACCTCAAACGACAGATCTGCACGTTGCGTACTTTCTACCACGCCCGAAATACGGCGATTTTTGCCACCCAGGGCTTCTTCGATTTGAAGGGTTTTGATCGCGCGAATCTGGCTCTCATCTTCATGAGAAGAACAGGCCAGAAGAAGCCAGAGTGATAAAGAAAGCGCAATGATTTTTTTTGCTTGCATGGACGAAGTTAGCCTAATTTGAGGGGACTACCTGCAGTTTTACTGATGAAGACAAAAAAGTCAATCGCCCTTCTAGATTAACGTAGAAGCGAACCACATCGCTCAGCTCGCCTAGGGGCCTGAAGCAGACAGACATATCGTCGCCACGTGCCGGATGGGTGATAGAAACGCCTGATTCTTCGAGGGATCGCGCGAGTCTGGCTAAAATCAGCGTGTTATCCACACGTGGATTCACCCTCACATGATTTAACTCGAAGAGCATTCCAGTCAAATCCACCACAGGGTTTTTGACCGCACGCATACGCTTTTGTGTTAAAGACTCGACAAAGCCACACTCTTCTACTTTCAAGCCCTCATCGAGGACAAACTCATAGAAGATTGCTTCGTACTTATCAGTCACGAGCGTTGAATTAATGACTAGTTCGGTTGCTTGTTTCATACCCCCTAATATCGGAAGGAGGAGATGAACCTTTAGTCCCTCTATTAGGATTGACCCAAGTACCCGGAGGTGATCGGATATCGCCTATCACGTCCAAAGGCCTTATTCGTCACTTTAGGCCCGGGCGGGGATTGGCGACGCTTATATTCGTTTCTATAAAGCAATCGAGTGAATCGCTCTACATCTTTTTGCTCAAATCCCGCCTGAACGATCTCAGCCACACTTTGTCCCTGCTCGACATAAAGCGTCAATATTTTGTCGAGAATATCGTATTCGGGAAGGCTGTCGCTGTCTCGCTGATTCGGCGCTAATTCAGCGGTCGGGGGACGATCAATCACCGCTTGGGGGATGACAGGAGCAATCCCATTTCGGTACTTAGCCATGGCATAGACCCAGGTTTTTGACACGTCCTTCAATGGGGCGTAGCCACCACACATATCGCCATACAGGGTCGTGTAGCCTGTCGCATACTCGCTTTTATTGCCCGTGGTTAAGACCAAATCCCCGGTTTTATTGGACAGGGCCATGATCAAAGCCCCACGACAACGTGCCTGAATATTTTGTTCGGCAATCCCCGTTTCCTGATGATTTAATCGATGAGAAAGAACCGACAAAAAGCCTTCGTGAGCCGGCTCAATCGATAAAATATCATGCCGCACCCCCATGACCTTGACCTGAGCCAGTGCAAGTTCATTGCTCTGATCAGAGGTATACCGAGAAGGCATTAAGACTGCTTCCACCCGATCCGCGCCGATCGCATCCACGGCAATGGCCAGGGTTAAGGCCGAATCAATTCCGCCCGATAAGCCCACGAGAATTCCAGGGAATTTATTTTTAGTGAAATAATCGCGCACCCCCATGACCACAGCCTGATAAATACTGGCGACCGGATCAGGCAGAGGAGTGAGGGTTTGGGGAGGAATCGTGACAGTAGACTCTTTGATAAGACAGTCGATTGGCCAGAGGCATTCCTGAAATACGGGAGCCTGAGAAACAATCACTCCCTCCGGATTCATGGCCAGGGAGCCCCCATCAAAAATCAATTCGTCTTGGCCGCCGACCCAATTCACGTAAACCATGGGGGCCTTGATGGTACGCGCCTGGGCTTTTAAGATACTGACCCTCGTTTTCATTTTATCGGCACTGAACGGAGAGGCATTGCAAACAATTACCAGATCCACCTGTTCTTGTTTTAATTCCTGCAAGGGCTCGGGATGCCAGATATCTTCACAGATGGCCAGCCCGATGGTGGCCCCTTTGAGGTAAAAAGTGGCGGGATCGCGCCCTGGTTCAAAATAACGCTTTTCATCAAAAACCTGGGTGTTTGGCAGGCAGCGTTTTTGGTAGGTAATCACCCATTTTTTGTCTTGAAGGACAGTCACCGCATTGCATAAACCCAAGGCCGTTTGCTGAGGATGACCGACAATCACGGTGATGCCATCGGTTTGTGCTCTCAGGGAATCCATCGCAGCATCCAATTCCTCTAAATAAGCAGAACGGAACAATAAATCCTCGGGAGGATAACCCGAGAGGGTTAATTCTGGGAAAACAATGAGGTCGGCTTTCAACTCATCACGCGCGCGTTGAATGGCTTGTTTGATCAGGTTTAAATTTTCCTGGGTGTCACCGA
Organism: uncultured Gammaproteobacteria bacterium; assembly: GCA_964389615.1. Taxonomy (GTDB): domain Bacteria; phylum Pseudomonadota; class Gammaproteobacteria; order JABCZS01; family JABCZS01; genus CAYMDW01. The sequence goes on along the minus strand of CAYMDW010000018.1, from coordinate 12,144 downwards.
CAATGAGGTTGAGCTGAGCAGCGATGATGCGTAAATTCATGGGTTTTTCTCTGGATTGGTTTGTGAATTATAACCTATTGTCAGGGTGAATTGCCGGGAGGCTGTTGACGCTTTGTCACAAAAAAAGCCCCCCGAGTGAGTCAATCAACCTTAGCGAATTCGAATCGGCTATGTTAGAATGCCTTCCAATCTATCCCGTCCAGGAGAGTCGAATGGCTAACATAGAATTTGTATCCGCAACCTTCCGTCGTTCTGATGAACTCACCCGCAGCTATAGCCTGCGTGAACGTTTAGGGGCAGGGAAATTTTTATTTAAACAGTCGACCTCTAAATATAAAGTGACTTCTTTTGGCAGAGCCGTTCGAGACGCTCGAAAATGGGTATTTAAAAATTACCCTCGAACGGCTTGGGAAGAAAATAATGGACAAAATTTGGTCATCCACAACAGTGGTGCCGCCAAATCTCTGAGAGTCGCAGGCTATTGGAACCCCTTGGCATGGATTGAAGTATTCGCCCTCGCCTGGGCCAATTATGCAACACTGCGTTATAACCCTCTTCAAGAAAGTGGGCTTTCCGTAGCCCGCTCTTACTTTCATATTGGACTGGCCAGCCTCGTTCACGCAGTCGCCAAAACCATCAATTTAGTGTTCTCTGCGATCGCGCCGGTGCTTTTCATTGGCGCAGTGCTCACTGTCGGCTTAGCAAATCCTTGGATCCAGACACTGTTGGCCATCGGGACAGCATTTTTAGCCTACTCGATCATTCATCATGGCAAACTCAATGCAGCGGCCTTGAATGATCTCCAAGATGGCCCCGCCGATCTTGAATATTACCTTTACGGCCTCCTTCATACCCTCACCGCTATGGTCCTGGGCGTTGTCAATCCCCTGATTCGCCTTTGGAACAAAGCGAGTGATCTTTATGAAACCCATCCAAAACTTGCCATACTGGCTGGGTTCACCGTGGTGGCGATCGCTTTATCGGTCGCCCTCTTCCCCTATGTCGGCGTTCCGGCCCTCATGGATTTTGAATTCGGCTCTGTGATGGCCACGGTCGTCGCTCCTGTGACAGGCTTCTTCTCAGGCCTTTTAAGCACCATGCCCGCAACTGTCTCAACCATGCTCAGCATCACCACCCTCACCGCCTTCACCTTGGGAGCGATGGATTTGACCGTTCGTGGCTTCAAAGAAATCGCGGGTTGGTATGATAAGAGTGTCGCCAAAGCGACCGTGACCGATTGGCTGGATACTACTCAAATGAGTGACCCGAAGATGAGTGACCCGAAGAGCCCACAATTCCTTGAATATTTTGAACAAATCGGTCGTATCGGCCCAACCCTTCCTGTTGTAAAAAATGAAAAGAAAGACTCGGATGTACCCGAAAATCCTGACAATGCAACGAATCAAGAAAAGAAAGACTCGGATGCACCCGAAAATCCTGGCAATGCAACGAATCAAGAAACGCAACGTTTGCATATACTCGGATATCTTGGCAATACAACGAAGCAGCAAAAAGAAATCATTAATGCGAATGTCGACCGTTACATGGCGCCTAAGCAGTGAACCTTCTTGAAATGCTGATCAGCCTCGCGCTGATCAGCCTCCTTCTCGGAATGAGCGTATTCGGGTATCAAGACCTTGTCATGCGCACCCGCCTTAACTCCGATGCCCAAATCATCTCCACCGCCCTGCATTATGCCCGAGATCGAGCTATTCATTCCGTTCCCGCGACGGTGGTATGCCAAGCCTCGCTGTGCCAAGTGCACACGGCCGAAGGAGACAAACGCTTTCCCCTGTCCGGTGAACATCAGGTGAGCACCCACCTTTTCCCCGCCCAGGCTCACGGCGTCTTAACCTTTACACAAGGGGGCAAGACTGATTTTCATAATGGAACCATTGAGGTAAGGGCCCAGGATAAGCCCGAGAGAGTCAAAAAAATAGTGGTCAGTCAAGGAGGGAGGATCGCTGTTCGTTGATTTCCTTTTCCATCCGCTCCGCTTCTTGCTTTAATTGTTCGGCTCTCACTATCTGTGTTTTATAACTAGGCACGGCTAACTGTACAAGTAAGGCGGTGATGGCTAGTATTATCATGAGCTCAAGTAGCGTAAAACCGGCAAGTTTATTATGCTTATTCTTCATGCCGGCCAGTGTACCCAAAAAAAGGATTTTGCACCATGATCGATGTTGAAAAAGCTAAATTAGATCCCACCTCTGTCTTCGCCCATCCCCATGAGGTATTGATGAACGATTCGTTGAGCCGTGATCAAAAAATCGATATTCTCCGTCGTTGGGCGTACGATGCGCGTGAGATCGAGGTAGCGGATGATGAAAACATGGGGGGCAAATCGGGGGATGTGCTGGATGAGGTATTGAAATGCTTGAATCAGTTGGGCGCGGGCTTGTTGAGTGATTGAGGGGATTTCACCACCACCGGAATATCCCTCAGCGCCTTCGGCAGCGCAAAGGTCACATCCTCAATCGCCCCCTGCAAATGCTGAACCTCCCCGGCCCCCCAGCTTTGCAACACTTTAATGATGGACTGAACCAGGACCTCGGGCGCAGAAGCGCCTGCGGTCACGCCGATAGAAGAAGCATAAGCGACCCATTGGGCTTGTAATTGCGCCGGATCATCCAATAAATAAGCGGGAGTTCCCATGCGTTCCGCCAGTTCACGCAAGCGGCTGGAATTAGAACTATTCGGCGAGCCCACCACCAAAATCACATCCACCTGCTCAGACAACATTCTTACCGCATCTTGGCGATTTTGCGTGGCATAACAAATATCATCCCGTTTCGGCGCTTTGATCTTGGGGAAGCGACTTTGCAAGGTCGCAATGATGGCGAGGGTTTCATCGACCGAGAGCGTCGTCTGTGTGACGAAGGCCAGTTGTTCAGGGTTTTTCACCTGAATGCTCATGGCATCCTCGATGTTTTCAACCAAATAAATGCCGGCGTTTTCATTATGATACTGGCCCATGGTGCCAATGACCTCAGGGTGACCTGCATGGCCGATCAGAATGCATTCTTCATCATGCTTGGCACAGCGCGCGACCTCCATATGCACTTTGGTGACCAAGGGGCAGGTGGCATCGAAGACCGTTAAATCACGAGACTCGCCTTCTTGCACCACGCTTTTAGCGACCCCATGGGCAGAAAAGATAACGACTGAACCGTCCGGAACCTCATGAAGCTCAGACACAAAAACAACACCCTTGGCTTTGAGATCTTCAACGACGTAACGATTATGGACAATTTCATGACGGACATAGATAGGCGCTTTAAACAAAGCCAGGGCGCGTTCCACTACATCGATGGCACGATCAACCCCGGCGCAAAAACCCCGAGGATTCGCCAACACAATACTCGCTTTATCAATGACAACGCTCATACTTCACCCAAGATAAAATCAATAAAGCCACGCCCACGCAAATCGCGGAATCCGCAAGATTAAAGGCAGGCCAGTGATATTGACCTACGTAAACATCTAAGAAATCGATCACGAATCCGTAAAAGGCCCGATCAATAAAATTTCCCAGTGCTCCGCCCATGATCAGAGCGAGCCCCAGGCGCTGAAGCCGATTGTCAGCCTGTCGATACCACTGGAAAAAAAACGCGGTGGCCAGTAAAGAGACGCCCGAGAGCAGCCAACGTTCCCAAGTAGGCTCCAGACTGCTGAGAAATCCAAAGGCCGCCCCCGTGTTATAGACCAGGGTAAAATTAAAAAAAGGAATCACGGCCACGGGCTCATGCAACACAAGGTGTGAGAGCGCGTATTGCTTGGTAAGGTAATCGAGCAAGACGATAAGGGGGATCAGCAAAAGCCATGCATAGCACGAGGCTTGGGATGACTTTTGCGATTCCCCCACGATGGACTCGAGATTATCAAGCATACCCTCTCCTCTCTCCATCCCCTTCAATATTGACGACACAACGCTCACAGAGCTCAGGATGTTGCGCATCTTGACCCACCTCATCGCGGCGCTGCCAGCAACGGGCACATTTTTGAGCGTGGGTGACTTTGATTTCAACGGCGAGCCCTTCCAGATCCGTGAGCACAGAATCTGAAGAACGGTCAGCAATCGGGGCCAGGCTTGCACCCGAGGTAATCAACACAAAACGAATTTCATCTTTGAGGACGGCGAGGCGTTCGTACAAGGCCGGTTGCGCGTACAAGACCACTTCGGCATCAAGACCTGATCCGATTTTGCCATTCGCGCGTGCCTTTTCTAAACATTTATTGACCTCGTCACGAACACGCATGATTTCACGCCAATACTCATTGGTAAAGACCTCGTCTTGCAAATCGGCAGGATAATCGGCATACCAATGGGCAAGAAAAACGGACTCTTCACGCTCGCCAGGAATATGAGACCAAAGCTCATCGGCTGTAAACGGGATCAGAGGCGCGAGCCAACGCACCAACATTTCAATGAGGTAATACATGGCCGTTTGCGCGCTTTGATGCGCGGGCGTGTGCGCCTTGGCCGTGTATTGACGATCTTTGATGATGTCGAGATAAAAACTGCCCAAATCCACCGTGCAAAAATTATGAACCAGTTGATAGATTTGATGGAACTGGAATTTCTCATAGGCGTCGAGAATATTTTCCTGCAAATCCAAGGCGCGACGCACGATGTAGCGATCCAGAGCGACCATCTCTGTAGGACAGATAATATCCGAAGCCGGATCAAACCCGTTTAAATTCGCCAGCAAAAAGCGCGCCGTGTTACGAATGCGACGATAAGCATCTGCAGTCCGATCAAAAATTTCATCCGAAACGACTTGATCATTACGAAAATCAATCGAGGCGATCCAAAGGCGCAAGACATCCGCGCCCAAGCGATTAATCACCTGTTGAGGGGCCACGGTATTGCCGATTGATTTTGACATTTTGCGGCCGTCTTTGTCCACCGTAAAACCATGGGTGACGACTTGTTTGTAAGGCGCATGGCCATTCATGGCCACGCTGGTTAATAAAGAGCTGTGGAACCAGCCACGATGTTGATCGGAGCCTTCCAGATAAAGATCCGCAGGGACATGCAAGCCGTGACGGACAGCCAATACGCAGGCATGGCTCACACCCGAATCGAACCAAACGTCCAGTCCATCGCGAATTTTGTGGTAATGTTCAGCATCATCGCCAATCAAGGCTTTATCGTCAAACTCATACCAGGCTTCCATCCCACCTTTCTCGACCGCATCGGCGACCTTGGCCATGATTTCTTGCGTGTTGGGGTGAAGATCACCGGTTTCTTTGTGAATATAAGTCGTGATGGGCATAGTCCAAGTGCGTTGACGAGAAATACACCAATCAGGACGGGATTCAATCATGTTGTAAATGCGAGATTCGCCCCACTCGGGCATCCAGCGGGTTTTGGAAATGGCTTTGAGCGCGTCTTTGCGCAGGCCCGCCTGATCCATGCTGATAAACCATTGCGGAGTCGCACGGAAAATAATCGGGGTTTTATGGCGCCAGCAGTGCGGGTAGCTGTGGAGCATTTTGCTGGTATTCAAGACACGGTGCTGCGCCTTGAGCGTATCAATAATGACCTCATTGGCTTTGCTGATATGCATGCCAGCCACGATGGGCGTGCCTCCCACAAAACAGCCTCGTGCATCGACACGGTGATCCACAGACAAATGATACTGTTGCCCAATCGCAAAATCGTCTTCGCCATGACCGGGGGCCGTGTGCACGCAACCTGTACCGGCTTCGACGGTGACATGCTCCCCCAAAATCACGGGCACAGAAATGTCTTGCCAAGGGTGTTGGAGTTGCAAGTATTCCAGAGTGGCGCCCGGAACAACGGTGAGTATCTGATACACTTCGATGCCATAACGCTTCATGCAGGTATCGACAAGATCCTGTGCCAGCACAATGATTTCATCGCCCTGCTCGCCGGTAAACTGGACAAAGGCATAATCCACGGTGGCATTCAAGCACACGGCTTTATTGGAAGGCAGGGTCCAGGGAGTCGTGGTCCAAATGACGCAAGCAATTTTTTCTGCAGGCAGACCGAGCCCTGGGACTTTTTCATTTAATTTATCGGTATCGACAAAAGGAAATTTCAAATCAATGCTGGGAGAGTGTTTGTCTTGGTATTCGACCTCGGCTTCGGCGAGGGCAGAACCGCAATCCATGCACCAATGCACAGGCTTGTACCCCTGCATTAAATGACCATTCTCAATGATTTTAGCTAAAGACCGAATGATATTGGCTTCGTAATCTTTGTTGATCGTTAAATAAGGATTATCCCAGTCGCCCAAAACGCCTAATCGAATAAAATCTTGGCGCTGTTTATCGACCTGAGACAAGGCATAATCATGGCAGGCTTCACGAAACGCTTTCGGACTCACCTTATCCCCGACCCGCCCTACTTTTTTCTCGACATTAATTTCGATCGGCAAGCCATGACAGTCCCAGCCTGGAACAAAAGGGGCATCAAAGCCGCTGAGTGTTTTGGATTTGACCACAAAATCTTTCACGATTTTATTGATCGCATGACCTAAATGAATGTCACCATTGGCGTAGGGAGGACCGTCGTGCAAAATATATTTGGGTTCACCGGCGCGAGACAGTCGTATTTTGTTGTAGAGATCTGCCGCTTTCCACTCAGCCAAACGCTCAGGCTCTCGCTGGGATAAATTAGCCTTCATGCTAAAGGCGGTCTGGGGCAGGTTTAATGTATGTTTGTAATCAACCATGATGAAAATAACTCTCGACTGCAAGGTGGTCGGCTTGAATTTGGGCTGTTAAATCAGCGAGGGATTCAAACCGTTGTTCTTCCCTTATTTTGTGGCAAAATTCGATTTCCAGGGCTTGGCCATAGATAGTTTGGTCAAACTGGAAGATATGGACCTCCAGAAGGGTTTTTTTACCGTCTACCGTAGGACGGGTGCCTAAATTGGCCATGCCCACTAAGGGGACAGAACCCAGGCCATAGACCTTCACGGCATAGACCCCTGAAAAGGGCAAGATCAAGCGCCCTGGGTTAATATTAGCCGTGGGGTACCCCAAGAGGCGACCCCGTTGATCCCCGCGTTCTACGCGGCCAGACATGCGATAAGGCCGGCCAAGCCATGAGGCCGCCTGCGCAAATTGACCGGCTTTGAGGGCTTCTCGGATGCGTGTAGAGCTCACCCGATCGACCCCCACCATGATACTCTCTAAGCCCTCAGATGTGAACCCATGGACAGGTCCGAGTCGCTGCAATAGGGCCAGATCCCCTCGCCTATTTTCGCCAAATTTGAAATCATCCCCGACCAAGACATGTTTGATGCCCAGCCCTTCCACAAGAATGGCTTGAATGAAGGCTTCCGCACTCATGCGGGCCAGTTCCGCATTAAAATCCAAACAAAGCACATAATCCACCCCCAGGGTCTCAAAAATCGCACATTTTTCATCAAAATGGGTCAAACGCGCGGGGGGGTGGGCTGAAAAATATTCTTGGGGCTGAGGCTCAAAAACAATGACCATGCTCGGGCACCCCTGCGCTTTGGCCAGAGTCACGATGGTTTGAATCATGGCTTGATGCCCCAAATGCACCCCGTCAAAATTCCCCAGGGTCACGAAGGCGCCACGATGGGCAGAAGTAATCGATTGTAAGGTGATTTTTTGCATAAAATATCAGACCGCGATGGGCTTCAAGAGGTGGCGCGGGCGGACACCCATCGCCAATAAGGCCAACCCATATCCCAGGGCTCCAGAAATAATGGCAAAGGCTAAATAGCTTAATCGCATCACTGTGGGTTGAGCCCCCCAATCGCCGACATGCGCATTAATCGCGCACAAGATCCCAACCATGATGGCATTGGCACCCACGACCCGAAGCGTGTAAATGCCCCAATCGTCCAGCAGAACGATTTTATGATGTTGCTTTAAGCGCCAAAATAAAAGAACAGCCGTAACCAGGGCTGCCAGCGATGTCGATAAAGCGAGTCCGGCATGCGCCATGTGTTTTATCAACACAAGATTGAATACGATATTGGCAAAAAGGCTGATGGTTGCAATTTTAACTGGGCCTTTCATGTCATGACGCGCATAACAAGCCGCCGCCAGAATTTTCACCACGATAAAGGCGCCCAATCCGATCGAATACATGACCAGCGCTTTGGAAGACTGAGTCACATCAAAGGCGGTAAATTCGCGGTACTGGAAAAGCGCCGTTAACATCGGTGTGGCCAAGAGCCATAAACCCAAGGAAGCCGGAAGTGCAATGAGCAAGGCTGTTTTGAGTGACCAATCTAAAATCTGTCCATAGACTTGACTGTCCGCACGCGCTTTTTCTTTAGACAAATAGGGCAAGACCACGGTCGCCAAAGCCACTCCAAAAATTCCCAGGGGAAATTGCATCAAGCGTTCTGCATAGTAAAGCCATGAAACGGAACCGACCACCAAAAAGGAGGCGAATACCGTGCTGATCACCAAGTTAACCTGCAAAATAGAGGCCCCATACACCAAAGGCACCATCAAGGTGAGTAATCGTTTCACCCCGGGATCTTTAAAATCAACCCGCATGCGTAAATGAAAGCCCAGACGCATAATGAAGGGGAGACTGAATAATAATTGGGCAATTCCGCCTAAAAACACGCCCCAAGCCAAGGCCGTGATCGGATCAGCCAGACGCGAAGTCAATAATACGATGCAAGCAATCATGCAAAGATTGAGTAAGGTGGGCGTGACCGCAGGCACCGCAAACTTACCGTAAGTATTCAAAATTCCGCCGGCAAAAGCCGTGAGTGAAATGAATAATAGATAGGGAAAAGTGATCCGAGTCATTTCAGTCGCTAGCCTGAAGCGATCGCCGCCGAACTCAAACCCCGGGGCGAATAAGGCGACCAACCCGGGCGCAAAAATAATCCCTAAGGTAACAATGGCCAGCAAAACGACGGTCAGGGATCCGGCGACGGCATTCATGTAGCGTTGCGCTTCTTCGTGCGTGCGCTGATCACGGTATTCTGCCAGCAGGGGAACAAAAGATTGAGAAAAAGCCCCCTCGGCTAATAAACTGCGGAAAAAATTGGGAAGTTTAAATGCGATTAAAAAGGCGTCGTATTGGGCCCCTGCCCCGAAAAATTGTGCCACCATCATGTCTCGGATAAAACCTAAGATGCGCGAGAGGAAGGTCATGCTTCCTACGATTCCGGTGGATTTGGCTAATTGTTTACTCATGGGAAGGAGTATATACCGATTCAAGATTCCTCAACATGGGTCGATGATAAAAATACATCATCATGAGGACATGAACCATGAAACAGCGTGCTGAATTATTCTGCGATGCGCTCTTATCGAGTGCTGCCATGGGAAGCATGGATACGCTGAGAATGGATGGCCATGGACTGGATTATAATGCGATTCGCGGCGACGCCGTCACCCGAACCGCCAAAGAACTGACAGCGCTGATGCAAAAGACCCTCGAAAAACAAGATCTCTTCGACATGGAACATTTTTATCAATACGCTAAAATCCGTCTTCAGCAGGGTTGGCCAGGAGTCTATGGGGCGACTGAAATCGCGTTACGCGGCTCAGCCCTCTATCGTGATCACATGACTGCCGATGCGCGTAAGGTCATGGAACAGGCCCTCCGTGGCCTCTACAAAACCTTCACCCATCACAGCCCAGACATGCAAGCCGTGTATGAGACCATTCGTCGCATCTCTTGACACCCTGATGAGATTTAGTTGAACCTCATGCGTTTGACTCCGCCCTCATGAAGATCAGCCCGATCATTATTTCGATTGGCCAAAGGTTCATTTTGATCCAAGATCGGCGCATGTTGATTCACGAAGGCATCAATTTGAGCTTGAAGGGCGCCGTGATGCACCAATTGCCACGCATTCATGGGGGCTCTTGTCAGAGGGTTCGTCGGATTTCGCGTGAGCCATTCACGGATATGTGCCTCATTGAATACGCCTGCAGTGCCAGGAACGTGCACGGGTCTGTCGATGATGGCGAATGAAATGGGGCAAATCATCTCATCGGGGATCTCCCCTTGGAAATTAGCCGCTTCCAGACGGTTGGCATTCACACAAGGAATTTGGGCAGGTTGCGCGACGACCGGAGCTTGAGCGAGGACCGGAGGTGGAAAGACCACCGGAGCCTGCTGAGCCGCTGGGGGCTGGGGCGGGACACGAGCCGCGAGCTGTTGCCGTATATCATCCGGCAGGGGCCTGACAATCCGTCTAAGCTGAGGAACCTGTCCCTGCTGTGGAACCTGAATTGGATGCAACATAAAGGGGCCGGTGGGGATTTCTGGCGTAGGATTGATTCTTTCCTCAGCCCCACCGAAATGAGGTTGCAAATGTTGATGCGCATGGAGATAGGGGTGAAAAAGCGCTTCGAGGTTCTGATCGAGGCCTGCTGGCCCTAAAATCGCCCCTTCAAAGTGCCTCACTGTTGCCAAAAAATGCCTCATTTCATTCCGTTGATGAAAACGACCGATGATCGTCAACAGATTGTTTTGTGCTTCAATTCTCACTAAAGGTCTTCTTATCAAGGGAACTGCAAGATAGCCCACTGCCGCTAAGGCCTGGGCCGTATCCCAGCGCAGTTGAAGTCGCACTTCTCCGTCGATATATGCCAAAAAATGCACGTCGCGCAAGGGATGATTGACATCTGTGTGCACAAAGGTAATAGAACCGATGAGGGCCTGGGTGGGATTTACCTCGGCATTCGGATCAAGTTGCCCGACGGTTAACCAGCGAGGGGGGGTCTCGTCGAGTTGAATAGGTGCAAAGAGTCGCCGTGGCATCATAGCGCTGTCTCCAGTAATTTAGTTGATAAACAATATCAAGACTGGAATTGGTTGTCAAGCTAAATCAATGGAGGGGGGGGGAAGAGGTGTTTGTTGGGTCGTGATGGATTCGAACCATCGACCAGCGGATTAAAAGTCCGATGCTCTACCGACTGAGCTAACGACCCTGGGATGGGCATATCATACTGAATCCTAGAATAAACACAAGTGGGGTTTTGCTATTTTTTTGATTTATTTAAATCTTGGCGGTAGGTTTGGTGGTTTGGGGCATTTCTTTGCGTGGAACTTCCGTTCTCAGCTTCTTGATGTCTGCCAAAACGGCCTTAAACGAGGTCTCATGGGCCTCTTTGGCTTTCTCGGGCAAGGTCCTCCCGACAGCCTGAAGGTTTTTTAAGCCGGTATCAAGCTCCGTCTGGTGAATATTGGCCGGATTGCTCAACACTTCTTTCACGGGGGGCACAAGGGTCAGCATGGCATCCACGGCTTGCCTGGCCTTGGCGCCATAATCAGGCTGTAAAACACATTTGAGATCAATGAGTAACAGTTGATTCGTGTGCTGTTTGAGGGCCTCTAAATCCTTTTGGATCTCAGGGGTGATGGAGACGCTCATTCGTGCTCCCCTTCAATGTAAAAGACATGAGGCTTGTCTGCATCCTCATGATCGATGAAATGGTCGACGAGCTCATCGGGGGAAAGGAAGAGTATGTAACCGCCTTCTGCGGGACTGGTGACATAAAACTCGACGTCCTCTACCTCGACCAAGGCATTGGCCGCGGGGGCGTCAATTTTCTTCCAGGCCTGCTGGGCCTCCGTTTCATTATGAGCATAAATATACCCACGGACTTCTTCGTCCCACATTGCTCTATAAACATGCCATGCATAGGAATAGACCATTTTTAATCACCAACCGAAAAAGACCCAGGTCGATCTGTTATTGGGCACATCGGCTTCACGGTACTGCGGATATTGCGTCTGATATGCCTGCTCTACGTGAACAACGGAGTACTGATTGCCCTCTTCAGGGGTCACCAGTGAGGCCAATTCACCCTTATCCGTATGATAGGTTTGAATGAAAGGAGTATCTGGTTTTTCAGGGAGGTTCAACTCAACCTTAGGGACAGATTCATCTGACCCCTGGGCGATTACCTGCTCCTGTGCCATGGCCCCTAATCCAATACACATCAATAAGATACCGATGACTGCTCTCATGTGGAACTCCTTATTTTACTTCTACTTCGGGCGCGGAACTGGGTTATTGTTCTCGCTTATGTAATAAGGATAGCATAGATTGGGGGATGTGGGGGGTGGGTTTTAGGGGTGGCTTCGTTGGGGCTTTCCTCTTCTTGAAAAACCCCCGCCTTTGACATTCTTCCGCGGACCTGGCTTGTTCC
>CAYMDW010000017.1:0-19274 GCA_964389615.1 uncultured Gammaproteobacteria bacterium | reverse complement strand
AAAGGTCCCGTGATCGCGGCCTCTGATTACATGCGTAGCTTTGCGGATCAAATTCGTGCTTTCGTTCCTCAGCGGTACGTGACCTTAGGGACCGATGGTTACGGCCGAAGCGATACACGTAAACAATTGCGTCATTTCTTTGAAGTCGATGCCAAGTACATTGTCATTGCTACCTTGAACGCCCTGGCCGACGAAGGCAACCTCGAGAAGAGTGTTGTTGAGAAGGCGATAAAAGACTTGGGCATTAATCCAAATAAACCTAACCCTGTGACCGTATAATAAGGAGTTGCTTGTGAAATCAGTTCTTGTGCCTGATATTGGCAACTTCAATGCAGTTGAAGTCATTGAAGTCAATGTTAAAGTCGGTGATCGTATTGAAAAAGAAGACACCTTGATCACGGTTGAAACCGATAAAGCCTCCATGGAAGTGCCCTCCAGTGATGCAGGCGTCGTGAAGGCCATTCATATTAAAGTGGGCGATAAGGTCAAGCAAGGCGATGCGATTCTTGAATTGGAATCAGCCGTAGGGGCAAATACGTCCGGTACTCCGGACAATTTGCCCGCTCCGACTTCCGCGCCCGCGCCCGCGCCCACTTCAACACCTGTGCCAGCTCCGACCCCCACACCGGCCCCCGTTTCTGAAACCGAAACCCATCACATCGGCCCTGGGGTGTACGCCAGCCCAGTCGTGCGTCGTATGGCCCGTGAATTTGGCATCGAATTACAATCCGTTCCCGGATCAGCTCGCAAGGGCCGTATCCAAAAAACAGATCTGCAAAACTATGTGAAAAAACGTCTGAGCGGGGAAGAGGGCGCAAGCACGGGTTCCGGCTTGCCTAAAATGCCTGCGATCGATTTTACACAGTTTGGGGAAGTCACCGTGCAGCCCTTGTCACGGATCAAAAAATTGACTGCCATCAATTTGCACCGTAATTGGGTGTTAATTCCTCATGTCACGCAATTTGATGAAGCAGACATCACTGAATTAGAGGCCTTCCGTAACAGCCAAAAAGACAGAGCCCAGGCTCAGGGCTTCAAACTCACGCCCTTGGTCTTCATGATGAAGGCTGTCGTGGCCGCCTTGAAACAGTTCCCTGAATTCAATAGCTCCTTATCTGCCGATGGCGAGCAATTAATTCTCAAAAACTATTTCCATATCGGTGTTGCAGTGGACACACCCAATGGCTTGGTTGTTCCTGTGATTCGAAATGTGGACAGCAAGGGTCTCTTTGATCTGGCGAAAGAGTTGGGCGAAATTTCCGTGAAAGCCCGTGATGGAAAACTTACCGCACAAGACATGCAAGGCTCTTCCTTCACCATTTCTAGCCTCGGGGGAGTGGGTGGCACGGCCTTTACCCCGATCGTCAATGCCCCCGATGTCGCTATCTTGGGTGTATCACGTTCACAAATGAAACCGATTTATCAAAATGGCGAATTTGTGCCTCGTTTGATGTTGCCTCTGTCGCTGTCTTATGATCACCGTGTGATTGATGGCGCTCAGGCAGCGGCTTTCACCACCTATTTGTCTGGGTTGCTCGCAGATATTCGACGCGTATTGCTCTAAGGAAAAAATGATGACTGAAATGAATGTAAGTTTAGTGGTATTAGGCAGTGGCCCCGGCGGATACACCGCGGCTTTTCGCGCGGCGGATTTGTTTGCAGAACAAAAGCAAGATAAAAAAATTGTCCTGGTGGAGCGCTACGAAAATATCGGCGGTGTTTGCCTGAATGTGGGGTGCATTCCTTCCAAAGCCCTCTTGCATCAAGCCAAACTGATCGACGAGGCCGCGAAATCATCCCATCACGGAATCACCTTCGCAGCCCCTAAGATTGATCTCGATGTCCTGCGCGGCTGGGTTCAAAAAGACGTGGTTTCTCGTTTAACCACGGGTCTCAAAGGCTTGGCCAAACAACGCAAGGTCGAGATTGTTCATGGGGTAGGTACTTTCACTGGGCCCAATACCTTAAGCGTGAAATCTGCTGACGGCAAAGAAACGATTATCCGTTTTGAACAGGCGATCATTGCCGCGGGTTCTCGCCCCGTCAAATTGCCCTTTGTTCCCAACGAAGATCCTCGTGTCATGGATTCTACCGGTGCTTTAGAGCTCAAAGACATCCCCAAAAAATTGTTGGTCATGGGCGGTGGCATCATTGGCATGGAAATGGCCTGTGTTTACAGCGCCCTGGGTTCTGAAATCACGGTGGTTGAACTGGCCGACGGTTTATTGGGCAATGTGGACAAAGACTTGCTGAAACCCTTCATGAAGTTCATTCAGCCTAAATACAAAGAAATTCGTTTAAAAACAAAAGTCACAAAAGTCGAAGCTAAAGACGATGGACTTTGGGTCACTTTTGAAGGGGAGCAAGCCCCCGCCGCCCCCGAACGTTTTGATCGCATGCTCTGTGCCGTGGGCCGTATCCCGAATGGCAAAGACATTGGCGCCCAAGCTGCGGGCGTGACGGTTGATGATCGCGGTTTCATTCCTGTAGACAAGCAAATGCGCACCAACGTGCCTCATATTTTTGCCATCGGCGACATCGTCGGGAACCCCATGTTGGCTCATAAAGCCATTCCTGAGGCTCGCGTCGCCGCTGAGGTCATTGCCGGCATGAAGCACTTCTTCGATGTTCAGTGCATCCCCAGTGTGGCCTACACGGATCCTGAGGTTGCTTGGGTTGGTTTGATGGAAAAAGAAGCCAAAGAACAGGGCTATACTGTAGGCGTAGGGACCTTCCCTTGGGCCGCCAGCGGACGCGCGCTCAGTGAAGGACGAACCGAGGGGCTCACCAAGCTGGTATTTGATAAAAATACCCATCGTCTTTTGGGGGCAGGCATCGTGGGACCTCATGCGGGCGATTTGATTTCCGAAATGGGGCTTGCGATTGAAATGGGCTGTGATGCAGAAGACATTGCCTTGACCATTCACCCTCACCCAACTTTCGCTGAAACCATGGCGATGGCGACGGAAGTGTTTGAAGGGACGATCACTGACCTGTACATGCCTAAAAAATAACAATCGCCCTCGTTTAATGGGGCATTGTTAGGGCGGATAGCCATGAGTACATGGCTTAATCCGCCCCAATTTTGAGGGCCCAATTTTCAATGAGAGGAACAAACATGCCCAGTTTCGACAAACTCCACACAGCCCTGATGCTCGACGAAACCAGTCATGCCAAACTTTTGCTGGAAGAAATCAAACCTTCCGTAAGCAAAATCGCCGAAGCCAAGCCCCTGGCCTTGAGCTTGGCGGAGCATGTTCGCAAAGCCCAGAGCAACCAAGGTGGGATGGACAGTTTTATGTCCACGTACGATTTGTCGAGCAAAGAAGGCATTGCCCTCATGTGTTTGGCCGAAGCTCTTTTGCGTATTCCTGACGGTGCCACGGCGGATCGTCTCATCGCCGATAAAATTTCAAAAGGCGATTGGGAATCCCATTTTGGCAAAAGCGATTCCTTATTCGTGAATGTTGCGACCCTAGGCTTGCTTGTCACGGGGAAGGTGATTAACCCTGATCCTCTGGCCACCGAAAATTGGTCCGGATCTTTAAAAGGCTGGTTCTCACGCACTTCGGAACCCGTGATTCGTCAAGCCATCGCGCAAGCCATGAAAATATTAGGCAAACAATACGTTCTAGGGGAAACCATTGAAAGCGCGATGAAGCGCGCGGCCACCAAAGAGGCCGAAGGTTTTACTTATTCCTACGACATGCTGGGCGAATCTGCTCGCACCGAAGGCCAGGCCGAAGCGTATTTCAATGCTTATGCGGCTTCCATTCATGCCATCGGCAAAAATGCTCAAGGCAAGGGGTTAATCGCCGGCCCAGGAATTTCCATTAAACTATCAGCCCTTCATCCTCGTTACGAATTTGCGCAATGGGATGATCAATTTAAGTATTTACTGCCCCGTTTGCTCGAGCTTGCACAGCTGGCCAAGTCTTACAATATTGGCATGACTGTGGATGCAGAAGAAGCCGACAGACTCGAACTTTCTCTGGCCTTATTTGAAGCCGTGGCCCGGGACCCAGGTTTAAAGGGTTGGGAAGGCTTGGGTTTGGCGGTTCAAGGGTATCAAAAACGTGCTCGCGCCGTGATCGATTGGCTCAAAGAATTGTCCATTGAAACCCAGCGCAAAATCATGGTGCGTTTAGTCAAAGGCGCCTATTGGGACAGCGAAGTCAAGCATGCTCAAATCAGTGGCTTTGATCACTATCCTGTTTACACGCGCAAAATGACCACCGACGTCTCGTATTTGACCTGCGCACAAAAATTAATCGACAATGCTCAGCATTTTTACCCGCAGTTTGCCACGCACAATGCCTTCACGGTGGCTGCCATCATGAAGATGGTCAAGCCCGACACAGCCTTTGAATTTCAGCGCCTTCATGGCATGGGCGATGATTTGTACGATAAATTATTGGCTGAAAATAAAGGGGTGCGTTGCCGCATTTATGCCCCCGTCGGCGGTCATCAATATTTGTTGGCTTATTTGGTGCGTCGTTTGCTTGAAAATGGAGCCAATACCTCTTTCGTCAATCAAGTCGTCGGTTCGGATGTTTCGATTGAAGACTTAATTGCTAATCCTGTTGAAAAATTAGCGAAGTTAAATACCAAGCCTCATCCAAAAATCAAATTACCGACAGCGCTTTATCAGCCTGAACGTAAAAACTCACAGGGGATCGATCTGTTGGAAACACATAATTTTAATGCACTCGAAGCGCAGGTCAAAACACATTTTCCTGGTATTCAGGCGGCCAAGGTCGCTGAAGTCACGGTGGATGCCGTTGACCCAGCCATGAAGAAAGCCAGCCTTGCCTACGAAACTTGGTCAAGAAAAAGCCTGGAAGACAGGGCAGCGATTCTCAATGCCATGGCTGACCAAATGGAAGCCCATACCTCAGAACTGATCGCCATTGCCATTAAAGAAGCAGGGAAAACCATTCCCAATGCTATCGGTGAAATTCGCGAAGCCGTCGATTTTTGCCGTTACTACGCAGCTCAGGGTTTAAAGACTTTGGCACCCGTTGTTTTGCCAGGGCCCACAGGGGAGTTTAATCAATTATCTTATCGTGGTCGTGGGGTGATGGTCTGCATCAGCCCTTGGAATTTCCCGCTCGCTATTTTTACGGGCCAACTGGCCGCTGCTTTGATGGCTGGGAATACCGTGCTTGCCAAACCTGCAGAACAAACCCCGCTGATGGCTAAACGTGCCGTTGAATTATTTTATAAAGCCGGTGTTCCTCAAGATGTCTTGCAGTTATTACCCGGCGATGGTTCTACGGTCGGCGCTGCCTTAGTGGCCCATCCGGATGTGGCCGGGGTGATTTTTACTGGCTCTACCGAAGTCGCGCAAATTATCAACCAAACCCTGGCTGCAAAATCCGGCGCGATTGTTCCCTTGATTGCTGAAACCGGCGGTCAAAATACGATGATTGTCGATTCCACAGCCTTGCTCGAGCAAGTCGTCATTGATGTCGTCAGATCTGCCTTTGACTCGGCGGGACAACGTTGCTCTGCCCTGAGAGTGCTCTGTGTTCAAGAAGACATTGCCGATGATTTAATCGAGATGATCAAAGGCATGATGGACACCCTGAAGGTCGGCGACCCCAGTCTGCTTAAAACCGATGTGGGCCCGGTGATCGACGCGGAAGCTCAGGGTATGTTATTAAAACATATTGAATCCATGCGTGAACGGGGTTTCAAGACTTATCAAATCCCCATGACAGAGTATGCCGAGAAGGGCACTTTCGTGCCACCCACGATGATAGAAATCGATTCGTTGAGCTCACTCAAGCGTGAAGTCTTCGGACCGGTTCTGCATGTTCTCCGTTACAGCGCTAATAAATTGTCGGCTTTGATTCAAGAGATCAACCAAACTGGCTATGGCTTAACTTTCGGCATGCACAGCCGTAACGAGTCCCAATACCATCATGTGGTTTCGTCCATGAATGTGGGGAATGCTTACATTAATCGCAATATTGTCGGTGCGGTTGTGGGCGTTCAACCCTTCGGTGGGGAAGGGCTCTCGGGCACGGGTCCCAAAGCTGGCGGACCGAATTATTTAATGCGCTTGGTGAATGAGCATGCCTTGTCGATCAATACAGTGGCCATGGGAGGCAATGCTTCGTTGTTGTCGCTGTCAGATGATGAGGATGTGTGATGCACCCTTACCCTCACCCTAGCCCTCTCCCAGAATCGGTTCTTCTTAAATAGAGGAATTGTGGCTGGGAGAGGGGACAGGATCACTTCGTTATGATTCTGCAATACTGAACAGTGCGATCCTGTCCCCTCTCCCAGCCACGGACCACGAAGAAAGCAAGATCATCTCATTCTGGGAGAGGGCTAGGGTGAGGGCGAAAGCGAATGGAAAAGATTTCTGTGCTATCCTAATAAATAAATAACCCGAGATAAAAAAATGAACAAAAAATTATTGACGCTGATTTTCGCCATTTTATTGACAGCCTGCGCCTCACAAGAAATGAGTCAATATTCCTATCCCGGTTATTATCAACCCGCACAATACCAAACCGCCTACATGAGCGAAGGTTCTCAAGACGCCCTAGGAAATTACCATCCTCCCGTTCAAAAAGGCGGACAATACCTTCCCGGACGTTGGTATCGTGCTCAACCGGGTAACCCCGGTCCTAGCCCACAAAAAGTCTATGCCCGCGAAAATCCCTGGTCTACCGCCATGGGCGAGGTCAATAAAATGAGTTCTGATGGGGATGTCGCGACAGCGCCCACTTGCCGATACAGAAGTTGCTGATATTCATCCCTTTCTGGTGTATGATGCTGCTTTTCATGGATGAGGTGACTCGTGCGTAAATTTTTATTGTTGATCCTCCTTATTTCCCTGCAAGCCTTCGCCTGGTGGGAAACCCCGCACATGCTGGTGGCCCAGATTGCCTACGATCACATGACCCCCGAAGTTCGTCAACGCGCGGACGAACTGATTGCCATCCATGCAAAACAATACCCTAAGACCAATGATTTCGTAACCGCTGCGATTTGGGCGGATGATATCCGTGCGCAAGGGGATAAAACCTATTCCAGTTGGCATTACGTGACCCTGACTTTTCAGGATGTCAATGAACCCCTGCCCACTCGGGCAAGTTTTCCTGAAAAATACCATGTCTCTTGGGCGATCGACAATGAAATGGCCATTTTGAAAGATCCGACCAAGACCGAGGCCGACAAGGGTCTCGCCCTGCGTCGCTTGATTCATTGGGCCGGGGACATTCATCAGCCCTTGCATGCAGCAACGCATGTCTCTCCTTATTATCCTAAGGGAGATTCGGGCGGAAATTTATTCTTGGTCGGTTTGCCTAAGCCTCTGAACAATCTGCATTCCCTTTGGGATTCTGGCTTGGGTCATTGGGAAGACTTGGAGCGTCCTTTGACAGCAGAAGGGAAGGCCAGTTTAGAAACCCAAGCCAAAAGTTTGTTCGAGCTTTATGGAAAAACTCATCTCGGTTCCATGGACCCTTACCATTGGGCGATTCACTCTCATGAACTGGCCCGCCAGTATGCTTATACGGGGATTGAGTACAAGGGCATTCCTTCGCCGGCTTATCTAGAGCAGGGGCAGGAATTAACCGATCGACAAGTGACCCTGGCCGGTCAAAGATTGGCCAAATTGCTGAATGAAGCCTTGTCGAGCTTACCCTGAGTCATCGTGCTAGGGGCAAATTATACCGAGTATTCTGCGCCCCCTACGCATAATGAATAATTCAGTATATACTGTGAGAATGTCTGACTCACTTTTATTCTACATGTTCCTTATTTTCACCGGGGCCTCTTTTTTGGCCACGGTGGCTTTGTTTACGCGCCAATCCTTGATTGTCGCCTACATTGTGCTCGGCGCCATCATGGGTCCTTGGGGCCTGAAGTGGGTCGATGATCCAGATGTGATCATGCATATGTCGGACATCGGCATTATATTTTTACTTTTCTTGCTCGGCCTCAATCTTGATCCGAAAAACCTTCTGCATCTTCTCAAAAACACCATGGTGGTGACCCTCGTCAGTTCCTTGGCCTTTGGTGTCTTTGGGTATTTTATCGGTCAGTTCTTTGGCTTCACCGTGCCGGAACGCCTGGTGATTGCGACGACCATGATGTTTTCATCGACCATTATTGGTCTGAAGTTATTACCCACCACGATTTTGCACCACCAGCGTACGGGTGAAATTGTCATCAGTATCCTTTTATTGCAAGACATCATCGCTATCGCCGCCATGATGCTGCTGGAAGCTTACGGTGGCACCGAAGGCATGAGTTTGCGGAAAATTTTGATCATGGTCCTCGGGCTCCCAGGAATCACTCTCTTTGCCTTCTTGGCTGAACGTTATATTTTGATGTCCTTAATTCAACGTTTTGATCGCATCAAAGAGTATATTTTCTTGGTAGCCATTGGTTGGTGTTTGGGGATTGCGGAGCTGGCTTACCTGCTCGGTCTTTCTCACGAAATCGGTGCCTTTATCGCGGGGGTTGCGATTGCAACCAGTCCTATCTCCTTATATATCGCGGAAAGCCTCAAACCTTTGCGTGATTTCTTCTTGATTCTGTTTTTCTTCTCCTTGGGCGCTGGCTTGAATTTCAGCGTACTCGGCGGGGTGGCTATTCCTGCCGTCGTCTTAGCAGGGCTGATGCTGTTGATGAAGCCAGCCGTTTTCTGGGGTCTGTTACGGGGCACCCATGAAACAGACAAGCGTGCCCTAGAAATTGGTGTTCGCCTGGGTCAAATCTCTGAATTTTCTCTCCTGGTCGCCTACATTGCAAAAACCAGCGCGGTCATTGGTGACCCTGCTTATTATCTGATTCAGGCCTCTACGATTCTCTGTTTTATCGTTTCTTCTTATGTGATTACAGCCTTCTATCCAACCCCGATCTCCATGTCAGATAAACTCCGCAGGGACTGATGATATCAATATTCGAATTGTTTTCCATCGGAATGGGACCTTCCTCTTCTCATACGGTCGGCCCTATGCGTGCTGCGTATCGTTATGTCAGTGGTCTTGACCTCACCCAAGTCAAACGTCTTGAAATCAATCTTTACGGATCACTCGCCTTGACAGGCTGGGGGCATGGAACCCATACGGCTGTCTTACTGGGCGCCATGGGCGAAATGCCTGAAACGGTCGATCCTGAAGGGGTGACTGAAAAAATTGATGCAGTGTATCAAGACAAGCAAATCCAGTTGATGGGGGTGCATCGCATTCATTTTGACCCGACCACTGATTTGCTTTGGCACAAAGACAAATTTTTGCCCTTTCACAGCAATGGCATGGAGTTCCGGGCTTACGATGCTGCGGATCGGCTGATCTCTGCCCTGAAGTTGTATTCGATAGGGGGCGGTTTTATCGTCAGCGAAGAAGAAATGGCGAAAGACAGCCGGATACAAGATCCGCATGAATTTCCTTATCCTTATTCCGATGCAGCCTCTCTGATGGCCTTATGTAAACAACACAATCTGACGATTCCTCAGGTCATGATGGCCAATGAATGTGTTTGGCGTTCGGAAGATGAGGTGCGTGCAGGAATTTTACGTCTATGGCAGGTCATGGATGAAAGTATCGAACGCGGTTGTCGTCGTGAGGTTGATTATTTGCCGGGTGGCCTGAAAATACGGCGGCGCGCCCCGAGTTTATTTATCAAACTTCAAGAAAAAATTGCCAAGAAAGAGCATACGAATGACATGGATTGGCTCAGTGTCTTTGCAATCGCAGTGAATGAAGAAAATGCCGCTTGCAAACGGATTGTCACTGCGCCCACGAATGGGGCCGCTGGCATTATTCCCGCGGTGTTGAAATACTACAAGGTGTTTAACCCTGATTTATCGGATAATGGAATTATCGATTATCTTTTAACCTGTGCAGCGATTGGTTTTTTGTATAAAACCAATGCCTCCATTTCCGCCGCGGAAGTGGGTTGTCAGGGCGAAGTGGGGGTCGCCTGTTCCATGGCAGCGGCGGGGCTCGCGGCCTTGATGGGAGGCACAGTCCCTCAGATTGAAAATGCTGCTGAAATGGGCATGGAGCATCATTTGGGTTTAACCTGTGATCCCATCGGTGGATTGGTTCAAATTCCTTGCATTGAGCGCAATGCCATGGGCGCTGTGCAAGCGGTGAATGCTGCGCGATTGGCTTTGATGGGCGATGGAACGCATTATGTTTCTCTGGATAAAGTGGTGCAAACCATGTTTGCCACAGGGCGAGATATGTCGCATATTTATAAGGAAACAGCCCTGGGTGGGCTGGCGGTGAATCAGCCGGCTTGTTAATCGGATCTCGCCCTCACCCTAGCCCTCTCCCGAAATAGGTTGAGCATTCATTCGGAAATTGTGGTCGGGAGAGGGGACAGGAGTGCACTTTTCTGTTTTTGCTCAGTCTTTGAATCCTATGCCACTCTTTCAGAATGAGAGTGCATTTTTTTACTGGCGTAGTATTCGAATTGGGCACTCCTGTCCCCTCTCCCGGCCACAATGAACGATTATGTGGAGCGCGAGTTCCGGGAGAGGGCTAGGGTGAGGGTAAACCCCAGTGCACCCACTCATTTTTAAAGGACTTGGCTCATGATTAGCAACATTCAAAAATCTACGCTGTGCGATCCACGTCTCTGGATCGTTTTATTCCTAGGGTTTTCCTCCGGTCTTCCGTTAGCCTTGACAGGCGGAACTCTTGAAGCTTGGTTCGCTGTCAGCGGAAAATCTTACACGCAAATCGGATTTCTCAGCTTAGTGGGCGTGCCTTATGTCTTTAAATTTTTATGGGCTCCCTTGATCGACCGTTATGTTTGGCCCTTTCTCGGACCACGTCGTGGCTGGATGATGATCACTCAATGTCTCTTATTGGTCGGAATCGGATTGATGTCCCAATGTGACCCCATGAATAACACGCTGATCTTGGCCGGACTCGCCGTGATGGTCGCCTTTGTTTCTGCAACCCAAGACATTGCCCTCGATGCCTATCGAACCGAACTGATCCCCGCGGATGAACGCGGGCTTTCCGCAGGCTTTTTCGTCTCTGCTTATCGTGTCGCCTTGATCGTCTCCAGTGGCCTTGCTTTTATTCTGGCTGATCATCTGGGCTGGGAACAAACCTATCTGATCATGGCCGGTTTGATGGGGGTAGGGATTTTGACCACCGCCCTTGCCATGGAACCAGAACATTCCGCGCGCCACCCAACGACCTTGGTCGATGCCTATGTGAAACCCTTTTTAGAATTCATGTCTCGACCTGCTGCCATTTATTTATTACTCGCCGTGGTCTTTTATAAATTTGGCGATGCCTTTATCGCGAAGATGACTTCTGCATTTTTATTGAAAGGCCTGGGTTTTACCCTCACAGAAGTGGGCTTGGTCACCAAAATGGGCGGCTGGGCAGCGAGTGTGATAGGGGCTCTGCTTGGCGGATGGCTCATGCTTCGCATGCGTTTGATCACCGCTCTGATGGTCTTTGGATTTTTACAGGCTTTTTCTAATTTGCTTTTTTTATGGTTGGCTCATGTCGGTAATGATTTTACAGTCATGGCCCTCACCCTCACGGTTGAGGGGTTCACCTCCGGCCTTGGCATTGCGGCTTTTGTGGCCTTGGTCATGGGCCTGTGTAATCCGCGTTACACGGCTGCACAGTATGCGCTCTTGGCTGCGCTCTCTGCCGTGGGCCGCGAATTTTTGGGCCCTGTCTCAGGCATGTTGGTGGACAGTTTAGGCTGGGAAATTTACTTTATGATAACTTTTATTGCTTCTTTCCCAGGCCTGCTCTTTATTTGGTTGGCCAGAAAAAACTTAACCTTTGAGAAGAGGTGATTGCGGTTTTTCAAAAACGATCACATCCTCCTCATCGCTGTCATCGTTTTGCATCAGATCCATGGGTTTGCTTTGTTTTTTGATCCAATGGTGACTGAAGATGGGCGGCAGATGGGGGAATTGATTTGGATTGTTTTCTGAGCGATTTTGATGGGTTGGCTCGAGAGTAAGAGTGATATCATTGGGTAGTTCAGGGGGGCTGGCAGTCGGTGATTCCATCAGTTCATAACGAAAACGATCATTAGCCAGGTCTTCCGCATCCCATCCGAAATACTGTTGACCCACATAGGTTGAGCCTGCCGCGAGAGTGCCACCGACGACTCCCCCTAAATAAGTTAAACCAAGCGTTCCAAGAAAAGCACTCAGCAGAGAGTGTTGTGAAATGCCGAAGGTGTTGAGCAGAGCGCCGCCTGCTGTACCGAGCATGCCGAAAGCATTCTGTGTGACCAGGTTGATCAGGGTGAAGGTGGTGAGCACGAGAATGGTGGAATATCCCAAGAGCATTCCCGTTTTGAGATTGGTCCAGATTTTGGAGTCGCCGGGGTAGCTGAGGTAAGGTTCAGTCAGAGTATCGATCAGAGGTTGCAAACTCTCATCTTTTCTGCAGCGGTGAGCTGCATAACCCGAAATGAAGGGTGAACCTAAGAATCCAATAAAAAGAAGTATGGGAACTAGGGCAAGTGTACTGAAGAGGAATGCAGAATTCGTTGCTTGGCGATTTTCGCTTTGGCGTTTTTTGCGGAAGTGCTCAAGATGGGCCCATCCTTCATGGAGTGCTAAGGTCGAAGCGAATAGAAATCCTAAGAGCGCCCCAAAAAATCCGTAAAGAAATTTTGAACGTGTCATGAGTTTTCCCCTCCGTGGTTACTGATCAATACATAGCGTGAGGTTTTGCCTAAGACATGAACACGCGGGTCTTCGGCAAAATCTTTGTCAAAATGTTTGTGTCCCATGAGGGCAAACACGCGATAACCTGGTCGATTCCATCGTTCCCAAAATTCTTTTCGGGTAATCATGTGATCACTGTGATCTTCGAGCATCATCCCAAAGGCAAGCTCACCTCGTCGGTCAACGACGGTGACGATCTGTTCAGTATAGACGGGCAGATCAGGAAAGTAACGCTGGTATCCAATGATTTCATCGTATTCACCGGTGCGTGCCTCAATAATCATGGCCAAGGGTTTGATGGAGCGATCGGCGAGCTGCATGGAGAGGGGCACGGCCGCACTGAAGACTAGTAATGAACCCGCAGCGAGTGCTGCAAAAGTGGCCGCCATCCTATGTTTCATCAGAAAATACACACAGAGTGCAAGTGTGAGGACCAAGACAGTGCCCATCTCATAGAGTACGATGCGGTGGTGGTTCAGTAAATACGGATCGAAATACGGGGCAGCCACCGTCGGAAATAGGAAGAGGCAGATCGCTGCAATGGGGATGAGGGTGAGTGTTGCGATCCACTCCCATTTTTTGCGAGTATAACTCAGCAGATCATGGCTCAGTAAGAGCATGAGCGGAGGAATGACTGGCAAAATATAGGGCACGAGTTTAGATTTGGAAAGGGAGAAAAAAACAAATATAAAGCCTGCCCAAAGGATCAGATACGTTTCGGTGGGATATTTTTTAAACGAAAAGCGAATCTGAGAACATTGACGAATAAAGGCTTGGGCAGTAAAAAACACCCAAGGAATCAAGCCGGCGAATAAGATCACCGCGAAGAACCAAACAGGTTGGTATCGCTTCTCAGCCAAGGTGAGATAGCGTCTGAAATGTTGCCCGATGATGTAGAAATCGAAAAACTCCTCTACGCGCATTTGCGCCATGAGATGCCAGGGAAGCGCGATGGCCATAAAAATGACTAGCCCGGTAGGAATATGAGCCCGTTTCAGGGCAGACCATTGTTGTGTCGCTAAGATCCAGAGAATAAAAACAGAGCCTGGTAATAAAATGCCGATCAAGCCTTTGGTCAAGAGGGCTAGGGCAGCGAAACCATAGGCAGCGTAAAACCACAGCCGTGTGTTGATCGGGGAGGCTTGATTTAAGGCGATGATGATAGAAAATAAACAAGCGCTGACCAGGCCTGAAAGAGTCATGTCCAGAGTAATAAAATGCGCCATCGCGAAATAGAGCAAGCTCGAGAACAATAATCCTGCGGCTAACCACCCTGTTCTTCGGTTATAAAGCGTGCTTCCTGCAATGTAGATCATCACGCAGCTGAAAGCAGCAAAAAATGCATTCCAAAAGCGCAAGGCCATTTCTTCGATGCCAAAGGCGCGAATGGACAAGGTTTGTAGCCAATAAAAAAACGGAGGTTTTTCAAGATAAATAATGCTGTTCAGGCGGGGGATCACATAGTCACCCGTGACGAGCATTTCCCGAGGGATTTCGACATACCGTGCTTCGTCGGGTTCAAGTAAAGGGTAGCCCGCGAGCTGCGGAATCAGAATAGCCAATGCCAAAAGTAAAATAATCCCAGCATCTGAGAGTTGTCGCATGCTCACGGTTGAATCCTAGGCTTCGAGTGTGTATTTCAGTGTTTGACCCGCGCACATGGGGACAAGCAATCCATCCAAGTAAGAAATCGACTCAGGTATGATTTTATCTGTTTCGTGCAAGACCACGGTTTCACTGCTGCGTGGCAATCCATAAAATTGCGCCCCAAAATGCGAGGCGAAATCCGGCAGACGTGCCAGTGCACCCACTTCATCAAAAAGCGTGGCATAACACTCGATTGCGCTCAAGGCTGAAAAGACCCCCGCACAACCACAGGCAGAGTGCTTGGTCGAGAGCTCATGAGGCGCAGAATCCGTTCCTAGAAAAAATTTGGGATTGCCCGAGGTCGCTGCTTTGATCAAGGCTTGACGGTGCAATTCGCGTTTCAAAATGGGCATGCAATAGAGCTGCGGCTTGATTCCACCGGCCAACATGTCAGTACGGTTGTACATTAAATGATGGGGTGTGATCGTCGCAGCGAGGTGCCTTGAGCCTTCCAAGACAAAATCAACCGCGTCTTTTGTGGTGACGTGTTCTAAGACGATATTCAAGCTGGGGAAACGTTTCAGTAATTCTGTCAGCGATTGATCGATAAAGGCTTTTTCACGATCGAAAATATCAATGCTGGGGTCAATGGCTTCCCCGTGAATCAACAAGGGCAAGCCAACTTTTTGCATGGCTTCAAAAACAGGATACGCCTCTGTCAACTGTTTCAAGCCACCTTCCGAATTGGTGGTGGCGCCTTGAGGATAGAGCTTTACCCCGTAAACAATGCCAGAGGCTTTGGCGAGGTGAATTTCCTCGGGAGTGAGCTCAGGATGCAAATAGAGGGTCATCAGGGGATCAAAACTTAGACCCTTGGGCACATGGGCAAGAATACGATCACGGTAAGCACTGGCTTGTGCTGTGCTGATAATCGGGGGCTTCAAATTTGGCATGACGATGGCGCGTGCAAATTGCTTTGCTGTGGCCGGAACGGTGACATGCAGGGCCAGGCCGTCGCGCAGATGCACGTGCATGTCGTCAGGTTTGGGGAAAGACAGTTCCATAATCTATCCTAATGCGAAAACACATACTTCTCACGGCGCACACTGGCCGCCGTAAATCCTAACTCCGTCAATTTCAAATAAGCTGCGTCGATCATATTCGGATTGCCGCATAAAAAGACCATGTCTTGTTCGGGGTTCAAAGAAAGGTTATCAAACTGATCTTGGACGTAGCCCTGAACTTCATACGGTTTGGGCGGATCAGAAAGCACGCGTGAGCAGCAGGCGATGAATTTGAATTGTGGGTGATGTTCTGCAAAGGGAACAAAATCGTTAAGGTAGAGCTGATCCATGGGGGAGCGGGCGCCTTGCAATAAAACAACCTCGATGCCTTCTTCACGAATGCGTTTTGAGAGTTCGTTCAGCATAGAACGGTAAGGGGTCACCCCGGTGCCTGTGGCCACTAAAATATAGCGCTTGGGTTTTTCATCCCGAAGGGTGAGACGTCCGAAGGGCCCGGCCGCCAGAATTTCATCCCCGCGCTGCAGACCAAAAATAAAATCAGAAGCCTTGCCATTGGGGACATAAGACAGAGCCATTTCGACCGTGCCCTCTTCGCCTGGAATGGAGGCTAGGGAATAGGAGCGTTGAACCAATTCGCCTTGGTTTTCAAAAAATAAGTTTATAAACTGACCTGGTGTGAAATCAAAGGGGGTGCCGTCTTTACGAACGAAGGTAAAATGACGGACGAGGGGAGCGATTTCTTTCGCATCTTGCAGGATAAGGCTAAACTTTTCACGTGACATGGAGAACTCCCAATAAACTAGGCGCCATTATACCCCGTTAATAAAGGACGAACCAGAGAATATGGACGATTTTTTGCTACTGGATCCACAGCTCAGCGACCAGGAACGTTATACCCGAGACACCGTTCGGCAATTTGTCGATGAATCTGTCTTGCCTATCATAGGGAATGCCTATGAAAAGGGGGAGTACCCCCGTGAGTTTACCCAAAAGATGGCTGAGTTGGGCTTATTTGGGCTGACCCTGCCTGAGGCCTACGGCGGAGCAGGCGCGAATTACGTGACGTATGGCCTGGTTTGCCAGGAGTTAGAACGGGGAGATTCGGGGTTGCGATCCGCCATGTCTGTCCAGAGTTCCTTGGTCATGTACCCTATTTTTGCCCTGGGTTCAGAGGCCCAACGCAAAGCCTATCTGCCAAAACTGGCCCGCGCGGAATGGATCGGCTGTTATGGCTTGACCGAACCCGATTCGGGCTCCGATCCTTCCCACATGAAAACGCATGCAGTCAAAGTAGACGGGGGGTATCTGATCAACGGCAGTAAAATGTGGATCACCAATGCGGGCGTGGCCGACCTTGCCATCGTTTGGGCCATGACCCCCGAAGGCGTGCGCGGATTTATTCTTGAAAAATCCCTCAAGGGGTTTGAACAACGGATCATCCATCATAAGGCGTCCTTGCGTGCTTCTATTACTGGAGAGCTTATTTTTACGGATTGCTTTGTTTCGGAGGATCAGTTATTGCCCGGATCTGAAAAAGGACTGGGCGCCGCCTTATCCTGCTTGAGTCAAGCGCGTTATGGCATTGCCTGGGGTGCCATCGGAGCGGGCATGGCCTGTTACGAAGCGGCCTTAGATTATGCAAAACAACGCAAAAGTTTTGACAGGCCCATTGCCAGTTTTCAGCTGGTGCAAAAAGATCTGGTGGACATGCTCACCGAAATCGTCAAAGCCCAGGCCCTGAATTTACAATTGGGTCGTTTATTTGATATAGAACTTCCCCATTACAGTTTAATTTCCATGGCCAAAATGAATGCCTGCCGCGAAGCCTTAAACATCGCCCGCAGTGCTCGCAATATTCTAGGCGCGAACGGGATCAGCTTGGAATATCCCGTGATTCGTCACATGAATAATCTGGAATCTGTCTTTACTTACGAAGGAACGGACAATATTCATCATTTGATTATTGGCCGTACGATCACGGGGATGAGTTCATTTTCGTGATTTGAAAAGTGCTCCTTGCAGCATCAATAATGTTAAGCGGGTTCAGCCAATGCTGCTTCAATCGCCCTGATCACCCGGGCATTATCGGGGGAGGTGGTTGAGTTGAAATAATCGATAAGCTTGCCTTCGCGATTGATCAGGTATTTATGAAAATTCCATTTGGGGGCGGTCCCAAAGCCCAGCGACTGTTTTGCCCAGACATAAAACGGATGTGCGTGCGGCCCAGTGACGTCTACTTTGGATGTCATGGGGAAGCTGACCCCGAAATTGATCTTGCAAAAGGTGGCGATCTCTTCATCATTCCCAGGTTCTTGTTGACCAAAATCGTTGCTGGGAACTCCTATGATCACGAGACCTTGGTCTTGGTATTTTTTATAAAGAGTTTCAAGGGCTGCATATTGCTTAGTAAAACCGCAATGCGAGGCTGTATTAACGATTAAGATAACCTTGCCCTGATAGTCTTTTAAGGGCATGGGTTTATTGCCCATGAGGGTCTTGAATTCAAAATCGTATGCGGTCGTATTCGATGCATTCGCAGAACGGCCTGGCAAAGAGAACATAAGCACTCCTAAAAAAACAATCAACGCTAAATATTTCATCTGATTAATACCATTGTTAAATAACCAGGTTTTGAATGACTCTCTCGCTTAGACGCTCAATATTATCTATCGCAATTTCTTAGTCAAGAGTATCGGGAGCATTGTAGACCATGGTGTTAGTGAAGTGAACACCATCTCAAACTAATAGCCGGCATGTCGATCCGCAGCTGATACTAACTTCTCAGTTGCCCATGCATTCAAGCTTTTCCCTTCAATTTTCGCGGCTAGTGCCGCCATTCGATGTTCTTCTGGCGTAAGCCTAAGAACAAATCTTCCGGAAAATGGTTTCTCGGGAGAAATATTTTCTTTTTTACAAAATTCGAGATAGTCATCCACTGAATCATGAAAGGCCTTATTCAGCTCGTCAACAGAACGACCCTGGAATGTTACGACCCCCTGTGTAAGCAAAACCTCACCATGAAAAATATTCGCTTCATCGTCAAAATCAACGACACCAACATATCCTTTATATCTCATCATGGGAGTACTCCTGCATCTATCAAGAATTTTCGAACAGATTTCACTGCCCCTTTATCAGTTTCCTTCTGTGGATGCGGCCTATGGAAAACAGCAGGAACACTATTGAGTAAAAAACGTGTTCTCGATCCTCGTCCCTCTTCTCGAAATGCTCCTAAGGCCATTAATAGGGCTTCAATATCATTCCATATAATATTGGAAAGAACCGGATCTGCAAAAATTGCCTCATGAGTTTTTCTATTCTTACTATTCATTACTGTGGCGCCCCAATAAACTTCCACTTTTCATCGTATTAGGTAATGGGTTCTCCGGCGCGATGTTTTGTTTTTTACAAAATTCAAGGTAATCATCCACCGAATCACGGAAAGCATCTCTTATCTCATGAATTGATTCCCCTTGGAAAGTTATAATTCCTCTTACAAGCAATACCTCACCATGCAAGATATCTGCTTCATCGTCAAATTCAACGTGCCCAATATAACCTTTATATTCCATCATGATTTTGCCCTCTTCTAAATCATTACTCATCACCCACTAATAGTATCATATTTTAGTATCACATGCAAGCAACCAGACCAATTGACATAATCTATATATATTTCAGCCTATTAGATCACTATATATATATCATATATATCGTTCATTTTGCTTAACCTCTTGTTTTTCAGACGACCTCAGAGTTATTGTAACCTTCTCAACCCCACCCCTCTTCATTAACTCATTAAAATCCTTCCCCTGGAATCAGTAGCGTGTCTTCAATGATTGTATTCACTGAGAGGGAAGATGTTTCAAGCTTAATATCTGATAATGTGTGAATTCCAGTAGAAGGTGAGGGCGCAAAAATAACCCTCTAAATACAGCGGCTTTGCCGTGCTGACCGTGGAACTCCATGTC
>CAYMDW010000016.1:0-20788 GCA_964389615.1 uncultured Gammaproteobacteria bacterium | reverse complement strand
CGCGGTCCTCAAGTCATGAAGGGGTATTGGCAACGTCCGGATGAAACCGCTAAGGTATTAGCCCCGGACGGTTGGTTGCACACCGGGGACATCGCCCGCGTCGATGCCCGGGGGTACATTTTTTTAGTGGATCGTAAAAAAGACATGATTTTAGTCTCGGGCTTTAATGTTTACCCGAACGAAATCGAGGACGTGGTCATGGGCATGCCTGGAGTGCTGGAATGCGCAGCAGTCGGGGCACCCAATAGCACCAGTGGCCAGGTGGTGAAATTATTTGTGGTGAAAAAAGATCCTAAGCTGACCGAACAACAGATTCATGATTATTGTCATGAACGCTTAACCGCTTATAAAATGCCGAAGATTATTGTGTTTAGGGACAGTTTGCCGAAGACGAATGTGGGGAAGATATTGCGGAGGGAGTTGAGGGATGCTTGAGTGCTTCGTTGGAAGTCATTGCGGGAGTCGATTGAGTCATTCAAGATGCACTTGAAATGTGTCGGCCCCCTTCAAAGGGGGCGGGCACCCTGTTAGCGAGATTGATTCAACTACGGAGCACCCGCCCCCTTTGAAGGGGGCAGACCGGTACTCCGGGCGGGGGTTGTCAAAGCGTAACCGACTAAACCTCTTCCGGCAGCGTAATATTCAACTCCAGCACCGAACATTCATCATTCCGCTCCAACGCCACGCGGACCTGATCCTTATCAATTTTCACGTATTTGCTGATCACCTCAATCAATTCAGATTGAAGCTTCGCCATGAAATCGAGCTTTTCATTCTTGCCACGGGAGTGGGCGACAATGATCTGCAAGCGTTCTTTGGCGATGGCAGCGGTGTTCGGGGTTTGTTTTTGCTGTTTGCGAAATAAATCGAAAATACTCATTCTGTTGCCGTCCCAAATAATCGTTTTAAGAACCCTTGTTTTTCAATAAAGCGCATGGGAATCTCTTTGCCCAAGAAGCGTTTGACCGCATCTTCGTAAGCCAGACCCGCATCGGATTCTTTATTGACAATGACAGGAACGCCTTCGTTGGAGGCTTTAAGAACCGCTTTAGATTCAGGAATCACGCCGAGCAGAGGTACGGACAGAATTTCTTGAACGTCGGCCACGCTGAGCATTTCGCCCTTGGCGGCACGGTTGGGGCAGTAACGTGTGATTAAAAGGTATTCTTTGATACGTTCGAGGCCTTCTTCGGCGCGTTTAGAACGGCTGGACAAGATCCCTAAAATTCGATCGGAGTCGCGGACTGAAGAAACTTCAGGGTTGGTGACCACGACCGCATGATCTGCATAGTAAAGTGCCATGAGGGCGCCACTTTCGATGCCTGCGGGAGAATCGCAAACGATGTAATCAAAGCTTTGTTTGAGCTCATCAATAATCCGTCCCACCGCGTCCTTATCCAAGGCATCTTTATCGCGCGTTTGCGAAGCAGGAAGAATGAATAAATTATCGTAGCGTTTATCTTTGATAAGCGCTTGATGAAGGGTGGCTTCGCCTTGAATGACGTTGATAAAATCGTAAACCACTCGGCGTTCGCAGCCCATGATGAGATCCAGGTTACGCAGGCCCACGTCGAAATCGATGACGACGGTGCGGTAGCCTTGTTCGGCCAATCCGGTAGAGAATGCTGCGCTGGTTGTCGTTTTTCCTACGCCACCCTTACCGGAGGTGACGACGATCACTTCAGCGTTATGTTTTGTCTTGTTACTCAACTTACAATTCCTTTCATGATAATCAAATGAAGTATTTACGATAAAGGCTGAATCTGCAAGTGATCGCCTTCTAAAGTGATGCTCACGGCTTTGCCCCAATGAGAATTACGCAGATCGTCGTTGACGCAGTATTGTCCTGCGACAGAAACTAATTCTGCTTCTAAGCAATTGCAAAAGATTCGCGCTTCATTGAATCCATTCACGCCGGCAAGGGCACGTCCACGCAAGGTCCCATACACATGAATATGGCCGTCCGCGATAATTTCAGCGCCTGCGCCCACGGAGGCCATGATGATCAAATCACCGCCTCGGGCGTAGATTTGTTGGCCGGAGCGCACGGGCTGGGTGATGAGTTTAGTATTGCTGCTGAGCTCATTACCCATGGGCTGGGGCACAGCGGGCTGCTCACGATCCGTTCCTGACTCTTTTTGAAGACGTTCAGGCAAGACAGCCAGCCCGAGGGCGAGGGCGCGTGATTGTTGATCCGGGTTCCCTCCACGCAAGCCCACAGGGATCAAGCCGTATTGGCGGATGATGTTCAGCAATTTGACGAAATCAATTTCCACCGGGATGCTGGCGACTTTCTGTATGTCCAGTACCACAGGGGTATGATTGAAAAATTTAGGTGCTTGGCCGACTTTATAACCGAGCTGCGAGTGCAGGGTGTCATAATCGAGTGTTAATAATTGCAAGGTGGTGAGTGTAAAACTACTGCCTTTTAATAAAAATGAGGGGCTATCACTCAAACTCTTTGCTTGCGACATGATTAAATCCTTGGCATGCGGTCAAATAAAAACAATTCGGAATCATAACACCCTCACACTCCGCATACAACTATGGTAGCATGTCAAGATCAACTGAAATGGAGTTTTTTATTATGACCCCTGCATGCCTGGAATCAATTCGCGATTTTACGCTACCAACACTTAATCATGTTTCTCCCAAGGAAGTTTACATACCCGTTGTGGACGATGATACCGATGTGAAAAGCAAACCTAGTTTAAAAAAAGTGACTGTTCAAGAGCCAGCCTCCGAATTGACACATCGTCAGACAAGCCCCACCGTCGATCAGCATGATCTCAACGCTCTGCCACAGAACCACTCTCAACCGGCAAAAACCACAGAGCTGCGTTTCAATCACCAGAGTTTGATGCTGATGGGAATGGCCGGTTTTATTTACCTTGTCGATGAGTACTACGGTTTGCCAGGGGTCATGGCAACGCTGGCCCTAGCGCAGGGAGCGACAATTTTTGCGGAATCGACCGGTCGGGTCAAACCCGGTCTAGGCTATCATGCTGCGAGTATGTTTAGCTCGGCGACCGCTTCAGTATGCACCGTCAGTGCCTTTACTCATCTTACGCCCATTCCTTTCCTAGGGGCGGGTCTCAGTATAGCCGCTGGAAGTTGGAATCAGGATCAGGAAGGTAAAGCAGTCGAGAAGGCTCGCTCAAAGTCTAGCCCTCACTGACTCCTTCTCATTCGCCTCCACGCACGGTTGAGTCGAACTGGGCGTGGGGGCACATAATCAATGTAAACAAGCTAACTTTGTGGTATATTTGTGGTATAATAGTCATTCATGCAGTGTGAATGGTGGCTATCCTAATGAAAAACATAGAAAAACTTGCTTTATTCCTTAATGTGCTTGTCTCACTCCTCAATCCTGCGGCGGCGGTGAGCGCCTCTGTTGCCTCCCATTCCGTAGGGAATTGTTTGCGTTTTGCCCAGCGCTCTTCTCCACTGGAGTTTCAGCCAGCCATTTTTCCTGTCCCATATCACGGCCCTATGCCTCACCCCATTTTAAATTGGGAGGCTATTGCAGCAGTGGTTGGGGGGCAAGAAGAGGATTGTGAGCGTGCGATCAATGATGTTTTCCGTGCCACGCAGATCAGCCCCTTTGCTGAAAAACTATTTATTTTTTGTATTGGGTCTAATGAGAATTATAAAATCACCTACGATTATAAACCCAGCCCTGAAGGAGAAGAGACTATTTATGGGGCGGTGCCTAAAGGCTCTGACACGATTCTAATCAATAAAGTAGCCATGAAGGAAACGAAGTCCTCCCACCAAACAGTGTTCCATGAAAGCATGCATTTATTATTTCGTTCAATTGCAAAGCACAGGCTTCCCGCCGGATCGACATACTTGCATATCTCGCAAATCTACCCGGGGATCACCGATTTATTGACCGAAGGAAAAAGAGTAGTCATGCGTTCGTTAGGATTATTAACCTATCAAGAGATTGACGATCCCACTCCGATTCCAGAGTTCTTGAAAAAAGAACAAACCCTTGCTCATGTCATGAAAGCCCAGTTTCCACCCCTGTACACGAAGGTTTATGATGCCTCTAGGGAAATGGAAAAGAAACTTGCCTCCAACGAGCCCCTCACCATGATTGATTTGATCGATCCCATTCTGCCCCCAGGAACCCGGCCGAGAAGAATCAAGATTGATGTCCTGAATTATCGAACGCTTGAGGATGGGAGGGTTTGGGTCGATTTTGAGTTGGGTGATCCTTTGTATGCTGCCTTGAGAAGACTTTACACGAAGCTTTTTGAGATCGAGAGAAATTACCCGCGAGATAAAATGGCTGAGGAATCTGTGATTGCAGTTTTCCAAGAACTCCCGCCCGATCTCATTAAGATTTATTACCCGGGACTCCTCGAGCGATTGGAACAATATATGGATCAAGGACTGGTAAGAAATCCTCCCCAGCCTGTTTATCAACCCAGGGGCACCGATCTCTCTTATCGATATCCTTATGCCGCATATCTTGAGTTTGCTCTTCAGATCGGTTTGGATAAGGTTTCGTTCGGGGATCTGATGCTGCTCGCGGAACAGTTGATTCAGTATCAGGACAGGGAACATGCCCCTGATTTTATCGAGGTGTTCGAAAAAATGATGGCTCCTGAGCATCCCTTCTTTGGTTTTAAACCGGAGATTAGGGCGCAGTATTTGGAGGCGCTGTATGCTCTGAAGGGGAAGATGAGCTTAGAATCTAAACTTGTTTAGGCTGCCCAATTTTCAAGCTTCAGGCCGTCCACGCGAGCAAATTCACGGGTGTTGTTGCTGACTAAAATCAATCGTTCTGCCTGTGCATGCGCAGCGATCCACAGGTCATTATTGCCGAGTGGAATTCCTTTTGCATTGAGTGAGGCGCGAATATTTCCATAGCATTCGCCTGCCTGTATTGGCATGGGGATGGGAGGAATAATATGCGTTAATTCATTTAAAATGTGCAGGCTTTTGCGTAAATGCTCTGATTTATGCACCCCAAAAAATAGCT
Organism: uncultured Gammaproteobacteria bacterium; assembly: GCA_964389615.1. Lineage (GTDB taxonomy): Bacteria > Pseudomonadota > Gammaproteobacteria > JABCZS01 > JABCZS01 > CAYMDW01. The sequence continues at coordinate 15,795 of CAYMDW010000016.1, read as the reverse complement.
CACCGTAGGTAATAATGGACATACCCACTTCGCCAACACTGAGTTCTTGAAATTTTTGGAGCACACTGATGGGTCTTTGTTTAGCGATATAGATGCAAATGTTTGTATCCAGTAAATAACGAAGTTTCATTAAAACAACTCTCTTTCTTGAGGGGGTAAATCTTCTCGCCCATCTTTCATAAAATCATTTGGCAGGGCGGTGAGTAGCTCAAAGGCCTTGCCAAGATTATTCGGAAGTTCACGAATGATAATTTCATTGCCGCGTCGATAAATTTCAACCTGATCGGTATCTAGCTGAAATTCTTTAGGCAAGCGGACTGCCTGTGAATTCCCACTTTTGAACACTCGGGTAATGGTCATGTTTTACGCCTCTGTTTGTATATACATAAAGTATATACGGCGGTGTGTGATTTGTCAATAGTGTTAACGTCTTGATATTCTGACAATAAAAATCATCGCTAGGGCTGCCAGCAATATGCTCAAATGCCCGTAGATCATCAATGGGGTACGCCCCTGCATGCCTGGGATGGTGTGGGTGAGGGTGGTGGCGGTAAATTGCGGGGCCTTCGCTAAGACCCGACCATCAGGCGCGATGAAGCCGGTGATCCCATTATTCGTAGCGCGTAATAAATAGCGTCCTGTTTCAATCGCCCGGGTGCGAGCAATTTGAAAATGCTGTTGTGGCCCGATCGAATTGCCGAACCAGGTATCATTGCTGATCGTAATCAACACATCACTGTCTTGAGCTGCATGCAGGGTCAGCATCGGGAAAGCGATTTCATAACAGATCATCACGGCCGCTTGCCAATGTTTCAGTGTCAAAGGAATTTGATTGGATTTTCCGGGAATCGTGGTAGGCGTGGGTAATTTTAAATTGTCTAAAATCGGTCCGAGAGTTTGATAAAAGGGCAAATATTCCCCAAAGGGAACCAAATGCGTTTTGTCGTAACGATGACTGCCAAAGCCGACCGCTTGTGCACTGTTTAAAAAGCCATCTTCCCCTGCAGAGTACAACTCGCCAATCAACAGCGCATTGTTTTTGTGTTTGGTCAGATCCGTTAAGGCATTCATGTAAGGGGCGCCATAAGGCATTGGAATCGGCAGTGAAGCTTCTGGCCAAATAATGATGTCGCTGTCCAAGGCTGTTTTCGTCAGCTGATAATACACTTTGAAATTGGCATCGGCTTCTTTAGGATCCCATTTCAGCAGCTGCGGAATATTGCCCTGAATTAAGGTGACCTGGTAGGCATGTTCGCTGGGATGAGTCCAGGAGATCAGGCTTAAACCGTAGCCTACCAGCACCGTGCCGATGAGGATCGGAATATTTTTCCACGATTTGATGAGGAGCATGCTCAAAGCGACCAGGATCCAGGAAACGCCCATCACGCCCACGATCGGCAAAAATCCGCGCATCGGGGTATCAATGATTGTATCGCCCAAATATAACCAGGGAAAACCAGTAAAAATCCAACCTCGAAAGGCTTCCGTTAAAGTCCAAAGCGCGGGGAAGATCATCAAACGTTGAGAGAAAGTCTTGGGTCTAAGGCGATGGTAAATCCAGGCAGCGAGCGCGGTGATCCCTGCCAATAAAGCAACAAATCCGAAGGTGATGATCAGTGCCAGTATCAAGGGGGTATCGCTGTACTCATGGATGCTGACAAAGACCCAAGAAGCACCCACGCCAAAAAAACCTAAGCCGAAATAAAAACCTGTTTTAACGGGAGCTTTGGATTGATGAAGCTGTTTTTCAAAAACTCCGGGAATGAAAGCGACGAGCAGCGCCCATTGCCAAGGGGCGAAGGCCAGGGGGAGGAGGGCGCCGAGTACACTAGACCACACGCTTCACCCGCAACCGCTTGAGACGGCGATCGTCTGCGGCCAGCACTTCAAAAATGAAGGTGCCAATCTGCGTAGACTCTCCTTTTTGAGGCATGTGGCCAAACTGCTGCATGACCACCCCGCCCACGGTGTCGTTTTGTTCGTTGGAGAGGTGTGCATTGAAATATTCGTTGAAAACCTCGATGGGGGTGAGAGCATCCACGGCATAATGGTCGGCATCTTGACGGCGGATCTGCGCATCTTGGGCTTCGCTGTCATGTTCGTCTGCGATCTCTCCAACGATTTCTTCTAAAATATCTTCAATGGTGACCAAGCCGCAGACGCCGCCGTATTCGTCAATGACGACGGCCATGTGATTGCGGTTGATGCGAAATTCTTTCAGCAGCACATTCAATCGTTTAGATTCCGGAACAAAAATCACGGGTCGCAGGAAGTCGCGAATTTGAAAATGTTGATCGCGGGTATGGAGGACATGGCCTAATAAATCTTTGGCTAATAAAATGCCTATCACATCGTCTTTATCGTCGCCAGTGACGGGGAAGCGAGAGTGTCCTGATTCGATGATTTTGGGAAGAAATTCATCCAAAGATTCGTCTTTTTCGATGACGACCATGTGAGAGCGAGGGATCATGATGTCGCGCGCTTGCAGATCACTGACAGCAAGCACCCCTTCCACCATATGAAAGGCATCATCATCGATGACATTATTGTCTTTGGCCTCAACCAATTTTTCAGTTAGGTGACTTCTGCTTTGGAGTTGCGGAAAGAGGAGGGCAGTTACTCTGGACCAGAGTGTTCTCGGGGTTCCTTTTACAGGTTCAGTCATTCTTGTCTCTTGGTTGATAAGGATTAGGAATTTCAATGCTGGCTAAAATCGAAATTTCAAGGGGTTCCATGATTTCAGCTTCTTCATCGCTTATATGATCATAGCCGAGTAAATGCAAACATCCATGGACCAGCATGTGGGCAAAGTGATCTTCATAGGCTTTGCCTTGGGCCTTGGCCTCTTCAAAGACGACAGGGGCACAGACCACGATATCGCCTAACAGGGGGATTTCAATTTCCTCAGGGAGATCCATAGGGAAGGAGAGGACGTTCGTGGGCTTGTCTTTGTGTCGATATTCTAGGTTGAGTGCCTGAATTTCAGGTTTGTCGACCAGACGGACACAGAGTTCAGTGTCTTGGGGGACTCGGCCCTGGAGTGCTGTTTCAACCCAATGAGAGATCGCTTGATCGCTGGGGAGCGGGGTGAATGTAGATTCGTGTTGAATCTCGCAGATCATACTTCGCCCTTCAGCGAATACCTCATGGCGGCCGTAATTTTAACGGGCATGAGCTTGCCAATCATTTCTGGGCTGCCATCAAAGTGCACCAGACGGCTGTTTTCGGTGCGACCTTGGAGCTGGTTAGGCTCTCCGTGCTTTTTGGAAGGGCCTTCCACGAGAAGCATTTCGGTGGTCCCGACCATTCTTTCGCTGATGGCAAAGGTATTGGCCTGAATCTGATCTTGAAGAATTTTTAAACGCGCTTTTTTGACTTCCATCGGGGTGTTGTCAGGCAAATCGGCCGCAGGGGTTCCGGGGCGAGGGCTGAAAATAAAGCTGAAACTGTTGTCGAAGCCGATTTCATGAATCAGATTCATTGTGTCTTCGAAATCGCTTTCTGTTTCGCCAGGGAAACCGATGATAAAATCGCTTGAGAAACTGATATTGGGGCGCAAGGCGCGAATTTTGCGTAATTTAGATTTATATTCAAGGACGGTGTGCCCACGTTTCATCAGGGCCAAGATTCGATCCGAACCGCTTTGCACGGGCAAATGCAAATGGCTCACCAGGCTGGGCACGGTCGCATAGCTTTGGATGAGATTAGGAGAAAATTCGACGGGGTGCGAGGTCGTGAAACGAATCCGTTGAACCCCTTTAATCGCCGCGACGAAATGGATCAGCATCGATAAATCAGCCGTTCCGCCTTCTTCCATCGGACCCTGATACGCATTCACGTTTTGACCCAATAAATGGATTTCCACTGCGCCTTGCTGGGCGAGCTGAGCACATTCGTTGAGCACGTCTTCGAAGGGTCGTGAAACCTCTTCGCCTCGCGTGTAAGGCACCACACAAAAAGTACAATACTTGCTGCAACCTTCCATGATCGAGACAAAGGCCATGGGGCCTTTAAGACTGGGTTCAGGCAGATTATCGAATTTTTCAATTTCTGGGAAACTGATGTCGACCACGGAGCCATGCTCGAGTTGATTGATCATCATGGGAAGTCGGTGCACGGTTTGAGGGCCGAAAACCAAATCAACATAAGGAGCCCGCTTGATAATGCCTTCGCCTTCTTGAGAGGCCACGCAACCGCCTACGCCAATGATAAGATTCGGGTTTTTAACTTTGAGAGGCCTCAGGCGTCCCAGATCTGAAAAGACCCGTTCTTGGGCTTTTTCACGAATAGAGCAGGTGTTCAGGAGAATCACATCGGCTTCTTCGATGTTTTCAGTGGGGGTATAACCGTGGGTTTTGGCTAATAGATCCGCCATTTTGGACGAGTCGTACTCGTTCATTTGGCAACCTTGGGTTTGTATGAATAATTTTCCGCTCATAGCGACGCATCATACCATAAAAAAAACCCCGCGGGTTAGACGGGGTGGGCTAGTAGTGTGTAAACACAGATCTTATAGTTATGAAACTTTATTACAGTGGCGTTGCATCTCGGCAAGTCGGTGGCAAGAACTTGTTTTCAATGTTGTTAGCATGACAGTTCCAAGAAATTGAGCCACTGTGGTCAACCGCAGTCATCACGAGGTCATGACCAGTCAAGCCTTCTCCAGCACCGGTGCCGAAGGTTACAACGACTTTATTCCCTTCGATGGCCACGCTTTGGACGAATTCACCCTTGATATGATCAGGCGTTGGTAGGCCTGCAACATTATTGTCTTTGGGCCAGTTACCCTGAGTTTGGTAGTATTCAATCACCGATGTTTTTGCGCCCGCAGCGAGGGATAAACCCTCTGAAATTTTGCTACGAACCGTAAAATCTTTGTAAGCCGGAACGGCTATCATCGCTAATATCCCTATGATGGCAATCACGATCATGATCTCAACGAGCGTGAAAGCCTCTTGCTTGTGGCTTGGCATGGTGTCATCTCCGTATATTTATCGTTTTTTTTGGCTATTGATTAGCCTGTTTGTTCATTAAATATAGCAATGATTAGCGGGGGTGTTCAAATTTTAATCATTTTTTTTATATTTTTTGTACAGTTTTTAATGGGGTTTGAGTTTCGATATTTCAAGAGGTTGTTTGATTTAAGTTCGACTACACTTCTTGTGGTTATTCTTATCGGAGACAATACCATGGGTCGTATTACTAAGATCACATTTTCTTTTTTCGCGCTCTCTTGCGTCACCGCTGCGCAGGCTCAAGGAGTCTACCTTCGTGCAGACGCAGGGGTAGGAATGATGAATTCCTTTGTCGGCACCACGGTACTCGGTTCGCCTCCTGCACCTCCTGGAGAAACGGCCATCTCCCAGAGCCATATCACCGTGAGTGACTCTGTGCAGTGGCAGGCGGGGATCGGGTATGCATTTGATGAGTATTGGCGGATTGATCTGACGGCCGGACAGAGTTCACGGTTCGGGATGGAAGGGGCCTGCATTCCTTCTAATTATTGCCCTCCCATTGAGGTCTTGAGGGGACATTATTCCTCCACTCAGGCTTTTGTGAATGGTTATCTTGAATTGGCAAAATTAGTGTTTGGGGAACAAAGCTGGTTTCATCCTTATATAGGGGTGGGGCTGGGGTATGCTCACAATGAACTCAGTCAAATTAATGCAGTGACCCGGGATGATCTTCCCATCTCTAATGTGGAATCTTCCTCCGCGAACGATTTTGCTTGGCGGGCGATTGGGGGCTTGGCCTTTGAAGTCACCGAGAACTTTTTTGTAGATTTCTCATACAGTTACATGGATCTTGGGGATCTCGAAACGGGCAAGACTGTGGATGTGGTCCTGGCTGACCCCGACTTCGTCTTTGATCTTCTCAAGCCATTTACGACAGAAATGGTTGTCCAGGAAGTATTGCTAGGCCTAAGATATCAATTTTAGGGCTTCGCAGAATCAATAAGTTGGTGTAGAATGCACGGGTCTCTTGCCAGCGCGGAGACCCTCACCCGCCTGCCGCACCCTCACCCAGGGGGAGAGGGAATAATGAAGGGTGCTATTTTAGCCGACATAGCTCAGTTGGTAGAGCAACTGATTCGTAATCAGTAGGTCCGAGGTTCGATTCCCCGTGTCGGCAATTTTCCCATCAATTTTTCAAATAATTCTTGCCAAACCAAGCTACTTAATGTTATAACTAAGTACCTAAATTTGGGGGGCCTTTTGATGGCGCCAGTAGTACAAGTTAATCGGTCAAAACGTCAGCGTAAGCACGGGTTTTTTCGCAAGTTTCTTCGAAACTGGTTTACTGTGAACCCCTGGATTCTGGGGGCCTATCGTGATCACATCGATTATGCAAGTTTCCTCCCTGAGCGCGATAACAATAAGAAAATCACTGAGGCTGAGAAAGATCAGGTCCTGCGTGATCATGGCAAAGAAATTCTTGCAGCACTCAAAGGAACTCCCCGAAAAGAAAATCCGAGCAAAAAAGCCTTCCTTCACTATCTCGGAAAAACTGCGGTCTATTTACTCTCGCTTTCTTCCGGATTCATCCTCTCAGGGATGGTGATGTCCCATCTTCCTTTGGCGGCCGGCAGTCTTGCGCGTGAATTGACAGCCTGGGCCTTCTTTACCTGCAGTTATTGGGCTCATATCGTTATTTTTAGAAAATCTGTCCCTGCGGTCGCCGAAAAGCTCCTTTATGTGGGTAATGAAGAGGATGGCAGTAATACCGGTTGGCATTTTTTGAAAAAGTTTGATTTAAAAGTGCATCGCCATCTGGTAGATCGGACCGTACTCACGGAATACTACAATCCTGGGGACAATTCGTACGAATCTGATCCGAAAAATAATACCTTTGGGGGTTGGGAAAAGGTCATCGGCATCATTCTGCTGTGTTCCATCACCGTCGTCGCCGCGATCGGCTCCAGTCTCAGCGTGACCAAAGCCATTCCTGCGATGGAGTCCATGCAGTTACTTTCTTTGATGCAACTCGGCTCGACCTTCTTGCCCATCGGCTACATTCTCGCGGTGTCGAGTTTTCTCTGCTCACTTGGACTGTTGCTCAATACCGTCATCAAACTGTTGAAAGATCAGAATAAATCACAGGCCGTCACCAAGTTATTTTATTGGGGAGATACTCAGGCGACGCTCGGAATTAGTCCGATGCGAAAATATTGCACCAATGCCTTAACGATTGTTGTGATGCTGGTTCTTGCTGGGCTGGTGGGCCTGGGCATGTACGGCAGTTCTCGTGTGGAGGCTGAGGATTTTGTGGGTTTGGTTGGGAAGTCACTTGAGGGCATGCAATACATGGCGACCATGGGAACTCTCTTGGGCGTAGCCTTGTTGGCCAAGCTGGTCTTTACTGTAAAAGCGACCGTGAATCTTTTGCTTCTAGCGGGCCGTAGCTTGAATGTTGCGGGGACTTGGGTTTGGAGTGGCTTGACAAGTCTTTTCTCAAGGCCTCAGCCCAAACCTCTGACCGATCTTGACTTCAAAGTCTGTTCGAATCATTCTTCGGATCATCATGCCTGGTACGACAATGCGGCCGTGGCAGTGAATGCCATGTCTCAACCGGCGAAAACAACTCAGGCGCCCAGTCACGATAAGCCTGATTCTGACCCCGGCTTGGACCCTGATACCGATCCCAGCGAGGAGATCCCTGCAGAAGGCTCGCCCTTTATTGATGGAGATTTCTGGACCCTTACCTATGTGTGGTGTACCGGCCTGGGGGCAACCATTCGTTCAGCCGCCGCGGCTTTCAATGAGGTGGAAGCTTATGTTCGTCCGCCCAACCCCACTGATGAGAGTGACAAAATCTCTGCGAAGCTCTAATAGATCAACTAAACTTCCATCAAGACTCGCACTCACATGGAAGATTGGATTATGCCTCACACTGCCTCCATTATTCTTCAAGCGCTTGGTTGCACCCTTAATTTCAGCCGGCTTATCGCTGATTGCCGCGAAAAATCTGGGCTCTCACCTCAAGATTTTGCAAGCAAGCTAGGGATCTCAAAACAAAAACTCAATAACCTTGAGTCAGGGAAAGCAAAGACCTTGCCTAAAGAAGCGGCCGAATATGCCCAGATTTTGAATGAATCAGAAGAGCAGTTTGTACGATTGGCCTTGCAGGACATGTTCGACAAGGACGGCCTTAATTATAATGTCACCTTAACTGCTAAAAAGATTTAATTTCGTGCTACAGTGGCAGCATTGTTTTTATGGAGAAAAACCATGCTGCGCATTTTTAGTTTTCTGTTCATTTTTTTAGCCCTTCCTCTGCACGCTTCCGGCCTTCCTCACAGTGTCATTTTTGGTGACAGTCTTTCCGATGAGGGTCGTTTGTATTCCGTGACGGATCATACCTTTCCTCCTTCCCCCTTTTTTGAAGGACGTTTTTGTAACGGCCCTCTTTGGCCTGAATACCGAGATGTTATCCGTCAGAATTATGCATTTTCCGGAGCAAAATCTGATTACTCAAATATGTTAGAGCCGAAGTTGGGTGCTTTGGTTGCGCATACGGGCCTTTTGGCTCAAATTGATGAATATCTCTCAACCGATCCTCTGCCCCAAGACATGGCCAATACGCAGTATTACATTAACATCGGTGGGAATGATTTCTTGGCCTTGGTCGAAGGTTTAGACACGGACATTGAGTTTCTTGTCCGCGATACGGTTGAAAATATTATTCAGGCGGCCCATCGTTTGCGTCAAGCCGGGGCAAAAGAAGTGATGTTGATAGGCTTGCCAAATTTATCCAAGATTCCACTGGCGCAAACCTTATCATTCGAAGAGCAGCAGATCATTGGGCTGGTCTCTCTGAAGTTTAACTTGCACCTCGAAAGCCAGGCCATGCAGCATCAGTTTGATTACTTCAACATGTATTCTTTAGTGAATAGAATCATGCTGACTCCTTCCCTTTATGGGCTCTCGAATATTACAGACGCTTGTTTTGATGAAGTGGCTCGAATCGTTTGCGCTCATCCAGACGAATATTTTTTCTGGGATGATAAGCACCCCACAACACGAATTCATCAAATATTTGCTGGCGAGTTGTGAGTCATGCGTTCAAAGTTTTGATCTGACCTTTCTGCCATTCAAGGGTTGAACCGCCCGGTTATTTTTACCGACCAGGCGGTTCAAGGCCGTGACCTCGGCCTGTCCTATTTCTATCGCATCTTTTAATACATACCAAGTGGCGTTTTCAGTGCAGGGAGCATTGAAGAGAGAGCCTTCGTATCGGTAATAACTCCGGAAGGGGGCCAGAAGTCGGGTGGGATCCATCCCAAAGTTCAGGCCCGGTTCCTTGGGTTTTCTTGCATTCAACGCGAAAGTATTCATCATGGTTTCTAGGGTGTGGTTACGCTTACCAATTTCTGCCCATTGTGCCACGACCACGCGGTTGCCTTCGATGCTTTTATGCACAAAATGAATTTCAATGGGGTAATACTTACCAACAAGCGTGTGCCCTGAGGGATTATGAATGTGGATATTTTCCAAAGGGTAGCGAACCGTGTCGATTTCAAGAAGTAGTTGATCGTCGGGGCTGGGGGTGGCCAAATAATTTTTAGCGGTATCGCGCTGTACCTTCATTTGGGTGAATTTATACTTGAATTCAAGCTCAGGCAGGACCTCCTCAATCACCGTATCGATATCGATGGGGGATTGTGAAAGCCCTGTGGCGCAGACATTTTCAGGCGTTGCATGGGCGTGTAACCACACGAACACTACAGAAGCAAAAAACCAGGGTTGCTTAATCCACATGATAGAAGAAGCCCATAAAAATCAATGTGAGGCTGATGGCTAGGCCGATTGAACCTGAGCAAATCATCGGCGCTTTTCGTGCAAGGCGTCGAAAGAGGCTGCGCGAATGCTCCGGAAAGTAAACGATGGTGATCCCTTCGGCGAGTACAAGCCAGCTCACCAGGGTGATTAATATTCGCCAGTCGAAAATCCAAATATTGTGAAGTAGAACCAAAAACATGCCGACTAAGACAGTCACATTCCCTGCCAGTTTCAAGACAGCCTCATTATTTAAAAAACTTTCATAGCGTGCACGAACAATCTGAGGGGTGACTAAGAGTGGAATAGACATCAATAGAATGTAGAGGCCCAAAAATTTGGCGAGAAATTGGCTGGTTTCCATCGGTGCTGTCCTTGTCATTGAGTTCCCTTTGGGGATGTATCAATCATAGCCTAAATATTAGGCCGAATGCGCTCGAGTGACTCGACGTCTCAGCAAATCTTCTCGTGTGTCCATATCAAGGAAAGCCAGAGGTTGAAGGTCGGGGCTTGCCTTGGTCTCCTCTTGGGTGGGCGGAGTGTCAGTGAAGCGTAATTGATTCACCACATACCCATTGACCGGGGGCTGAGATCCCTGGGTCACACTGTTGACGTAGCACTGCATCGATCCTTGGAAGCCCCCAGCAGTGGCTTTCAGCGCATCAGGGGAGAGGGGATTTTCTTGAGGGCCATCCAGTTGAAGTGCTGGATTGGAAAAGGCGCCATTCCCTGCGGCATTAGTGAAGGCGAGGGCATGCATGTACCAAGCGCGTGTGGCGATGAGGTTACTGCTAATAAATTGACCCAAGCCAACGCAGAGAGTCACGGTTGGACGGACGAGGTAATTCCAAAATACGGTGTCGATGCTCTCATTATGCACTTCGTAGGTCCAGGCTCTCCAAGCGCTTTTCATGTCGTAAAAGGCGCGATCGCTCCATGGAGCGGTTTCGGGTTCGAGCTCATCTTTGCGTGCATAAGCATTTTTTAAATGATTCCATTCAATCGTGAGAAATTTCGAAAGTGCTGCACCCAGCAAAATGAGGACAGGGACAGCGACGGTGAGCTGAGTCGCCCAATAAAATGGGGCTGGAAATTTAGGGCCTCTCTCTCCTGAGCCGATGGAGCGATAGGCTAAAAAGAGCTTGGTGAGACGTTGCCCTGCAATACTGGAGAATCTGAACGTCGCATTCGTGTAATAGTAGGAACCTGCCACCATACTCAGGGAAACGATCGCCCATTTGGCTGCGGGGACAATCGCCAAGCCCATGAAACCAAAGAGACCCGCGGTGCCCATATGAGCCACACTGTAGATCGCATAAAACCCTAAATAGGCGATCCCTGAAAAAATCGCGAGACGAAGGGCTTGACGTGCACGCAAAGTCGCGTCGGAGGGCGGCGTGCCGATTTCAGACTCCAGCATGAGTCCATGATCAACACGGAGGGTGAGAAGTTTGAGAATGCCATCCCAAAGTTTTGAAAAGAAATCGTGCCGTGAAATTTGTTCGCTGGCATCGTATTTATTAAAGGCCCAGTTACAAATGACGGAAATAATGAAGAAGGGAATGGCAACGGCCAGGAAACCAGACCCTGTTGCGCCAATGCCCATCCAGCCAGTGGTATCGGCTAATTTGGACATCAGAAGACCCGTATAGGAGAGAGCAGCCGCAGCTGCAAAGGCGAAACTAAAGAGGGTGATCATCCACCAACGCAGTGAATAGCGCTCGACAGTGACACTGCGCTCGTTTTTTTTCTTGATTTTGATGTAGCGCTTTTGACCGTTGACCGTGGCTTCAAAGCTTTCATCGTACATGCTGTGCTTAGGAGAAAGTAACTTGACGAGCATGGAGGGAACGACGAACCAAAAGATGGCCACATTCACGACAAAGGTGACGCTGCCGAAGGCGTAGGCGACGAACTCGCTGCCCGCAAATCCCATGCCAGGGCTGTCGAAAAGGGAGTTGATGGCGGAGGCAGTCCCCAGTCCACATAAAATTCCATAACCTAGGGCACAGAATTTACCAAAATAATAGCCGATCCAATACCCAGCTCCGTGCATTTCTTCGTTTTCTTTTTTTGCAGCTTGGGTGGGTGCGGAAGGAGGGGGGATGAGAGGGGCCTTATCATTTTTGTCTTCTAAATGATTTTGTGTTTCATCGTTACCGAGCATAATAAACCGCCTCTTGTGCACTGCTGACCAGTCACCATCCTACCAGAGATTATCATGAGGGTGCAAGCGCTGAAGCCCACCTGATTATTGGGAGATTCTTAATGAAAAATCAATGGCTTGCAGATGCTTCGTCAGTCCGCCCACAGAGATGCAATCAATCCCCATTTCTGCGAGGGTGACGAGAGTATTTTCATCAATCCCTCCTGAGACTTCCAGGGCGATCCCTTCGTGGGGCAGGGCAAGGGCTTCTCGTACTTTTTCGAGGGTGAAATTGTCTAACATAATGCGATCGGGGCGAGCTTGGATGGCTTCTTGAAGTTGGTCCAGGGTTTCGACCTCGACCTCTAAAAAGGCCTCAGGATGCAATAAACGCGCCTGCGTGAGGGCAGGGCTGATCCCACCCGCAGCCGCGATGTGATTCTCTTTGATTAAATAAGCGTCATAGAGACCCAAACGGTGGTTTTTTCCTCCGCCGATCCGGACGGCGTATTTTTGGGCAAGACGTAATCCTGGGAGGGTTTTTCTTGTGTCAAGTAACTGACAATTTGTGTGTGCAATGAGCTTGGCCCAACGTCGGGTGGTGGTGGCCGTGCCACTTAAGGTTTGAAGAAAATTCAGGGCTGTTCTCTCGCCGGTGACTATCGGCCGAGCCAGGCCATGGATATGACAAATGAAATCACCCGGGGGTAGATCATCGCCTTCTTGAAAGAGCCATTCTATTTGAATGTTCGGATCCAGCTGGTGAAACACTTCATTGACCCAGGCTTGCCCACAGAGCACTGCCGCCTCTCGGCAAAGAATGCTCGCGACGATGGGGGTATTGGGCAAGAGGGCCGCGGTGATATCGCCTGAGCCTATGTCCTCGCTGAGGGCCGTTTGCACGTTTTTTACTAGACATCTTTCTAACATATTGGTATTATACCTGAATTGATTGTCAGCCTGGAGACTGTACCATGCCTTTACCCGAAATATTATACGATTATGCCCTAATGATGTTGTTCAACGATCGGAATGAAAACCAGACGCGCGATTTATCAAGAGAATATTTAGGCTATATTCGAGACCAAGAGCCGACACGTTTCGAAAGCTTTTCGAATATCCAGACACACCCTCTGCATCTTCCTGTGCCTTTTCTCCCAGTGACCCAAGCTCAAGCCATGGTTGCCTTGGCCACCTACTTGGGTTGTCCCAGCTTCGCTCGTGATCTGCGTGCTGAGTTTCCTGAATTAATTCCTTTAGAAAGCGATAGGATACGGGTTGTTTCTAGAATGATTATCAGTCACTATGATGAGAGCTCAACCTCTGATTTGTTCGAACGCTGGAATCGCTTTAAGAATTATCTGCAAGAAGCGCGTGCTCAAGAAGCTGCTTCGTTTAGAGTGAATCTTCTTCCTCCCAACATGCGTTCCGATATGCATCTCGTCAATAAGACTTTAACCGCAATTGAGTCCAATGTCTCTTCATACGCCACGTCGATGGGGGTGATTGTGCCGATATGGTCAGTCAGGCATAATATCAATACAGAGGCCCTGGCTCAAGAAGTGGCCAAACAATCCTTGCCTCAGACGATTAATGACTGCTGCTTGAAAATTTCTGCATTGCTGAATTTATCCCTTAACTCCACAGAGCGGTCGCTGATCGATTTGCGTTACGCGACTCAAGAGATTCGTATCGCTTTGACCGTGAAGGCCTTAATTATCCGATCGGCTCATATTTTATTTGAAACCCTTCGAGATTTTCACAAACAAACGGGACTGATGGATTTTCGTCCGGTATTCAAAGGACGACTGGAGCGACTGGCTAAATTTATGGGGATCGATCCCGAAGAGCTCAGTCCATTTGCATCAAGCTACCGATCCGACAATCAAACTAAGCTGGATGCCGCGGGGATTGATGTGGATTCTTTGGCGCAAGATTTTCTCTGCCATTGCTCCATGAATGTGATGGATAATCCGGTGAAATTACCCAGCGGACATTACATCGAGCTCGATTTCTTAAAACGTCTTTTCGCGGGCGCTCGCACGGCTGAAAACCCCTATAATCGTGCGATCATTTCGCGCGAGGTGATGAGGGTGGATGACACGCTTAAGACGGCAATCGACGAGTTTGTGGAGGCCGCTGTGAAGGCGGTAGCGGAGAAGTCAAGCCAGATGAAGATGAAATGCTGACCTTCGAAAATGCTTTTCTGCGATGATCGGGTTATACTTCACGCATGAAAATCAATCTTAATACTGGTTTAGTTGACGAAGCAACATTTCATGCTTCGCCTAACTGCAACGCGCGTCCCGACCCTGAACGAATCAGTTTGCTGGTCATTCATAATATCAGTATGCCTGCCGGCGAATTCGGCAACGATTATGTCCGCCAATTATTCATGAACGAACTCGATTGCAGCCTTCATCCCGATTTTGAGTGTGTGCGTGGGCTTGAATTATCCGCTCATGTGTTTATCACCCGGGAAGGGGAGCTGCATCAGTTTGTTCCCTTCCACAAACGAGCCTATCACGCGGGGCGCTCGATTTTTAAGGGCGAAAGCGAATGCAATGATTTTTCGATCGGAATTGAGCTTGAAGGGACGGACAACAGCCCTTATACTGATCGACAGTACGCTAGCCTGGCAGCGCTGACGCATGCTCTGATCTCGGCTTATCCGAAGATCACCCCCGATCGGATCACCGGTCACGAGCACATTGCTCCTGGTCGCAAAACGGATCCCGGGCCAGCCTTCGATTGGGAACATTATTTTACGTTATTAAACTCACAACCCATGGATACACAGATATGAAACTTATTATCATCTTACTTTGCTTGTGGCTCGATCACTACATGCATGTTGGTTCAAGAGGCCGTCAACAACAATATTTTAATGTTTACGAAAATTTCATTAAAAAAATGTTCAGCAGTTCCAAAATTTTTCAGGGACCTACGAGCCTGGTGATCATTGCGGCCCCTGTGATTTTGCTGGTGGGTATTTTGCAATTGATTGGCATGTTCCGTTCTGATTTGGTTGATCTCCTTCTCGGAGTCGGTGTGCTCTTGTTTTGCTTGGGTGCTTCCCCCTTGCAATACAAAATCGAAGGCTACCTTCAACCTAAAGAAGGCAAGGCTGATGAGAATGAAGCCGAGCTTAAACACTATTTAAAAGAAGCAGGAGTCAAAACCCATGGCGGCTTTCATCGCGGGGTCACGGACTTAATTTTGTCACAATCCCATGAACGTTTGTTCGCCATCGTTTTCTGGTTCTTGATTTTGGGACCGATTGGCGCGATTACCTACCGTTTGATCAGCTGGTTCCACGATAATTCCCTGCATGGGGAGGCCCTGTATGAGAGCCAGCTCGAGCAAATGACCCTGGTTCATCAATATGCCGCTTGGATCCCCGCACGTCTGCTTGCTCTCTCCTACACCTTGGTGGGTAATTTCATGGCAAGCTTTGATACCTGGCTCAAAATGGCCGTGAATCCTAAAATCAGCCAAGAAATTCTGGTGGCTTGCGGTGATGCTTCTTTAGGGATCAGTGCTACACCGGCTAATACGGCGACGAAGGCTGAAAATGATGCGGCCATGCATTTGGTTCAGCGGGCGTTGTTGGTTTGGGTCCTGATCATTGCGGTGGCGACACTCGGGCAATTGTTTCTCTAAGTGAGACGGTTCTATTTGGCCGATCTTGAACGAAAACGCGTCGTCGGAATGCTCACGTACTGGCGTGTACGTTCCGCTTCCTTCTAGCGTTTTCGTTCAACCTCGGCTCAAATATAACCGCCCTCGAGATCGCAATGACCCTTCGTTGGGGCTTACCTCTTCTTGAAAAACCCCCTCGCCGAGTACGGCTCTGCCCCCTTAAAAGGGGGC
>CAYMDW010000015.1:10793-22749 GCA_964389615.1 uncultured Gammaproteobacteria bacterium | reverse complement strand
ACTCGGTGAAGCGAGCCCTGCGATCGCCTCTTCCCCTTGGCTATGGATGACTTTTTGCAGGCCCGCCACCGCATGTTCGAGCGCCGTCGCCCAATCGGTGTTTTGCCATTGGCCATCGACTTTGATCATGGGCTGAGTCACGCGATCAGCGCTGTCGAGTCCATAAAGGCTGAAGCGATCACGATCGGAGATCCAGGTTTCATTGATGTCTGCACATTCACGAGAAACAATGCGTTTGCGTTCTTGGCGGCGCTCGTGAACGTAAAGATGAGAGCCGACGCAATCATGCGGAGAGACTGAGGCATGTTGGCGAAGTTCCCAAGCCCTGGCGTTAAAACGCGAGGGTTTATTGGTGAGGGCGCCGACGGGGCATAAGTCAATAATATTGCCAGATAATTCAGAATTCACATGCTTTTTGACGAAGGTTCCGATTTCAAGGAATTCCCCACGACCCAATCCGCCCAATTCGCGCATGCCTGAAATTTCCGTGCCGAAACGCACGCAGCGGGTGCATTGAATGCAGCGCGTCATTTCTGTTTCGACCAAGGGCCCGATATCCGAGTCAGCGACAGATCGCTTGCCTTCGTTATAGCGAGAAAGATCATCGCCATAACCCATGGAGACGTCTTGAAGTTCGCACTCACCGCCCTGATCACAGACAGGACAATCGAGGGGATGGTTGATCAACAAAAATTCCATGACGGCTTTCTGAGCTTTTAATGCTTCAGGAGAGCGGGTCATGATTTTCATGCCATCGGTGATCGGAGTGGCGCAGGCAGGCACGGGTTTGCGAAGTTTTTCAACCTCGACCAGGCACATACGGCAGTTGGCAGCCACTGATAAATGTTTGTGGTAGCAAAAGCGAGGAATCCGAATATTATTCGCATCAGCCACTTCGATGATCATCTGGCCTTGTTCGGCCTCGATGATTTTTCCATTAATTTCTACGTTGACTTTACTCACTGTAGGCCTCGCTTAGGAACAACTAGGGCTTCAAAATCAGGTTTGAAATGTTTGATAAAACTCAAGACCGGCATGGCTGCTGCATCGGCCAGGGCACAAATGGTACGCCCGGACATTTTATTGGCCACTTCGGAAAGATTGTCGAGGTCTTCCTGAGAAGCTTGGCCATGGAGCAAGCGGTGCAACATGCGTGCTAACCAACCCGTGCCTTCGCGGCAAGGGGTGCACTGACCACAGGATTCTTCAAAATAAAATTCAGAAATACGCGCCAGCATTTCAACCATGTCCGTGGATTCGTCCATCACAATGACAGAACCCGCACCCAACATGCTGCCCGCTTTGGACAGCGAATCGTAATCCATGTTCAAGGTCATCATGATCTCGCCAGGCAATACTGGGACAGAGGATCCCCCGGGAATCACTGCTTTGAGCTGTTTCCCGTCTTTCATGCCGCCTGCCAGTTCCAGCAAATCTTTAAAAGCAATCCCCATGGGCACTTCGTAGTTCCCCGGTTTATTGACATGACCGGAAACGGAAAATATTTTGGTTCCCCCGGAACCTGGGACGCCCAGATTCGCAAACCATTCGGCCCCCTTCTCGAGAATGACGGGCACGGAAGCATAACTTTCGGTGTTATTGATGATCGTGGGGCGGCCGTACAAACCAAAATTTGCAGGAAAAGGCGGTTTGAAACGTGGCATGCCCTTTTTGCCTTCGAGGGATTCCAGCAGGGCTGTTTCTTCCCCGCAAATATAAGCGCCCGCGCCGATCATGTTGTGAAGTTCAAAATGATGGCCAGAACCCAGAATGTTTTTACCTAAATAACCCGCCTCGTGCGCTTCCTTCAAGGCCTTTTCACAGGCTAAAAACGGCTCCCAGTATTCGCCACGAATGTAGTTATACCCCACCGTCGCGCCGAGAATATAACTGGCAATGGCCATGCCTTCGATCAGTTGGTGTGGGTTGTAGCGCAAAATATCGCGATCTTTGAAGGTGCCTGGCTCCCCTTCGTCTGAGTTACAGACCAGGTATTTTTGCCCATCGACATTGCGAGGTAAAAAGCTCCACTTCAAGCCGGTCGGGAAACCCGCACCGCCACGGCCTCTTAAATTGGAGGCTTTCAGGGTTTCGATGAGTTGTTCAGGCGGTGTTTTATCCTGAAGTATTTGACGTAAGACTGTATAGCCGCCCAATTTTTCATAGGTGGCCAAAGAGGCTGGATCGGATTCACCGAGGGTGCGGAAACATACTTGATTGATCTTCATGCTTTTGCCTCCAGCTGAGCCAACAGTGCATCGATTTTTTCAACCGTCAGATTTTCAATGTAATCTTTACCGAGCTTCATGACCGGAGCTGTGCCACAAGAACCCAGGCACTCGACAGAGCGAAGTGTAAATAAACCATTGCTGGAAGTTTCATTGAGGTCGATATGCAATTTGTCTTTAAGATGGTTCACGATTTTTTTACAGCCAGAGAGCATGCAAGAAACGTTCGTACAGACTTCGAGCTGATATTTGCCTGAAGGCTCTAAACGAAACATAGAGTAAAAGGTGGCCACTTCATAGACAGCAATATAGGGCATGCGCAAATGATCCGCGACCGCGTTCATCGCCGCCACAGAAAGATAGCCTTCTTGATCTTGGACCAGTGTCAGCGCGGGAATCACCGCAGAAGCTTGACGCCCCTCAGGAAATTTACTGACCCAATGGTCGATTTCTTGCTTGAGGCTTTTGCTTAATTCGTAAAATTCAGTCATTAGCGGTCAATCTCCCCGAAGACGATGTCTTGCGTGCCAATAATCGTGACCACGTCTGAAATCATGTGGCCGCGGGTCATTTCATCCATGGCAGAAATATGCGCAAACCCTGCTGCGCGAATTTTAAGGCGATAAGGCTTGTTTGCGCCATCGGATATCAAATAAATACCGAATTCGCCCTTGGGATGTTCAATCGCACTGTAGACTTCCCCGGCAGGAACGCAATACCCTTCGGTGAATAATTTGAAATGATGAATCAAAGATTCCATGCTTTCTTTCATGTCCACACGACTCGGCGGGGTGACCTTGTGATCATCTGACATTACAGGCCCCGGATTCGCACGCAACCATTCGACGCATTGACGAATGATTCGATTGGATTGACGCATTTCTTCGATGCGGACTAAATAACGATCGTAACTGTCACCTTGAGTGCCGACGGGCACATCAAAATCGAGTTTATCGTAGACTTCGTAAGGTTGTTTTTTGCGCAGATCCCAGGCAACGCCTGAACCACGCAACATGGGGCCGGTGAACCCGAGGGCGATGGCGCGTTCTGGGGCCACGACACCAATATCCACCAAACGCTGTTTCCAAATACGGTTTTCTGTGAGCAAGGTTTCGTATTCGTCGACGCATTGAGGGAAGCGTTCGGTGAAGTCCCAAATGAAATCGAGGACGGACCCTTGGCGGTTTTTGTTTCGTTCTGCTAAATCTTTTGGTTTGAATTGCTCTTTCGAATACTGGGGCATCCGATCAGGCAGATCACGGTAGACACCGCCTGGACGGTAATAAGTCGCGTGCATGCGTGCGCCGGAAACAGCCTCGTAGACGTCCATGAGATCTTCGCGTTCACGGAAGGCATACAAGAAAACGGTCATCGCGCCCACGTCAAGGCCGTGCGCCCCCACCCACAAGAGGTGATTTAAGATACGGGTAATTTCGTCGAACATGACGCGAATGTATTGAGCACGAATCGGCACCTCGATGCCTAATAATTTTTCAATGGCAAGCACGTAGGCGTGCTCATTGCACATCATCGAGACATAGTCGAGACGGTCCATGTAACCAATGCTTTGGTTGTAAGGCTTGGTTTCGGCTAATTTTTCAGTAGCACGATGAAGCAGACCGACATGAGGATCGGCGCGCATGACCGTTTCACCGTCTAACTCGAGAATGAGACGCAAAACACCGTGAGCCGCAGGATGCTGTGGACCGAAGTTTAAGGTGTAATTTTTAATTTCAGCCATTACATGCCACCTTTTTCTTGTTGCTCAATAAAATAGCGATGATCATCACGAATCACTTTGGGCACTAAGACACGTGGCTCAATGGTGACAGGCTGGTAAATCACACGTTTTTGTTCGGGATCGTAGCGCACTTCCACATACCCTGAGATCGGAAAATCTTTGCGGAAAGGATGACCGATGAAACCATAGTCGGTGAGCAAACGGCGTAGGTCTGGATGATTGTGAAATAAAATACCGAATAAATCGAAGGCCTCACGCTCAAACCAATTCGCAGCCGGCCAAATATCGACGACGGAATCTATCATCGGAGGTTCATCAGAGAGATAGGTTTTCACGCGGATCCGGTGATTCAGATTGAGCGAGAGCAAATGGTATACGACAGCAAAACGACGATGGGACTCAGGGGCATCCGCTTGCTTCATGACCGCACGACTGAAACCGTTGCCTGTGGCCTCGTCCGTTTTCCATTCGGTTTTACCATAGGCCATGTAATCGACGCCGCAGACATCGATCAGCTGGGCAAAATCAAAATCAGGCAAATCACGCAATTGCTGCAATATCGCATGGGCATCTGCGGGAGTGACTTCGATGGTCAGCTCACCCTGCTTTACTTCATGCCGGATCAGCTTGCCGGCGAATGTCTCTTGCACTTGTTGCGCAAGTGTTGTTACCTGTGTCATGAGGCGATCCTAACGTGCGATGGTTTCAGTGCGTTTGATTTTATTTTGTAATTGGAGAATGCCCCAAATCAACGCTTCAGCGGTGGGAGGGCAGCCTGGAACATAAATATCGACAGGCACAATACGATCACAGCCACGGGTGACTGAATAAGAATAGTGGTAATAACCGCCCCCATTGGCACAAGAACCCATGGAGATCACCCAGCGAGGTTCGGCCATTTGGTCGTAAACCTTGCGCAGGGCGGGAGCCATTTTATTGCAGAGCGTCCCGGCGACAATCATCACGTCGGATTGACGAGGGCTGGCACGAAAGACCACACCGAAACGATCCAGGTCGTACCGAGCGGCCCCTGCATGCATCATTTCAACGGCGCAGCAGGCCAAGCCGAAGGTCATGGGCCAAAGGGAACCGGTGCGCGCCCAATTGATCAATGCATCAGAAGAAGTGGTAATAAAACCTTTTTCAAGTATGCCTTCTATTCCCATTCCAGGGCCCCCTTCTTCCACTCATAAATAAAGCCGACGGTCAGCAGACCTAAAAATAGCCCCATGGCCGCAATGGCGGGCCAGCCCAAGGCGTGGAAAACCACGGCCCAAGGAAATAAGAATGCAATTTCGAGGTCGAAAATAATGAATAAAATCGCGACAAGATAGTATCTGACATCGAATTGCATGCGCGCATCTTCGAAGGCTTCAAAGCCACATTCGTAAGGAGAAAGTTTTTGGCTATCGGGACGATTGGGGGCAATCAGCCAGCCTAGGAGGATGGGCGCAACACCGAGCACGATGCCGGCCACGATAAAGACGAGAACTGGGAAATATGTTTGTAACATTGATTATTCCAGATTTAATATGGTGCCGAAGGCGGGACTCGAACCCGCACAGGCAATGCCCACCACCCCCTCAAGATGGCGTGTCTACCAATTCCACCACTTCGGCTAAGATCTGTTCTCGGTTATAGGGACGGTTCTACCGCAAATATAACCGTCCTCCGTAATTCGAGATTGTCGATAATTTTTTCGCACGATTATAGGGACAGTCCTATTTTGGAATATCCTGCCCCTCAGTGGGAACTTCTTCCTGCGCTGCAGGAGCAATTTCCACCGGTACATCTGTTTCCACTTGTTTCACCACAGGAGCGACCGGAATGCTGTCTTGCTTGGCAGCTTTGACCTGTCGAATCGCCATGTAACTCAGAGTTAAACTAGTAATAAAAAAACCTGTGGCCAATAGGGCCGTGGTACGGCTCATGAAATTAGCCGAACCTTGGCTACCAAACAATGTATTGGAGCCACCGCCCCCAAGGGCGCCCATGCCCGCGCCTTTGCCTTGCTGCAATAGTACCATGGCTATCAGCGCGGCAGAAATCACGACATGTATAATTAAAATCGTTTCGTACATAGTTCAACCTGTTGCTTGCACAATCGCTGCAAATGCATTGGGCTTAAGCGACGCTCCGCCAATTAAACCCCCGTCAATGTCGGGCTGCTCGAATAGCTCGCGCGCATTACTTTCGTTTACGCTGCCCCCGTACAAAATCGGTACCTTGGCAGCGAGGGATTCGCTGAGATTAGCCAGCCAAACCCGAATACTGAGATGCACGGCTTGCGCCTGTGCGGCCGTCGCAGCCTTGCCTGTGCCAATGGCCCACACGGGCTCATAAGCAATCACGGCGTGCTCGAAGGCTTCGTGACCTACCCTCTCGAGAACGGCTTTCAGCTGACTCATGACCACCGCCTGGGTTTGGCCATTTTCATACTGCTCGAGGGTCTCCCCAACACAAAGGACAGGGATTAAACCTACACTTTGGGCTCGGGCAAATTTTTCAGCAACAACGCCGTTTGTTTCACCGCAAAGCGCTCTGCGTTCCGAGTGGCCAATAATAACATATTTACAGCCTATTGCACGCAACATTTGTGCAGAAATTTGACCTGTATAGGCCCCTTCTGCATATTCACTGAGATCTTGCGCCCCCAAAACCAACCCCTGGGCTTTTGCCGCAGGCAAAAAAACGAAAGGAGGACAGACTGCGACCTCTGTTTTCATTGAGGCGAGAGGGATTAAAGCCTCGCGAATGCTTTCGAGCAGGGCTTCATTGCCATTCATTTTCCAATTGCCGAGGATCAGTGGTTTGCGCATGTCTTATCTCATCAAAAAAGCATCGAGGGTGGCTTGGTTCAAGTTATCCGAATAAATACCCCTGTCGTCACGATGTTCAGGATAGCAAACATAAATAAGATTTGTCAGCTTATTACGGTGATCATCCGGCTGATTCGTGCAAAAACCCAGAGCCAAACGCAGGGTATTATCCACGCGACGCGCATAAGTATCCGAGAAATGGGGGTTGGCAATAAAATTGAGCAAGACCACCCCCTCCGGCTTCAATACCTTCACCAAGGCTTCAAAATACTCCTGAGTGAGTAAATGCTGGGGAATCGCAAGGGGGCTGTTGTAAGCATCCACCACCACCGCATCAAAGCGACGATTCGTCGTCTGCAAAAAGGAACGCGCATCTTGAGCGATGAACTCACCCACGACCGGCCCAGAGAAATGTTGCTCCGATATGGACTGAATATCCGAGTCGATATCGATGTAAACAAAATGATTATCATCTGACTGACCCTGAGAAATGGTAAAACCGCCCGCGCCTAAAATCAAAATATCTTTATCCTTGAAGGCGAGATCCTCGAAGAGAATTTTTTTTATCGATTCAATGTATTGAAAACTCTTCCCCTGGCTATCCAGCAAAGAGGCAGCAGTGTTATTGATTTCAAATTGTTTTGCCGAATCATAAGTGGCCACTCGATAGTTCGCATAATGATTCGTTTTCAGAAAATACTCTTGCTCAACCAAAATATTCAAGACAAACACAAAAGGCATCGCGAGCAGACTCGCGGCTAAACCGGTCAGCCACTGCTGCGGATTTTTGAACAAGAAAAAAGCAAGTAATAACAAGACCGCTGTATTAATCGCAATGGTCCACGCCACCCCCAAAAAACTGAATAAGACCACACTCGTTAAGACCGCCCCGAGAAAAGACCCGAGCGTATTGACATGCAAAATGCGCCCGCCCAATAGGCCTGTTTTGATCGCCTGAGCCTCAGGAAATAAATGCAAGGTCAAAGGCACCGTTTGACCCAATAAATACACCAAGGGTGCAGTAATGATCAAAAGATAACTGAGGAGGGGAAACAATACATTGCCAGTGAACCATGATTTCCAGAGTGCAAACCAAAAATAAACAAAAATATAAGACAAGCCGATTCCGAGGAAAAATGCCGCCACAATGAAATTACGCATCAAAATGCCTGCGTGATTAGCCTGCACCCTCCCCCCAGTGCGATAACCATAGGCCAAAAATAATAAAAACACCCCAATGATCACACTGGTGACTACGACAGAACTGCCCACAAAAGGGATTAACTGACGAATCGTTAATATTTCTGCAGAAATCGTCACAAAGCCTTCCAGCAGGACGATCGCTAAAATCAAGCGAACGGGGGAGAGTTTGAACATGATTAATCCATTACTATTAAAGATACCCCACCGGAATTTGAATAATATCTTTAGTCAGCCACTCTATTTTTTCGGCTTGATTAATGACGATACCCAAAGGCAGCTGATGATCCTGTATGAATTCGGTCATGGAGCGCAGCTGCCTTCCCAGAATAGTTGATCCGTATTTAATTTCAATGGGCAATAACCCAAAGTTGCCCTCAAGAATCAGATCAATTTCAGCCCCGCCGTGTGTGCGGTAATAATAGGCATCCGCCTGAACACCCGCATCCTGCAAGCCTTTCAGAATTTCCTCAATCACATAACCTTCAAACGACAAGCCTGCTATCACGCTTGCTTGCAATTGTTTTAGGCTACCCAGATGCAAGAGATGATGCAATAAACCTGAATCACGAATATGGCCTCGTGGCATTTTCACAATACGTTTGGTCACATTGTGCTCGAAACTGGGCAGAGCGCGCCAAAGAAAAGTGCCAGAAGCAATATGAATATAATCACTGACTGTCGGTTCAGTCACGCCAATAGAGCGAGCAATGTCACTTTTATTCAACACTTTGCTTGAAAGCTCTCCGAGCATGGTAATAAATTTACGATAAGCAATTTTATCGAGCTTAGGAAAAAGCCTAGCGATATCACGGTTCACATAAGTAGTTTCGTATTGATGCATCCATTCTTGATAAATTAAATCATCACTCATGCGACAAGGTTCTGGATAACCTCCTTTAAACCAAAATGCTTGTGTTTGATCAAAACTACGTGGGGAGGCCTCAATCATCATCGAGTCTTTTATTAAGGGCTGTTTCAAGATCTCATAAAAATCACTCAGTGGCTCTCCATAAAACTCATTTGCTTTGAGCGTACCCAGTTCAACGATAGCGATCCGGCCAGCCAGACTTTCTGAAATATGATCCAGAAGCTCCGCACTGCTTGAGCCCGTCAAAATAAATCGCCCCTTTTCTTCCCTTCTTTCATCGATCACTCCACGAAGGGTGGCAAAAAGCTCAGGTGAAAGCTGGGCTTCATCAAAAATCACACCGGAGGGATGTTGTTGAAAGAAAAACTCAGGATCCCGGGTGACTCGGTCATAATCACTGATCTTTTCCATATCGATATACATGAAATCTGGGGCGACCTCTTTCGCCAAGGTGGTTTTACCAACCTGACGTGCGCCTATAATGGCCACCACAGGAAAATGCTGTAAAAGGGCTTTAAGGCGAGGAGCCATATTGCGTTTATATGCGTTTGGCATGAGTTAACCTGTATATTTCAAAGGATGCCTTTCAATTATACAGGTTAATGGAGTGATTTCAAGGAAAGGAGCCCAAAAATCAGCTAAAAAACTTATTTTGGGAGACCGCCCTGAAAGGCTCGATAAAACACGATAAAGGTCAACAGGCCGGTCAGGATCACCAGCAACATCGGGGCATGATGGAAGGCAAATTCACTGGCAATATAACCCGAGACAAAAGGCGCCAGGCTTCCCAGGGAGGTCCCGAGCATGAAGCAGGTGTTCACGTATCTGCTTCTGGATTGCGCAGCAAACAATGGGTTCAGCAAGGCGTGGGTCGGCGCGCCGAACATCGCGATGGTGCCAATTAAAATCACCTGCCCCCATAAATTCCCGTTTTCAATCAAGGTAAAGCCTAAAATGGCGGCCGGAATACTGAGGAATGCGGCGAGTGTCATGATGCGTTCGGGGCTGTAGCGATCGGCCAGGAGACCAAAAAAGGGCGTCATGACAATCGATCCCACCAACGCGGTCAAGGTCGCAAATAATCCGGTGGATGCGGGATAGCCTAAAATTTTAGTCAAATAAAAATTTGAATAGACCATTGGGAAGTAAAACATCACCCCAACCAATAAACCCACACTCAAGGAGACGGCGATGGCTTTTTGAGGAGCAATCGGGTAATGAATCACCTGAATCGCCGGCACGGCTTCCATGTCTTTTTTGAGTTGTTTGCGAAGTAAAAAGCTTATATAAGTCACGAGCGCACCCACACCAAAGGCATAACGCCAGGCTTCTTCAGGGAAATAATCGTTGAGATAAAACCACGAGAATCCGAAGGCAATTAAACTGCCGACCGTGCCTGAAGACCCGACCAAGGCACTCAAAAAGGAGCGCCGTGTACTGTACTTCTCCATTAAAACAGTTCCGGCGGTCGTGTACTCTCCCCCGAGGGATAAGCCTTGCAGGCCACGCAAGAGAATAAATAAAACCAGGGAGATCCCTCCACCGATTTCATAGCCAGGTAAAAATGCGATACCAAAACTTGCAAGGCTTGCAAATTTTAAGGTTTGCCCCAGGGCGACGCCGCGGCCGAATTTATCGGAAATCATTCCAAAGAAATACCCTCCGAAAGGTCGAACGACGAAGGGGATGGAAAAAATCAATAAACTGAGCAAATGCGTTTGTTTGGGATCGAGTGTGGGCATAAAGACGCCGGTGAGGACCGCGCCGATGTGTGCGAATAGCATGAAATCGTAGTAGTCGAGGAGGTTGCCTGCGAGTACTAAAGATATCACCCGTGTGTTGGAGGAATCCCCCCCCAGCCCCCCTTTAGGAAAGGGGGGAGGGGTGCCTTCGTTGGAGTGATCATCATATAAGGGCATGCTGCATCTCACAGACTAGGCACTTTTTTACAACACCTACCAAAGCTTCGCAAGCAGCTTGTACGCGAACGGGATCTTTGCCTTCCACCATGACACGCACGAGTGGTTCGGTGCCGGAACGACGCAAGAGCACCCTGCCCTCGCCTTTAAAATCGGCTTCGATTTGTGCGACGGCTTGGGCAATTTCAGGTTGGAGCATCGGATCTTGTTGGCATTTGACGGGAACGTTGATCATGACTTGAGGGTATTTTTGTAAACCGGTAAGGGCTTCGCGCAGGGTCAGCCCAGAGCTTTGCAGGACCTCGAGCACCTGGAGAGCGGACATGATCCCATCGCCTGTCGGTTGTCGTCGCATTTGAATTAAATGCCCGGAGGATTCGCCCCCCAAGACCCAATTTTTTTCTTGCAAAGCCGCGAGCACGTGTTTATCGCCGACCTGTGTGCGCACAAAATCCAGACCCATGGCGCGAATCGCGAGTTCAAGCCCGAGATTGCTCATCAAGGTACCGACGATTCCACCGGTTAAGGCGTTTTGATGATGCATGAACTTCGCCATGATGTAGAGCAATTCATCGCCGTCTACGACCTCGCCTGAAGCATCTACCATGATCAAACGATCGCCGTCGCCATCGAAGGCAATCCCCAGATCCGCTTTTTCAGCCTTGACTCTTTCAGACAAAGCCTTGGGATGGGTTGAACCACAGTCTGCATTGATGTTGCGACCATCGGGATGATTGCCCAGGGCGATGACTTGGGCGCCGAGCGATTCAAATAAATCGGGCGCAATATGGTAGGTCGCTCCATGAGCACAATCGATGACGATTTTAAACCCATCCAAACGCAAAGAGGGAAATTGCGCTTTGCAAAAATCGGTGTATTGTTCTGCAGCATCAGTGATGCGCGTGGCCTTGCCTAACATGTCAGAATGCGCTGTCAACATGGGGAGAGACATTAAACGCTCGATGTCTTTTTCAAGCGCCTCGGGCAATTTTTGCCCCACCTCATTAAAAAACTTAATTCCATTATCAGGATAGGGGTTATGAGAAGCGCTGATCACGATACCGGCCGTGGCTCCCAATTTTTGTGTCAAATAAGCAATCGCAGGAGTCGGCATGGGTCCCAGCAAGCAGACATCAATCCCGGCGGCGACTAAACCCGCTTCAAGGGCAGATTCAAGC
>CAYMDW010000015.1:0-10783 GCA_964389615.1 uncultured Gammaproteobacteria bacterium | reverse complement strand
GCC
The DNA here is from genome assembly GCA_964389615.1 of uncultured Gammaproteobacteria bacterium. Taxonomy (GTDB): domain Bacteria; phylum Pseudomonadota; class Gammaproteobacteria; order JABCZS01; family JABCZS01; genus CAYMDW01. Next base: position 10,780 of record CAYMDW010000015.1, on the reverse strand, counting down.
CATTGAGGTTATTCCGGACTCGAGCGAGCCTTCAAGCATATAACCGGAAATGCGAGTGTCTTTGCCAATCAACACCTTTGAATGGCCCTGCTGGCCCAAAACACGGCCTGCGGCCCAGCCGAGCTTCAAGACAAAATCAACGGTAATGGGGCTCTCGCCCACTGTGCCACGTATTCCGTCTGTACCAAAATGGACTTTCATAAAAGCTCCTGTTGCAATTCGACTAAGAGGGAGATCGCATCCCGCGTGGGGCCCACATCGTGTGTACGGATGATGGCTGCGCCCTGGAGCAAGCTTACCACGGCTGCAGCCAAACTGCTGGGCATCCGTTGATCGACAGGTTTCCCTGTGATCAGGCCAAACATGGACTTGCGTGACAAACCGACCAAGAGGGGGCAACCCAGATCCTGGAAGCGTGAAAGTGAACCCAATAATTGAAGATTATGCGATAAGGTTTTACCAAAACCAAAACCTGGATCAATCACGATCCGAGAGCGATCGATTCCTGCGGCCTCACAAGCCTCGATTCGCCCCTTCAAAAAGCCATAAACTTCACCGACGACCTCGGCATAAGCCGGTGCCTCTTGCATGTCTTGAGGCTGGCCTTGCATGTGCATGAGGCAAATTTGAGCCTGAGACTGTCCAAGCAGCGCGAGGGCCCCTTCATCCTGTAAGGCGGATACATCGTTGATCATGTCCACGCCCAACCGCAAGACTTCTCGCATCACGGCGGTCTTACGGGTGTCAATCGAAATAGGTTTACCCAGAGGGCGAATGGCCTCAATCACCGGAAGGATTCGATCAAGCTCTTCTTGAATGGAAACAGGAGCGGCCTGGGGACGCGTGGATTCACCGCCTAAATCAATGAGGTCCACCCCCTCTTCCACCATGAGGGCTGCGCGATCATATGCAGACTGTGGGCTTAAAAAATCGCCACCGTCTGAAAATGAATCTGGGGTGATGTTGAGGATCCCCATGACTTGGGGATCCTGGGTGATAGTACTTAAAACGATTCTGATTCTTCCCCTATCGTCGCAGGACCGTTGTCATTGCGCTTGGGTTCGGTTTTCATGCTGCGATCATCCTCTGGATGTACGGGAGGACGAGGTTCGCGACGCTCCATGAGATCCTGAATTTGGTGTGCATCCAGGGTTTCGTATTTAATGAGCGCCTCGGCCATTGCATGCAAAATATCGATATTGTCCTTAAGCACTTTTTCAGCAATTTTATAATTGTTGTCAATGACTGCGCGCACTTCTTGGTCAATCGCCTCGGCAGTTTCATCGGAAAATTGCTTATGCTTCGTCACGGAATGGCCCAAAAAGACCTCGCCTTCGTCTTCTCCGTAGGACAAGGGGCCTAAACGCTCAGACAGCCCCCACTTCGTGACCATGTTGCGGGCCAGATCGGTGGCTTTTTCAATGTCGTTGGAAGCGCCGGTGGTGATCGCCATTTTACCGAAAATCAACTCTTCAGCGATTCGGCCACCGAATAAAGAAGCAATCATGCTTTCAAGACGTTGCTTGCTGTAGCTGTAGCGATCTTGCTCAGGCAAATGCATGGTGACGCCCAGGGCACGGCCGCGAGGAATGATCGTGACTTTATAGACAGGATCATGTTCGGGAACCAGACGGCCCACAATGGTATGACCGGCTTCGTGGTAAGCCGTTAATTTTTTCTCAGCCTCGGTCATGACCATGGAGCGGCGTTCTGCCCCCATCATGATCTTGTCTTTGGCCAAATCCATTTCACGCATGGTGATGACTTTTTTATTGGCTCGAGCCGCGAGCAAGGCCGCTTCGTTGACCAAATTAGCCAGATCAGCCCCTGAAAACCCGGGAGTCCCACGCGCGATCGGTGTTGGATCGATGGAAGGATCGCAGTTCGTGTTTTTCATGTGAACTCTTAAAATCGCTTCACGACCTTGGATATCTGGCAAAGGCACAACGACTTGACGATCAAAACGGCCTGGGCGCAATAAAGCGGGATCCAAGACGTCAGGACGGTTGGTTGCGGCAATCACGATCACCCCTTCCCCTTCTTGGAAACCATCCATTTCAACCAGCAATTGGTTCAAGGTTTGTTCGCGTTCGTCATGACCGCCGCCTAAGCCTGCGCCACGATGACGACCCACGGCATCAATTTCATCGATGAAAATAATGCAGGGGGCTTGTTTTTTAGCTTGATCAAACATGTCGCGCACGCGGGAAGCCCCGACGCCCACAAACATTTCAACGAAATCAGAACCCGAAATCGTGAAGAAGGGAACCTTCGCTTCACCGGCAATCGCACGTGCCAATAAGGTTTTACCCGTTCCAGGAGGCCCAATCATCAAGACACCGCGAGGAATTTTTCCGCCCAATTTTTGGAATTTGGAGGGATCGCGTAAAAACTCGACAAGCTCGACGACTTCTTCTTTGGCCTCTTCTGCACCGGCAACATCTTTGAAGGTCACTTTTACTTCGTTTTCACCTAATAATCTTGCACGGCTTTTTCCGAAGGACATTGCACCGCCCTTGCCGCCCCCCTGCATTTGACGCATGAAGAAAATCCATACACCAATGAATAACAAAATAGGGAACCAATTAATGAAGATTTGCATCAAAAAGCTGGCTTGTTCCGGAGGTTTACCGGTAATGCTGACTTTATTTTTCAGAAGATCGTTGATCAGGCCCGTGTCTTGCATGGGCATGTAGGTGCTGAATTTTTCGTCGCTGCGCGTCACGCCGTTGATGTTTTGACCATCGACGACCACTTCTTTGATGTTGCCGTTGTCGACCAACTCAAGGAATTGAGAATAGCTGTATTTATTTTGAGCGCCGGCGCGTTCACCAAAATTACTGAATACCGTCATGAGAACGGCGGCAATGATAAGCCATAAGAAGATGTTTTTTACGATGTCGTTCAAAATATTATCCTCGTTTGTCTTTCGCGATTATATACACTTCTTTCGAACGTGCTCGCGAGGCTTTTGGCTTATAAACCGAAACTTTAGCATATTTCGTTCTCAGCGTCTTGACCATTGCATCAAAACCTTCCCCATGGAATGCTTTCGTGCAAAAGGTCCCACCCGTTTTTAACAAATGTGCCGCGGTGTCTTCTGCTATTTGAAGCAGACCGGCCGATTTGGCGGCATCCACTGTGGGCAGGCCGGACATGTTGGGCGCCATGTCAGAAAGGACCAGATCAACCCCTTGTTCACCGATACGTTTCTTTAAATCGGCAAAAGTGTCTTGATCTTGAATATCACCTTGGGCAATCGTCACGTTGTAGATGGGGTCCATGGGCAATAAATCAATGGCAAATACGTGGCCTTTTTCACCGACCCAGCGAGCCACTTCTTCAGTCCAACCTCCCGGAGCGGCACCCAACTCGAGCACCCACATCCCAGCTTTTATAAGCTGATGTTTTTCCTGAATTTCTTTTAATTTATAGGCGGCACGTGAACGGAGGCCTTCTTTTTTAGCCTGTTTCACATAAGGATCATTCACATGCTCATCGAGCCAACGACGGCTACTTTTGGAGCGATTGGCCATATTCTTCAACCTTTTTTTTGAGGAAATACTGAACCCGGCCGATCAGCCAGAGGCTGGCCGTGATACCGTAAGTCAGTAGGAGGATCAGCTGTAAATCTTGAGTTAGCGAGCTCAGATGCAAGCCCAATACGAGGAGTAGGCCCAAGACGATAAAACCGCCCAATTCGAAGCGGATCCCCTTAAAGACTGGGGTCTGCTGTGGTACAATGCGCATCGATTTACCCGGAAGTTTGAAATATGTCTACTTTACCACAAACCGACCTCAAAATGCTCAAACAAGCAGCCCACCATTTAAAGCCCATCATCCTGATTGGCAGTAAAGGTCTCTCCGAGGCTGTCCACAAAGAAATTGAACGGGCCCTCTTCGACCATGAACTGATCAAAATCAAGGTCAGTGCGGCAGAACGCGACGATCGCGACGCCATGATTGATGAAATTGCCGCGAAACATCAGGCACTTGTGATTCAACGTGTGGGGCATACGGTGACAGTGTATCGAAGGAATGAACAGAAGGGATAAGCGTGAGAAAGGGGCAAATGCGATCATTCGCCCCCACGATGATTATTCTTTAGATTTGTCCATGTCTTTTTTCATATCATCTTTCATGTCTTTCATCTTTTCCATGTCCATGTGGAGCATCATGCCCATCATGCCATCTTTCATTTGCATTTGTTTGTAACCGGTGTTCATGGTGCAAGCCAATGAAACAAGGGCCAAGAGAGTAATAATGATGCCCATCCATTTGCCGCATTTGCAGCATTTGCCGCCGTTTGCATCGCAAGCAGCTTTGCAGCAACATTTCATCATAGACAAGCCCATCACCAAAGCGATCAAGCCGAGTGCAAAAGCGATATGAAACATATACATAGCCATAAACATAGTAAGCGCTCCTCAATAAAAAAGTGTTAACTTTTAGAGTATAGACGCCCAGCTGAATTCTGCCATGAACGCAAATGCTGTATTAAATCAGCTAACCTGTGGTACATTGTCAAACTATTGACGGTTTTTTTATGGGGGTCCCGTACTATGTCTTTACGCTTTGATCACATCACAGGTGAACCCAGCCTAAAAGCCGAGCTCAATCGAAATTACGCCCGCTTAGATAGGGTCGACACCCCCCGCGCCGAGGGCGATCGCAGCACAAGAATCATCAAACCGATTGGCAATAACCACTCCCTTACAGAAAGCGTTCAACTCAACTACAAAAAACGCGCCCTCAGCTACACTCACGGCGCCCTGCTTGCGATTCGTTATACCCTCGATTTTGAACAAGCCAAAGCCCCGCTGAAGAGCGTGATCGATCTCTACAATGATTTTGAGACAGAGCCTGATCTGACTTATAAAAAGATTAAAAACTTTTTAAAACAATTAAGTCTTCTGCTCAAACCTTACGGAATCACGGCAGAGAATATTCGATCGGGAGAAATGATTGCCAACCTGGAGCGCAAGCGCGTTACAAAACTAGAAAGCCAATCGAAGACGGCCCACATCACGGAATACCCCCAGGGTTCTCAGCTCAATCACCCAGCCATTCTCAAACAATACGAATTTATCATCCCGCTGAGTCAAAACAACGATTTTAACGTGAAAACCAGCCAGGCCCTGGAAACTTATCAGCACATGAGCCGACCCGAAAAAACTTTTTTAAAAGCGATTGCTGCGGTTGGCTGGGCCCTGGAAAAATGCGGCTGCAGTGCTAATGGCTATTTTTCGCGCATCATGAGTCAGCTTCAACTGATCCGCGATAAAAATAAGGCCCTGCAAGCACTCACTCAGGCGAAGGCGCCCCAGTGGTATCAAAAACAAAATCGCGTGGTCCAAGAGTATTTGATCGCCCATGCGGGAGATGAAACACTGCCATCGATTCCTGCAACCCTTCGAGGGATTCCCGGTCTGCCTAATATGAGTATTCACGAGGGGAGATTTACGGGAGACTTTCCCCTCAAACATTCGGTGATCCGTCATGGCACCCTGACCCCTTATGAAATGGATGAGTGGAATGAACGTGAATCGGCTGCGATAGCCAATGGCCAAGCCTTGGCAGGGCTGGTGAAAAGTCAAGCGGCTCAAAATTTCGCTGAATTTTGGACCCAAGACGCTAGAAACTCTCTTAAGAAAAAAATTCCTGTGGCAGACATAAGTTTTATGTCGCCCACCCACGGAGAAGCAGCGATAGGCGGGCTGAAAAAGAAAATCTGGGGACGCAACAAAGGCCAGTCCATTTTCTTAGAGCGCTACAGTACTTTCAAATTTCTGCAAGAAAGTAATCGGGCGATGAAGCTTGAAAATAAAGAAGCTTATTTGAAGGGAATTTCATCCATCGATAAGGATGGGACTTTCGACACTTCTTCGACGAATTTAGGGGTCAATGGCGATCGCTGGATGTTCTCGACTTCTTTCCGAAGCGAAACCTACCAAGATCAGATCAAGCTGACCTTGAAAAATTTCAGAAATCTCTACAAAGAGGTCTCGTCCCTGCGAAAGACTGGCCAGACTCTCTTCATGAGTAAAGCGGCTGAAAATAAATTTTTATTAGCCGATTTGGCAAGCACTGATCTTGAGAGCATGGCATTAAAATTCAATAAATCTTATTTTGCTCATGCCCTTTCGACAGAAGCGGATATCAGCGAATTGATCAATGCGGAATTATTCGCCAGCTGCTTGAACGCGCTAGTCATTCAAGGGATGGGCGGCACTGTCTCTGCTTGTTGCAAGAGCTCAAAAGACAGGACAGGGTTATTCTTACTGCATTTGGATGCCATGCACCAATATTATGCTGAGACTGGTGAATTGATCAGCTTCAAGGCCGATGAACGCAGCCCCGAGCGAATCCGTTTTGTTGAAATCATGGCTGATTTATATCTGGGCAGTACTCAACAAACCATGGCAAGCCAGACTACTTATGGGGCTTTTGGTTTGAAAGAGCCGAATGGGATCAGTGGAAATGTCGGGTTAGGGGCAGTGCCCCCTGATTTGGAAGCGGCGATTGAGAGAAAATGCCCTGGGTTGTTGAAAGAGCAGAAATATTTGGCGAAGGCGAATAAGGTGGGGTTTTAGGGAAGGTTAACGACGCTGCGCGCGGGCAAATTGCGTGGAGTACCACGCGGATTTGCCCCTACGATTTGCGCCTGTGCGTAGGGGCAAATCCGCGTGGTACTCCACGCAATTTGCCCGCAAATGCACCGCATTTGACAGAATCACTATTAAGCAGAAATCACCTTCTTCAAATCCGGCTCCACGTAATTCGGACCCTTCATGATTTTACCGTGCTCATTGTAAATCGGTTGACCATCCGCTCCGAGTTTACTCATGTTAGACCGCTGCACTTCTTCCATGCAAGCATCCAGATTCAGCCCAAAGCAATGACCCGCCCCGTAAACGACATAATTAATGTCAGTGAGTGCATCCGCCACATCAACGAGACTGACATTCAAATCATCTTCGGTGAGCGCTTTAACATGACTCATGGCATGATGCAAGGTCTGCAATAAATGCTGAGACTCTGGAGATTCTTCGTTTACACAAGCTTCCGTGAGCTCGGTGAATTCTTCTAAAATCAAAGCCAAACGCAGTTTGACGATTTTGGCATCAGGGACCGTGGGTGTTTCATGGATAGGATGATTGAACTTCTCATGAAATTCGCGTACGTGTTGGAAACCGGTTTTCATTTGTAAAGCACCTCAACAATTTCATATTTGACCACGCCGCTCGGTGTATTCACATCGATGGTGTCGCCCTCTTCTTTCCCAATCATGGCACGCGCGATGGGAGAGGTCACGGATAATTTGTTGATTTTGATGTCAGCCTCGTCTTCACCGACGATTTTATAAGTGACTTCAGCATCCGTGTCTAGATTCAGCACCGTCACCGTCGCCCCGAAAATCACCTTCCCGGTGTAATCCATTTGGGTAACATCGATCACCTGGCAGTTTGAAAGACGTCCTTCGATGTCCTGAATACGGCCTTCGATCATGCCTTGCTCGCGCTTGGCTTCATGGTACTCGGCGTTTTCTTTTAAATCACCCAGTTCGCGCGCCGTTTTAATGGCCTCAATGATGCGAGGACGTTCGACTTGTTTCAGACGCTCGAGGTCCATTTGAAGTTGTTTATGACCTTCTACTGTCATCGGAATCAGTTGCATGAGAATTCACCTACTTGTGTAATTGCTGAAGAGAAGACACTGTCCACAGATCTTGGTACGCAAAGGCAGCGGCGCAAGCAAAGCCTGCGGCCAAGGTCGTTGTGTACTTAATTCTGTGTTGCAAGGCCGAACGTCTAATAGTAAACGAATCAGCGATGGCTTGCTTGCCCTCTGTTGTATTCACGATAAAATCAATTTCGTCGTTCTTGATCATGTCAACGATGTGAGGACGACCCTCAAGCACCTTGTTAACGTATTCGCAGGCAACGCCAGCATCGCGCAGGGCATTGGCCGTGCCGCGCGTGGCCACAAGCTCAAACCCTAGATTCACGAGCTGAGCCCCCAAATCGATCACTTTGAGTTTATCAGCATCACGTACGCTAATGAAAGCGCGGCCGCCAGGAATCAGTTGTTTTCCCGTGCCTAATTGCGATTTTGCATAGGCTTCGGCGAAATTTTTGCCTACGCCCATGACCTCACCCGTCGATTTCATTTCTGGCCCGAGGATGGGATCCACCCCCAAGAATTTATCGAAGGGGAAGACCGGGGCCTTCACTGAAAAATACGAGGGCGTGACATAGACCGCATCGGGCTGATCCGCCAACTTGAGGCCGACCATGCATCGCGCGGCGATTTTCGCTAAGGCAACGCCCGTGGCCTTGGCCACGAATGGCACGGTACGCGAGGCGCGAGGGTTGACCTCAAGAATGTAAATATCATTCCCTTTGATGGCAAACTGCGCATTCATCAACCCGCGCACGCCCAATTCAAAAGCCATTTTCTCCATTTGAGACTTGATATCATCTTGCATGGCTAGGCTGAGGCTGTGAGGCGGAAGCGAACAGGCCGAATCGCCAGAGTGAACACCCGCTTGTTCGATGTGCTCCATGATCCCGCCAATCACGACGGTTTCACCATCACACACGGCATCGACGTCAATTTCAGTCGCATCGTCAAGGAAGCGATCCAGCAGAACGGGAGAATCATTCGAGACACTCACCGCATGCAATAAATAATTTTTTAATTCAGATTCGTTGTACACAATTTCCATCGCACGGCCGCCCAAGACATACGAGGGACGAACGACCAAGGGGTAACCGATCTCCAGCGCGGCTTCGATGCCCTCGTTGAGGGTACGCACGGTGCGATTGGAAGGTTGGCGCAGATTTAATTGTTGCAATAAGCGACTGAAGCGTTCACGATCTTCGGCACGATCAATCGCATCGGGCGTCGTTCCCAAGATTTTCACACCAGCGGCTTCCAAGGCTTTGCATAATTTCAACGGAGTTTGACCGCCGAACTGCACAATCACGCCGATTGGGTTTTCTTTGTTGACGATTTCAAGCACGTCTTCCAGCGTCAGGGGTTCGAAATACAGACGATCGGAAATATTGTAATCGGTGGACACGGTTTCAGGATTACAGTTGACCATAATGGTTTCGTAACCGAGCTCTCTGAGGGCCAGCGCCCCGTGAACGCAGCAATAATCGAATTCAATGCCCTGCCCGATTCGGTTCGGACCGCCGCCCAAGACCATGACTTTTTGACGATCGCTGGGTTTGGACTCACAGAAAGGTTCATAAGTAGAATACATGTAAGCAGTGGAACTCGCGAATTCGCCCGCACAGGTATCTACTCGTTTATACACGGGACGAACGCCCAGATCATGGCGCAATTTGCGAAAGGCTGATTCTGACATCCCCAATAAACTGGCCAAACGATGATCCGAAAACCCTTCGCGCTTGAGTTCATAAATGCGATCTTTGGTTAAACTGGATTGGCCTTGACGGGCAACCGTTTCTTCGTGCGCCACCAAGGTTTGGATTTGCGCTAAGAACCAAGGATCAATATGAGACCACTGATGAATCGCTGAAAAATCAATGCCGGCTCTAAAAGCATCGGCAAGGTACCAAAGGCGACCCGGTCCGGGCGTTGCGATTTCACCGCGCAGAATTTCAAAGACACTAGGATCCGTCAAATCCACCTTGGGCTCCAGGCCCATGGCGCCGATTTCAAGACCACGCAGTGCTTTTTGAAAGGATTCTTTGAAGGTCCGACCCATGGCCATGACTTCGCCCACGGATTTCATTTGGGTCGTGAGTTTTTCAGAGGTTTGCGGGAATTTTTCAAAGGCAAAACGAGGGATCTTCGTGACCACATAATCAATCGAGGGCTCGAAAGAGGCTGGCGTTGCTCCGCCGGTGATTTCATTGCGCAGCTCATCAAGCGTATAACCGACGGCCAATTTAGCCGCGATTCGTGCAATCGGAAAACCGGTGGCCTTGGAGGCCAAGGCAGAAGAACGAGACACCCGAGGATTCATTTCGATCACAAGCATACGGCCCGTATTGGGGCATAAGGCAAATTGAACGTTTGAACCGCCGGTGTCGACGCCAATTTCACGCAGCACAGCAATCGAGGCGTTGCGCATGATCTGATATTCTTTATCGGTGAGCGTTTGTGCGGGGGCGACAGTGATCGAATCGCCGGTATGCACGCCCATCGGATCAAAATTTTCGATCGAACAGACAATAATGCAATTGTCTTTGGAGTCGCGCACGACTTCCATTTCGAATTCTTTCCAGCCAATGACGGATTCTTCGATGAGTAATTCGTGCGTGGGAGAGAGCTCAAGACCGCGCGTACAGATCTCAATAAATTCTTCATGATTGTACGCGATCCCGCCCCCGGAGCCGCCCAGGGTGAAAGAAGGACGAATGACGGTGGGATAGCCCAACTGCGCTTGGACCTGCTTGGCTTCTTCCAAGCTGTGAGCAATCGCTGCACGGGCAGTTTCAAGGCCAATTTTTTTCATGGCGATACGGAATTTTTCACGATCTTCGGCCTTGTCGATGGCCTCACGCGAAGCACCGATCAATTGCACACCGTATTTTTCCAAAATTCCGTGTGAAACCAAATCCAGGGCACAATTCAGCGCTGTTTGGCCACCCATGGTGGGCAAAATGGCATCCGGCTTTTCTTTGATGATGATGCTTTCAATCACGCGCCAATTGATGGGCTCGATGTAAGTCGCGTCCGCGTAATTCGGATCCGTCATGATGGTGGCCGGATTCGAATTCACTAAAACCACTCGGTAACCTTC
>CAYMDW010000014.1:0-23514 GCA_964389615.1 uncultured Gammaproteobacteria bacterium | reverse complement strand
ATCCACGTGCTACCCCACGCAATTCCTCCATATGGCGCACAATGTGTAAATCTTGCAGCGTAGGGACGAATCCGCGTGGTACTCCACGCAATTCGTCCGCAAGCCCGGCAATGAGTAGAAAGCTTTTAAGCCGCGGCACTGGCGAGTTTAAGCCCTGAGTAAGGTTTCATGGTGCCCCAATGGTGGCAGCTGGGGCAGTGCCAATAGAGAACGGAGACGGAATAGCCGCAATGGGCGCAGCTGTATGGGGTTTCTTTGGTGAGTAAGGGTTGGAGAACCTGGGTGAGCAGGATTAAATCGGTGCGCAAATTGCCCGTGGCGTGACGCATACGGATGTTGAGGATCGTGAACAAGCCCCTCAAGGAAGGACGCTGCTTAAGGCAAGCCATGATTTCCTCGTAACTGACTGTGTCGATTAATAAATCGTAATATTTCTCATCCAGGGCGGTTGCCAGCTGCACCCCCAAGCCTTCCGCAAAACATTGTTGCATGAATTGTTTAAAGTCTTCAGGCTGAGCCAAGGCTTCAAAACATTGAGACAAGGGGGTGACGATTTCAGAAAGGTATTCGGGCATGCGGTTTTTCACACGAATAAAAGCGCGAATCGCGGCTTTGTATTGCCCCTGCATCGATAAATGCTGACCCTGCAAAATTTGTGCACGAACGTTGCGGGAATGAATGGCCAAGGCGCGTTTGATGTAACGCAGGCTTTTTTCCGTTTGAAAATTTTTCAAGGCCAATTCGGCCAGTTCGCAATGGTAATGCGCAATGGTCTCGCTCATGGGAGCATTGGCCACAAGTTGCAATTTATGCGCTACCTCAATCGCCTTTTCCCAATCATGCTCACGCTCGTAAATATGGATCAAACGTTTGAGACTTTCGGAAACAAAATGATTGAGTTTGACTAATTCTAAAAATAAAGATTCAGCGCGATCGAGCACACCGGCGCCCATGTAATCGTTTCCTAACTCGTACAAGGATTGCATGCGATGGAGCTGGGATAAATTGGGGCGAGCAATCAGGTTTTGATGAATACGAATCGCACGATCCACCTCTCCGCGCCGACGAAATAAGCTGCCCAGGGCCAGGTGGGTTTCGACTGTCTCGCTGTCCACCTCGAGCATCCGAATGAAAAGCTCCACGGCCTTGTCCGGCTGTTCATTCAATAGAAAATTCAGCCCTGTGAGGTATTCAGGAGAAATTCGGTGGGTGCGAGATTGGGCTTGATTACCTGAGCGGCGCGCAACCCACCAGCCAGAGAGCGCGGCGAGGGGCAACAGCAACCACAGGAGCATTAACTCCACTGCTTAACATCCTTCACGGGCATGGCCCGAAGATTATCGATTTCTTTTTGCAACAAGTTGACCTTCTTGTTCAATGCATGAACCTGCGTACGTTGCGCGACAACCCAGACAGAGGTCCAGAGCATGCCTAAAAAAGCACCCAAAATCAGGGACATCAGCATGGCAAATGAAAGGGGCATGTCCATACGACCCAAAATATAGTTGAAATGAACTGTACTCGCATTCAACAGAGCGAAGGCGATGATCAGCAGGCTGAGGAGCAGCCAGAAGGTTATTTTGAGGACACGCATATTTACTCCATGCGGGTTATCGGGCTAATGGGCGGGTGGACCAGCCGTATTAGCCCCTACGAGGAAGAATCGTGAATTATTCTTCATCACCCTCAGACGACTGTTTGATGGCCACGTGGCCACGAGAAGCGTTTACACGTTCACGCAGCTCCTTGCCAGCCTTGAAATGGGGCACGTATTTGCCAGTCAAGGCGACAGCGCCACCGGTCTTGGGATTGCGTGCAATCCGGGCATCTCGGAAGTGCAAGGAAAAGCTTCCAAATCCACGAATTTCAATCCGCTGACCTACAGCCATTGCTTCGGACATGTAGTCTAGCATAGCTTTGACGGCTAACTCCACATCTTTTGTGGGTAAGTGCTGTTGTTTTGACGCAATGCGATCAATAAGTTCCGATTTAGTCATCGGTTTTGTCCTATCCATGAGTAAACAGTACCGATAAGGATAGCACTAAATTTTAGATTTGACACAAGGGGTTGGAAAATGAAAACGAAAAAAAACCCCCGCCGCAGGTTTGCGACGGGGGTGTGTTACCGATTACTCGTCGCTCTTCTTAAATTTGTTTTTAAGGAGGTCGCCGAGGGTGGAACCGGTGCCTACATCGGCAGTACGTTGGTACTGTTGAATGGCATCCGCTTCTTCTTCGGTGTCTTTGGCTTTGATAGAGAGGCTGATCGTACGGTTTTTACGATCCAGGCCAATCACCTTGGCTTCGACTTCTTGACCCACGGTGAGGTGGTTGCGGGCATCTTCGATGCGCTCGCGAGAGATTTCAGAAGCACGGAGGTAACCTTCAACGCCTTCGCCCAAATCAATGGTGGCGCCCTTGGTTTCTACAGCGCTGACTTTACCCTTCACGATAGCGCCTTTGTCATAAACGGCGACAAAGTTTGCATAAGGATCTTGTTCGAGCTGTTTGATACCCAAGGAAATGCGTTCGCGTTCTGCGTCCACACCCAAGATAATGGCTTCAATTTCGTCGCCTTTCTTGAAGTGACGAATGGCTTCTTCGCCGGTTTCGTTCCAAGAAATGTCTGACAAGTGAACTAGGCCATCGATAGCGCCGTCGAGTCCAACGAAGATACCAAAATCGGTGATGGATTTGATTTTACCGACCACACGATCGTTCTTGTTATGACGACCTGCGAAATCTTCCCAAGGATTAGCAGAGCACTGCTTGATACCCAAAGAAATACGACGACGTTCTTGATCGACATCCAGAACCACCACTTCCACTTCTTGTTCGAGCTGAACAACTTTGCTTGGGTGAATGTTTTTGTTGGTCCAATCCATTTCGGACACGTGAACCAAACCTTCAACGCCGTTTTCGATTTCAACGAAGCAGCCGTAATCGGTGATGTTGGTGACTTTACCAGAAAGCTTGGTGCCTTCAGGGTATTTACGTACCACTGCATCCCAAGGATCTTCGCCCATTTGTTTCATGCCCAAAGAGACACGTGAACGTTCGCGATCGAATTTGAGGACTTTGACATCGACTTCGTCGCCCACGGCAACGACTTCGCTGGGGTGCTTAACGCGTTTCCAGGACATGTCGGTGATGTGCAACAAGCCATCAACGCCGCCCAAGTCAACGAATGCGCCGTAATCGGTGAGGTTTTTAACCACGCCGCGGATGCTTTGACCTTCTTGAAGGTTTTCAAGCAGGCTGGAGCGTTCGGCATTGCCTTCGTTTTCAACGACTGCACGGCGAGAAACCACCACGTTGTTACGTTTGGCGTCGAGCTTGATGACGCGGAATTCGAGTTCTTTGCCTTCAATGCTGGTGGTGTCGCGCATGGGGCGAACATCGACCAAAGAGCCGGGCAAGAATGCGCGAATGGTGTTGATTTCGACGGTGAAACCGCCTTTGACTTTACCGTTGATAATACCGGTCACTGTTTCATTGGCTTCGAAAGCACGAGCCAATTCTTTCCAAGATTCGGCACGTTTCGCTTTTTCACGGGAGAGACGGGTTTCACCGAAACCGTCTTCGAATGAATCGAGCGCGACATCGACAAGATCGCCTACAGCGATTTCAAGGTCGCCCGCATCATTATAAAACTGTTCAATTGGAACAACGCCTTCAGATTTGAGGCCTGCATCCACGATGACAAAATCATCGGTGATTTTTACGACGGTTCCTTGGATAATGGCGCCCAAGACCATGGGCATTTTGGAGAGTTGCTGTTCGAAGAGATCAATAAAACTTTCAGACATGAAGTATTTCCAGATAACGGTTAGTTAAACATTTGCTGTGAAATCAATCACAACCCCAAATTGACAGTTAAATCAGAAGCATTCGCGCTTCGACTTCGGACTTGACCCGCGCAAGGGCGTGGTTAATGTCGAGGTCTGTCGTGTCGATAATGATGGCATTGTCAGCGGGCTTTAAGGGCGAAACACTGCGGCTGGCATCACGCGCGTCACGCGCTTGAATTTCTTCTAATAAGTGTTCCAGCTTAACATCCATTTGCTTAGCTTGCAACTCTTTATAACGGCGTTGGGCCCGCTCCTCGGGGCTGGCCGTAAGGAATATTTTGACATCGGCCTCGGGGAAGACCACAGTGCCCATGTCCCGCCCATCAGCCACCAGGCCCGGGGCTTGTAAAAAGGCGCGTTGGCGATTCAGCAAGGAGGCACGAATCGCGGGATTGGCTGCCAGCTTTGAGGCGATGTTACCCGTTGTTTCTAAACGAACTTCATCACTGACATCCTCCCCTTCAAACAAAATACGAGGGGCACGCAGGGGATCCTCGAGAACAAACTGGATATCCATATGCTCTCCTAAGACACATAAACTGGCCTCTTGGCTCAGATCGATTCCATGATGCTGCGCCGCGATGACCAAGAGCCGATAGAGAGCCCCGCTGTCCAGAAGATGAAAATGCAAATCATGGGCCAACAGCCGGCAAAGGGTGCCCTTTCCAGCCCCTCCTGGGCCGTCGATGGTAATCACGGGAATATGTTCAGGCATACACTTGTCCTAATGATGTTTTGAACTCAGGCTGCCCCACGATGTTAATCATGCCCGCTTCAAGGCTAATCTGAGCCCCAAGAGCGGTTAAGGCATGGATTTCGGGGTCAGCTTCAGGGGAATACGGAATCACAGAGGTGCCATCCGCACAGGCAGCAGCCCTCAGCAGAATGGGCAGGGTTTCAAGCAGAGCGGGTAGGTCTTGCTCATACACCCGGACAGGAAAGAGCTTTTTAGGGGGCGAAACGGTCAAGTCTGCGACAGGCTCCTGGCCCACCCAGCGATGATTATCCATTTGCAGGGCGACATTCATCAGGATTAAATATTTCAGAAGGACGGTTTTTTCAGGCCGCACGCTGACGGCCTGAAGGGTGACGCGGCCCTGCTTGGCAAGCATCCCTGCCAAGATTTCCCAAGCCGCTTCTGCAAAATCCCTAACCATGGCGTTTTTCAAAATCTTTCATGAAATTGACCAAGGCCTGAGCGCCCGCTAAAGGCATGGCATTGTACATGCTGGCACGCATGCCGCCCACGCTCCGATGCCCAGCGAGTTGCTGAAGACCGGCCGCCTCTGATTCTTGAATAAATAATTTATCAAGCGAGGGGTCGGCCAGCAAGAAAGGAATATTTAAACGGGAGCGGCAATCCAGATTGACTGGGTTATGGTAAAAATCAGACTGATCAATAAAGTCATACAACAAGGCTGCTTTACGTGCATTCAAGTCTTCCATGGCCGCAACACCGCCCTGCTCTTTCAGCCATTTGAACATTAACGAACAAACGTACCAGGCAAAGGTCGGGGGAGTATTGTATAACGACTGGCAATCGGAAAAATTCGCATAATTTAAGACGCTAGGCGTTAGGGGATTGGCATGACCGATCAAATCTTTGTGGACAATCACGACGGTGATCCCTGCAGGCCCCATGTTTTTTTGAGCGCCCGCATAAATCAAGCCAAAATCACTCACATTGATTTGACGAGATAAAATAGACGAAGACATGTCGGCCACGAGAGGCACATCGACCTTGGGAGTCCAATGGAATTCAACCCCGTTGATCGTCTCGTTAGGCGTGTAGTGCAAGTAACTTGCATGTGGGCGACGCTTCCAGGTAGAAAACTCGGGGATTGAAGTATAACCGGTGTCCGCAGAGCAAGCCGCATTTTGAATATCGCCGTAGGCCTTCGCCTCTTTGAGCGCTTTTTCAGACCAAATGCCTGTTTCGATGTAATCGGCGACGGGATTTTTGCCCAGTAAATTCAAAGGAACCGCAGCGAATTGACCGGTCGCGCCTCCTTGCATGAAAAGAACCGCATATTCATCGGGAATTTGCATGAGATCACGCAAATCTTGTTCGCATTGCTCGACCATCGCCACAAAGGACTTGGAACGGTGGCTCATTTCAAGCACGGACATGCCTGCATGAAAATCAAATAATTCAGCCTTGATCTGTTCTAACACAGCATCGGGCATCACTGCGGGGCCAGCGGAAAAATTATAAGGACGGTGCTTCATGATTACCTTCTTCTACTGCAACTTCTTGGATACGTTGAATGTCACTGAGTTTTTCGTCCGCTGATAAATTAATTAAACGCACACCCTGTGTGTTTCGACCAATGACAGAAATTTCTTCGACGCGGGTCCGCACGAGGGTTCCTTTGTCGGTGATTAACATGGCCTCGTCGAGAGGATCGACCTGAACCGCCGCGACCATTTCGCCGTTACGTTCAGAGGTTTGAATGGCGATCACGCCCTGACCCCCACGTCCTTGAACGGGGAAATCACTGACGGAGGTGCGTTTGCCATAGCCATTTTGGCTGGCCATCAAAATAGCGGCTTCTTCGTGAGGAATGATCATGCTGATCACACGGGCGGTGGTCGGCATTTTGATGCCACGCACGCCTCTGGCCGCACGGCCCATTTCACGTAAATCGTCTTCATTGAAGCGAATGCACTTGCCTTCTGAGGTAAAGAGCATGATGTCATTGGAGCCGTTGGTCAGACCGGCAGAAACCAAATAATCGCCGTCGAGTAACTCACAGGCAATCAACCCGCTGTTTCGGGGACGAGAAAAATTATCGAGTGAGGTTTTTTTGATCACGCCTTGGCGAGTCGCCATGACGATGAAATGATCCGGGTCAAATTGTTTGATGGGCAAGACGGCGTTGATCCGCTCATTCGCATCCAGAGAAAGTAAATTCACGATGGGTTTCCCGCGCGAGGCACGAGAAGCCTGAGGAATTTGGTAGGTTTTTATCCAATAAACCTTGCCGGCACTGGAGAAGCACAGGAGGGTGTCGTGGGTATTGCAGACCACCAGTTGTTCAATCACGTCTTCGTCTTTGACATCAGTGGCAGATTTGCCTCGACCGCCGCGACGCTGGGCAGAATACACGTCCAGCGATTGGTATTTGACATACCCTTCACGTGACATGGTGACCACGACCTCTTCGGGGGTGATCAAATCTTCTGTCTCTAAATCCAGCTGACTGCTGTTAATTTCGGTGCGACGCGGATCATTAAACTCAGCCTTCACTGCGATTAACTCGTCTTTGATGACCTTCATGAGGACATCTGCATTTTCTAGAATTTCAATATAGCGCGTGATATCGACGATCAGCGCCTGGTATTCTTCGATGATCTTGTCTTGTTCGAGCCCGGTAAGGCGATGTAAACGCAGATCTAAAATCGCTTGAGCCTGCTCAGCAGAAAGACGGTATTGGGTTTTTTGCAAACCAAACTCCGGCGCCAAGCCTTCTGGACGGGTTTGTGTGAGCCCGGCTTTTTCCAGGTATTGCATCACAGAACCGGCGGGCCAGGCTTGTTCCAAAAGACCCACTTTCGCGTCGGCAGGAGAAGGCGCAGCCTTGATCAGGGCAATGACCGGGTCAATATTGAAGAGAGCCACCGCAAGCCCCTCTAAAATATGGGCACGTTCTTTGGCTTTATTCAGCTCAAATATTGTACGGCGCGTCACCACTTCACGGCGATGACGAATGAAGGCTTTGAGCAGGGATTTCAGATCCAAAATCTTGGGCTGACCGTCTTCCAGGGCCACCATGTTGATCCCAAAGACCACTTGCAATTGGGTGTGCGCGTATAAATTATTTAAAATGACTTCAGCGTTTTCACCGCGCTTCACCTCCACGACCACGCGCATGCCGTCTTTATCGGATTCATCACGCAACCCGCTGATTCCCTCGAGTTTCCCCTCGCGGACCAATTCAGCAATTTTTTCAATGAGGCGGGCTTTATTGACCTGATAAGGCAGCTCATGAATCACGATACGTTCACGCGAGCCTTTTTCATGCGATTCGACCATCGCACGGCCGCGAACAGAAATACGACCACGGCCCGTGCGGTAAGCCTCGACGATGCCTGCACGGCCATTGATGATCCCTGCGGTCGGGAAATCCGGGCCAGGGACATGCTCTAGCAATTGTTCCAGCCCCAAGGATTCGTCGTCAATCAGGGCAATCGTTGCATTAATGACTTCGCCCAAATTGTGGGGAGGAATATTCGTTGCCATACCGACCGCAATCCCTGAGGAGCCGTTGACCAGCAAATTAGGGAAACGCGCGGGAAGGACCGTGGGGCAATGCTCGGAACCGTCGTAGTTCGGGGCGAATTCAACCGTGTCTTTTTCCAGATCGGCGAGCATTAAATGCGCTAACTTGGTCATGCGCACTTCGGTGTACCGCATGGCAGCAGGCGGGTCTCCGTCGATCGAACCGAAGTTACCCTGACCGTCGACTAATAAATAACGCAAAGAAAAAGGCTGGGCCATGCGGACAATGGTGTCATAAACGGCCGTATCGCCATGGGGATGGTATTTACCGATGACGTCACCGACGACGCGAGCGGATTTTTTATAGGGCTTGTTCCAGTCGTTACCCAGTTCATGCATGGCATACAGAACACGCCGGTGCACAGGTTTTAAGCCATCGCGCACATCGGGCAAAGCGCGGCCAACAATCACGCTCATGGCGTAATCTAAATAGGACTGCTTGAGTTCGTCTTCGATGTTAACCGGATGAATTTCTTTAGCAAGATCGACCATGCATGGACCCTATGCCTGAGGCAAAATAAGACAAATATGAAGTATGATTTTATCATAAATCCAGGGCCTAGGGGGAAAGCCTGCGCTGCATTTATTTGGGTAAACTCAGTCATTGACCTGGCTCTTGACGAGTGCTCACTTTTTATTATCCTGTTTTGAGGGGCGTTGTTGCACAATTCATTTCATCACTGATGAGTTTAGAGCTGTGAACCGTAGGGGAAAATACGCGTGGTACTCCACGCAATTTGCCCGCTCAAAATAGTGCACCTGTACTCAGGTGCCTCATCGTTTGAGCTTCATTTTTTTGGCCACCGGAAGGTCTTTTACCTCAGGCAGGGTGGTTTCAGGCATGGCTTGTATCTCAAACAAGGTCGGCCAGTATTCCGAGGGGAATCGATCGAACTGGAATGAGTCTGAGTTGATGATATCCGGCCTCAAGCGAATATACTCCAAGGCCATTTCAAAGTTGTGTTTTCTTCTCACCAAACTGCAGAGCAGATAATCGAGAGGAGTTTGACCACCACCATCTCGAGCCAAAGGATTGGCACCCTTTCTCAGCAGAATTTTCATAAATTCTAAACGGTCAGGGTTATCACAGGCGTAATGGAGTGGAGTGAGTCCTGCATAATCCGCCTGATTAACCGCCGCGCCGTGTTTAATTAAAAATGAGAAAGCGACGCTTCTATGATTGCGGATGGATAAATGCAGTGCCGTCTTTCCCCATTTTGTTTTCCTGTTGATATCGGCACCCTTCTTGTAAAGAAGCGATACCAATTCCATGTTTTCTTGAAAAACGGCCATCATCAAAGGGGTATAATCTACACAATCAGGGTCAGGAGAGGCTCCTGCTTCCAGCAATGCCTTGGCTATAGCGAAACAATCCTGATCGATTGCTACGCTAAGCGCCGTGTTTCCTTCACTGTCTTTCGAATTGAGATCCACTTTCAGCGCGATCAGTTTTTTTACTATTTCCAGATTCCCGTGACGGGCCGAAAAAATCAATGGGGTCTCATTTTTCTTGCCAATAGGCTGATGCACATTGAATTGCTTCTCAAGAAAGGATTCAAATAGGCTCAGATTTCCCTGTTCACAAGCCAACTGAAAGACTGATTCATCACGGTTGTTTAAGATTTTAAGATCCGCCCCAAGCACGATCAATTGTTTTGCCAGTTCATACTGCTCACGAAGAATTGCAAGGTGAAGGGGCGTATCCCCATTATTATTTTGCAAATTAATATCGCGGATAAGAGGGAGCACAGCCAGGGCTAAGGTGTCACTCGCACGAGAAGATAATAATTCGCAAAATAGCGGGGATTTGCTTGAATCCCTTCGATTAGGATCCGCACCGGCATTGATTAAATCGTGCACAAGGTCTGGCTCCTCAGGGAGATACTTGAATGAATAAAAAAGTGGAGTATTGCCATGTTTGTCGAGAGAATCGACCATTGCGCCTGCTTTAATAAGCTTATTAACGACTTTGCGCTGATTCTTGCGTACGGCGTAATGCAGTGGCGTCATGCCATCACTATCTTGCGCATGGATATTTGCGTGATCTTGAATCAAGTCATCCATCAGGGTCTCGACTCCATACTGCACAGCAAGGTGAAGGAGGGTTCCCTCCTTACTCGTCAATAAATTGTGATCCTTCCATTGTTTCAGGAAGGTCATCGCCAAATCATGATGATTATTCTCTAGAGCAATTTCCAGTGGACTTTTTTTGCTGGCATCTACGCGCAGGGGATCTGCACCGTTTTTTAGGCAAAGCTCGACAAGCTCGCCGTCTCCTGACTCACAAGCCAAATGGAGGGGATATTGCCTAATCCTCGAAGTAATATGTGCATTTGCGCCCGCCTTCAATAAGGCTTCCATCATTTTGATTCGAATGACCCCGTAATGGTGTTCATCCAGCACATAACACAGAGGAGACAATCCCTGTGCATCGAGAGTATTGATCAGCGATGAAAAAGGACTCGTGCTCAACAATTTTCGCCAAAGTGACTGAGGCAGTTTTATGAAAATATGGACCCAGTTGGAGGAAGAATTCATCGCCCTGAGAAGTTTATCCCTCAATCCTTGAGCGCCCAGCAGCGTACTCCAATCATCAGAATTTATGCGAAACAAAAGCGCTCCGAGTTTTGCTCTATCATCCAGGTAAATCGAACACACAGCCTCATGCATGAGATGCTTGGGGTCTGATAATATTTTGACCAAGTTATCCGCAGGCAAGGCATCGATCGTCGCTTCCAACTTTTTTCGATGAACGACTTTGTCTTTCAGATAAACCATATAAAGTGAATTGAGACTGGGGCCAAGAATTTCGAGATTCAAATATCGGCTCAGTTGATTGCCGTATTGATGAAAGTACTCGCATTTTTCATCAAGCGTGATGGGTTCATTGATCAAAACACTTCTTAATGCCTTGCCCAAGAGCGATTGATCCGATTTCAAATCGCTTTCTTGTTCGATTTCACTGTACTGAGTCAGTGCAGGATAAAACATTATTTTGGGGACATAGTCACCCTCAGGAGGCAGGCCCTGCCTTTTTCTTCGCTCCACAATCGAATAATGGATGTCCAAGGCTCTGGCTTGTGCCAAAATGCGAGAAGCAAGATTATCGGAAAAAATCATGACCTGATAGTCGTCATTGTTCTCCACCCATCGAAGCCGTGCCATGATTTCATTGTGTTCTTCTTGATTGAGCTTACCCGCGTCCTCAAGACTTTTCAGTGTCGTATGGTAAATATTTCCGGCCAGTTTCTCTTCCAGGGTTCTTCTTAATTTATTCTTGGAGGGTCCCTCAAAGGTTCTCTCAATCGTCCCCAAGTCAGACAGGAAAATACGTGTCGTGTAAATCCCCTCTTCCTCTCGGGTCGGAGTCATGATACCCACCAGAAGATCTCGCATATCGTGTCCAAAAGCGGTGGGAAGATAGTCGGTGGCCGGATTGGCATAAGAAACGGATTGTGCGGGTGTGGTCTGTGCTTTTTGCTCCGGCGTGAACAAGGGCTTTCTATCGGGATGTTTTTTATTCGTGGGGACGATTTCATAGTTTTGATTTTTTCCGATGCGGGTGGTATAGGCGTCTCGGGCTCTCGGCCGTAATTGCGTCGGGGCCCCGTCAATCAAATTGTAAATAAAATCCGGCCAAAAACAGGCTGCATCGGCGCGCAGGGTCTTATAAAAGAATGGCTTACCCTTTTGATTGTTGACGAGCAGCACCTCGTCGAGATTCGGAATTCTTCCCTCTTCGTATAAGCTCGTCAACAGAGGCGCTTTTGATCGCATTTGGGTCAGGGCAAATTCAAAGGCCTGCTCTCCGTTCACATCCAGCCCCCCTGCAATTCTTATGCTCATGGCTCGACGAAAACTCGTGATCAAACTCAAGTCTTCATTCAAAATGATCTCTGATATTTTCTGAATTTGTTCATGGATGCGGGGATCATCGTAGTGTTGATTGTAAAGCTGCAATAGCCCTTTATTGAATTTCATCCCTGTCCGCAGAAAATCAATGGAGTCGCCGAATTGAATCGCGAGCCTGAGACGATTGACTTCAAGGGAAAAGGGATTGACCTGCGCGAGATGTTCTTCAAAATGCAGGGGCTCATTCATGCTCAGTGTGCAGTAAACTTCTCCAGGGGTCCAATCTTTGTTGGTCATTGCTTCAGCGACCATTCTTGCTTTTTCACGCGCCAGGCCCAAACGTTCGGTTAAATAATGATAAAGATTTAAGCCGCTGTCGGCATCGTGCGTGTCTTTGGCATCGCTTTCACAGCCTGAGTCATGGAGTAAAAGCGCAATTTGAACAAGTTTGAACTCCTCCGCACGAGCTTCTTCACTCATAGAATCAAGCCCTTCGATTCCCAACGAAGCCATCAGTTGATAGCCTGCCCCGCCGATGAGGGCGGCCCGGGAAACATGCGCCATCCCATGCGTTCGACGCTCTTTGAAGCCTGATGCAAAACGGGAATCAACGAATGCCTGGCTGTAAATGAGTTGATTGACGTCTTGAGCAATGGCCTGAATCGAGAAGGGAGCCTTTCCCCAGGCAAGTTCTTGATTTTCTTCAAACCGATACAGCATAACTACCCCAAAACGCGCACAGACACAAGTCGCCCGGCTTAATTTTACCAGAAATTACTCCCTATATAAAGAATCATGGTATGATTGCGGCCATGTCTAATAGTCACGAACACGAACTCAATCATTTCAATGCCATGGCCCACGATTGGTGGGACTTGAATGGCCCCTGCAAGCCTTTGCATCAGCTTAACCCTCTCAGGCTCGACTATATCGAGCAACATGCGCCCCTGAAGGGCCAAAAGGTCTTGGATGTGGGCTGTGGGGGCGGTATTTTGAGCGAGGCGATGGCTCGACGTGGAGCGCAAGTCACGGGCCTGGAACTGGCCTCTGAGGTGATTAACGTCGCTCGGAATCATGCTCAAAGCAGCGGTCTGACTCTTGAGTATTTACAGACCCCAGTCGAAGAGCACGCCCTCTCCCACCCCCAATCTTACGATGTGGTCACCTGCCTGGAAATGCTGGAGCATGTGCCCGATCCACAAGCCATCATCACGGCGATTGCCACCCTCGTGAAGCCCGGTGGAAAAGTATTTTTCTCAACGATCAATCGCCATCCCATGGCCTTTATTCAAGCCATTGTGGGAGCGGAATACCTCATGAAAGTGCTTCCTAAGGGCACGCACAGTTATGGGCAATTTCTCAAACCCAGCGAGCTTGATGCACTCTTGCAAACAACCCCGCTTTCACTCAAGCATATTCAGGGCATCGTCTACAACCCGATCACGCAATCCTTTTCTTTCAGCGATAAAACTTGGGTCAATTACTTGGTGGTTTGCAGTCATACCTAAGGGCTTTGACATTTTTGAAGAGAGTCCATTACACTTTTGAAGTCCAACTTCAATAATACAAAGGTCCTAGGCAAGCGGCACTCTGTCTGCCTGGATCAGGACCTTGAACTCCGGTGAACAATGGGCGCTATTAACGATATCCACTTTGAAAGGAAGCAATGAATCGTCAAATTCATTGATGATTCGGGCAATTTCTTGATCTGGGATATTGTCTTCGTAAACCAAATCTAAATCTGAGAGGGGCTTATATCCGCCCTTCACGCGCGAGCCAAAAGCATAGAAATTCTTCAGATGTGGGCCTAGTATATTTTGTATAATTTCCCAGTGCTGGGGCTCAAGATAAATCATGATAATGTTTCAAGATGTTGAACAAAATTTGCAAGCTCGTTGGAAAAATGATCAAAAATACTCAAGACATCATTGAGAGTATCAAGCTGATAGGTATGAACTGTCAGATTGCGCTTCATTTGAGATACTCAAAGGCCTGAACCGCGCCGGCTTTATCCCGCTCAGTCACCATGTCTACCCGAAATTTTTCAAAGGTATTCATGGCTTTGATAAGATTGCCGTAATAAACGCCTTCATATTGGTGATCCACCACGCTCTCCTAGGGTCTTGCTAAAAACATAATTGTACGCAGCTAATATGACATATTCCAGTGAAATGCCCTCAATTTTCATGAAAGCGTCGCTTGTTTTTATGAGGCACTTCACTGAAACAATCATCCACTGCCTTAGGATGACTCCAGAGCTGGAGCGACCGTAGTGTGTACCAAGTTTTATTGACGGGATTAATAGCGCTTTGAGAAATTATATGAGGGGCTTTTTTAGAAAAAGACATTCCATAGTCTTTTTCAGGGCACCAGGATGAAAGCCGTGCTTTCAGAATCAACTCAACCATCATCCTCTCCAGATTGAGCTCTCCCGCCGATTGATTCAATTGTTTGAGCAAACTCCGTGAATGCGAAGGAACGAAGGGGATTATAGCCCTCATGGCAGTCTCTCGCACTTTGGCATCCCCCCCATCCAATCGAGAAATCAGCGCAGGCCCGATCAGATTTAATTCGGTTTGAGGGAAGCGAGACCCTATGATTCTCAAGAGATCAATCAGATACCAGTTTGTATCATCATGCTTGATCTGAAGAACAATCAGGGGCACCATGGAATCACAGGCTCGCTTAGAGGCATAGGGGGCGAGCGCATGCAGTGCAAAGGTAATGACTCGGCGCAGGTTCGGGTGATTCCCCCATCCTGCGAGAAGTATTTCCATGATCTGATCACCTTGATTAACGGAATGATATGGACCTAATGTGCTTAACGTGCGATATCGCAATGCGCGATTCAAATCATCAAGCGTGGGATCATTGGGATTGAGCAGATCAGAGATCAGGGTATCAATATCATCGCTAGAAAAATCCCCCCCTAACAGCGCGATAACATTGGAATGAATGAGTCTAAATTTCCATTGCAATTGCAGTAAATCACCGGAAGTATCAGAAAACGAGTCCTTAAAGCTTCGATAGAGGGCTAAGGATGTATGCGGAGCTATCCGAGATAAGGCAATTCCTAGGTCCAGATCGGGAATAAAAATTTTTTTTGAATGAGTGATAAGCGCGGTGAAAATCGCATCAGCTTGTTCACTCGACAGATGATCTGCGATTACGCTAAGGGCACGAAAAACTGGGTCGAGAGATACATCTGCATCGGGATTCAATTTCAGGAGAAAGGACTGAACCATCCTTTCCTTTTGCGTTTCAGAAAGATAAACAAAGAGCGGAGCGACTTGAGTCGTTATCCCTTCTTGAGCCACCAGAAAGTCAATGAGTTGAAGGCGTCGTGCTGGCGAAGCATGTGGCAAAATGACAAGAAGCACCTCCACAAGACAAGTGAAACTGTCCCAAAATTGCTCATGCAGTTTTCCACAAAGCAGGTCAATCATGAGATCACATTGCGCCACTGAGGCATAGGGTGCTATTGCACCCAGTGCTCTCGCTGCCGCCTCAAATTTGACCTGAGGGTACTGCTTTACCAGAGTCGTGTAAACAGCGTAAAGTGTTCGGTCTAGCCGCTGAAACAAACCGTGAGTGATGCGAGTCAGCCAATTTCGATCGGAGGCATTCAAGATTGCAGTGAGGGCGGTGATGATCTGCTGAATATTATCTTTAGAAAATTCAGAGCTCAAGCTTTCTATCATTAAGGGCGAAGGGATTGTTTTCGGAATATCCAGAATCATCTTGCCCACGATACCCTGAGGCACGACTTGAACCCAGGACTGAATTTTATCAATCAAAATACTGCAACGAATTTTATGCGCGAAGGAGTGATCGGGATCATCCAAGTCGTCACACAAAAGAGCTGACCAGCTTTGTTTATCTTCAGGCGTGACCATGAAGGGGAGTTGTTTTTCAGCAGCCCAATCGGTGAGCCAAGCTTTCAAGAGGCGTTCTTGATAGGGAGAGACTTCCCCTCCCCTGCGTTTGAACAATTCAAATCGAGCCCGCGAAAGAAAATCTTTGAGAACCTTTTTCCTGTCCGACTGACTCGTTTCGATGAGATCGAAACCTAGCGCAGGCAGAATCTGAGTCTCGTTGATTTTTCCATCGACCCAGTCATAAAGTAAGGCCGAGGGGATTTTACTCAGAATAATCAGACGAATTTCTTCAGGCAATGAAAAAAAATTCAACATGCATTGGCGCTCTAAAGCAAATTGTCGAGGCCATACACCATCGTCTCAAGCATCATCACTTTTTTGCAGGCCAAAAGTACGCCGGGCATGAAGCACTTGCGGTCGATCGTGTCATGGCGGATCGTCAGCGTTTCATAGGGGTTGGCAAAGATCGCCGTTTCGTGAGCGACGAGACCGGGAAGACGAACCGAATGGATGGGAACATTCCCGTGGCGCGTATCGCCCAGAGAAGGCGATGGCAAGGTTGCAATCGGTGCAGGCCCTTGTTTGCGGGCAGCCATGATGATTTTTGCTGTTTTGATTGCCGTGCCTGAGGGCGCGTCTTTCTTCATGGGATGATGCATTTCGATCAATTCAACATCAGGAAAATACGCAGCCGCCATGGCGGCCATTTTTTGCAGAAGTATCGCCCCTATGGAAAAATTCGGGGCAATTAAACCGCCCAATGATTTTTCTTTGCATTGCTTGGTGAGCAGCTCAATCTGCTCTGGCGTTAAACCACTGGCGCCGATAATGGGGCAGGCATTGCCTTCAATGATTTTTTGCGCATTCTCAAACACCACCTCAGGCACCGTGAAATCGATCACGATGTCTGGACGCAGGCTTTTGATGGATTGACTTAAATCATCACCGCGACCCAGGGCAGCGACGAGGGTAAGACTGGGTTCATTTTGAACGGCTTCTACGGTGACCTTTCCCATGCGACCCTGAGCGCCATTAACGATGACATTAATCATGATTTATTGTTCCTTCAACGCGACTGTTGTATGTCGATCCACTGCCCTGTGATGCCTTGACTGTCAGGCCCCATCAAAAATAAATAATCGTTCATGAGTGCCTCAGGCTGAATGAGTTTTTCTTGTGATTCGGCCGGATAGGCCAGTTTACGCAGACGCGTCTGCACAGCGCCCGGGTTCACACAATTCACCCGTACGTGGGTGTTAGTTTCCAGTTCATCAGCCAAGGTTTGCGACAAGGCCATCACCCCTGCTTTAGCGACGGCATAGGCGCCCCAATAAGCGCGGGCCTGCTTCCCCACCTGATCTCCCGTAAAAATGATGCTCGCATCGGGGGATAGTTTTAACGAGGGCAAGAGGGCCTGGGTCAACAAAAAGGGGCCATTGAGATTCACTTGAAGCACGTCATACCACTGCCGAATATCGTAATGAGAAAGCGGGGTCAGCGACCCCAGCGTGGCGGCATTATGCAAAACCCCGTCTAAGCGTCCGAACATGTGTTCAATGTTTTCACGAATTTTAGCGTAGTCTTCGGCGCGGGCGCCCTTCAAATCCAGAGGAACAATGGCCGGGGTTGGGCAGCCCAGGGCTTCAATCTGATCGTAGGTTTTTTCAAGATTGGAAGGCGTGCGTCCGAGTAGAATGACCGTTGCACCGTGCTGAGCAAAGGCGATGGCCGCAGCACGGCCAATGCCGCCGCCTGCACCAGTGACTAAAATAACGCGTTCTTTTAATAAATCAGGGGCTGGATTATAGTCTTTCACGGATACTCAACCATAGTGTTTTAAGAGGGCTCAATTTTACCATAGGTTCTTTCGCTTGGTGCCGATAGAGACGCGCCACAAGCGACAGTGGCTTGGGGAGTTCCTTGCCTGCTTTCTCGAATAAAGTGTAGACCCGAGATTCAATAGTCTCTGGAATCTTTGTGTTGACGCCCCGACGATCCGGGTTTTGCAAAAACATCAACCAGGTCCGAGCCAGGGCCAGGTCTTGGGTCGGCCCCTCACAGGAGAGCACCGTGGCAATCATACGAAACAAACTTCCATACAGCCTATCTGCATAAAGCTGAAATTCTTGATCATTTTCGAGTAATAAACGGTCAATATCCATGTCGACGGCCGTCACGATGCCGAGCCAATCCTCTTTAGCCAAGGGAAATTTTTGCAAAACGACCTGCAGATCACGGGTGATGGGATGTTGAGGGGAGCCGGTGTAAACCGCCAGAATGTCGCTCAACCAAAATTGCGCTTTATGGCGGACCACCAGAATGTCCTCGCTGCAGGAGGGCAAGGCTTGGAGCTGAGAAAATAAGGCATAAATCACCGAAAGCGCTTGAAATTGCTCATAGGGGAGGCCCCTGAACGCATAGTAATCGATGCTTGGGCGAGCTAAACCGTATGCTTGTGTTAGGCTGGATGTTTGCATGGTGCTATAGTATACAAATGTTGCCCTCAAACAAAGAGAAATAATAAATGAGTTACGTTAATGACACTCTTCTTCCCGGAGAAACCGTGCGCTTTCGTGGACACGTCCACTGGATTATTTTCTTGCCCTGTTTATTTTGGCTCGCCTTGGCTCTGGCCATGTATTTTGGGTTTGACCAATTTTACATCGCCCTGGCTTTGTCGATCATTGGGGCCGTCCGGTTTGGACGAGCGGTGGTTTATTTTTTCACGACGGAGTTAGCCGTCACCGATCAACGAATCATCTCAAAATTCGGTCTGATCAGCAGAACAACTTTTGAACTCCCTCTCGATCGTGTCACCACGCTCAATGTGTTGCAAAGTGTTCTTGGCCGTTTGTTTAATTACGGGGATCTCGAAATACATGCGATGGGTCAAGTGGCCGTCCCGATCCCTGTCGTCGCAGATCCTCTCACCTTTCGAAAATGGGTCTTGGGGGAAATTGAAAGGGCGCGTTAGTGATTAATCGCCCCAATCGACATTCAAAAAGATATTGTCTTCTGGGGATTTTTTGTATTTTAAATACTGATGGAAAAATAATAAGCCTACCAGAGGCATCGTCAGTGCGGGTTTAATGTCCTGAGGATCAAAGAGTGCATTCTCTGATTCCACAAAATGCTTGAACCATGTTTTTAAATCCGTTGGCAAGGGATGGAACAAAATGCGAAGCATGCTCATGCGACTGAGCTGTACGTATTTATTATCCGGAGCGATCTTCAATGGCGTAGAGGGATCAAGCACGCAACTTGCAAAATCATCCACGGTTCTTGACATATGGGCACCGCTGGTGATGCGAGGATTGCATTCGATCGGCCAGAGACTGCCATCCGGATGTTCAATGATGTCGAAGCCAATTTGTCCTGAATAATTTGTCCCGGACACGAGTTTTTGCACCACCTCATGCACCCCAGGATGGAATTCGGTTTTGAAACAAATTGCAGCGCCATTTTCACGGAACACATAAAGCGGATAATAACTCACAAAAAAAGTCATTTTCCCTTCGTGCACGACGCTGTAGGTGCTCCACACACGACCTGGAATCATTTTTTGAGCGATGCAAGGGTATTTGATATTGATCTGATCCAGATCGGTATTTTCGCGAATCGTTCTGGCCAATAGGCCCCCAGCAGAATAGACAGATTTTACGATGCAAGGACGCTCAAATTCATCGGTGCTCAAGACGGTTTTGAGTTCCTCGGGATCACGGAGTAGCACGCTGTGGGGGGCGTTTAACTGCAATTCTTTGAGCAATTGCATGAATTTGTATTTGCTGTTGAGGGTATCAATCGTGCTGGCATTCTCGACAAATACCTTGCATGAAGCAGGAAAACGCGCCTTGTGTTTGGCAATAAAGAAACCTTCGTCGTAACCAGGAATTAACCAGTCAATTTCATGTTTTTGAACTAAATCGAGCAAGCCCTGAATAAATCCTTCTTCATTTTCAGAAGGGTGAGGAATGATGGCATGATGTTGAATGGCATTTGAAAAACGGCAAAAATAGATGCTTCGAGATTCGGCCATGGTGAGCTCATGACCTGCTTTGTGCAGTTGACGAGCGAGGTCCAGCACGGCTGGGCCCCGCCCTCCGGTTAAAAGAATATTTTTGCTATGAGGCTGTTTCCTTTTCATAATCTCTCGCCGGTAAAAATAAATCTTTTTGAAGCTTTACCTCAGGATTAACGGCATACTGTTCAAAATCTTTAACGCCCATTTCACGTAAAATCATTTCATCGATACAAAATTGACCCGTAAAGGTTTTAGCGTCTTTGCAGAAGATGGCATGGGCTGCATCTGCAACGATACTAGGCTTACGGCTTGCCTGAATCATTTCATGTGGAAAATTGACCTCAATCGCAGCCGTCGCAATGGTTGTCAGAGGCCAAAGCGAATTTACAGCCACACCCGATTTCGCAAACTCGGAAGCCATACCCAGGGTACACATGCTCATGCCAAATTTAGACATGGTATAAGCCACGTGAGGCGCGAACCACCGGGCCTCCATACTCAAGGGCGGTGATAAATTCAATATATGAGGATTATCACCCTTCATTAATAAAGGATAGCAAAATTTTGAGCAGGCGTAGGTTGCACGCACATTGACGGCGAACATCAAATCGAATTTTTTCATGGGGGTATTCGGGGTATTGGTCATAGAAATGGCGCTGGCATTATTGACCAAAATGTCTAAGCCACCCCATTTTTCTTCGATTGTTTTGACAACCGCCTGAATGTTATCATCGTCCCGCACATCCAGCTTCAAGGCGAGGGCCTCTCCGCCTGCAGCCTCAATCTCTTCTGCGACAGAATAGATAGTTCCTTCAAGGGTTGGATGCGGTGAATCGCTCTTGGCGGCAATGCATACTTTTGCGCCATCACGAGCAGCACGAAGCGCAATGGCAGCCCCAATCCCGCGGCTTCCCCCGGTGATAAGAATACGTTTGTTTTTTAATGATGTTGGCATGGGTACACTCCTTTGTTGATGGTTGTTTATACTACCATGGCTTCTGATGGGTTGGCGGGTTCGTCTAAAAAGGGATGTTCACACTTTGTCACCAAACACTTAGTAGCGCACCTTGCTTCGATTGATTTTATCGTGATACCTTAACCGCATGGCTTTAAGTACCAAATTTGGCGTTGCCGCTTCCTTTTTCCAAACGGTGGGAACCTTCTTCTATTCTAAAATGGCCTGTGGCATCGCATTCTTTGATTTTTTCCAAAAAATGATTGCCTTATCCTTATACATGGCCAGTGGATTTTGTTGGTTTATGGAAGCCCTGCTTGAAGAAACCGATGAAACAGACCGATGGACGCATATTAAATCCCGATTCAATCAAGTTCGACTTCTTTCATTAGAGGCACCCGGCATGGTCTGGGGATTTTCTGCAGGAGTCCTGACTTTGGTAGCGGGGGGGTTAGCCTTGATTGGACTCTACGTAGCCGCTGGCCCCATGTTTTGGACCTCTTTTACAATCACAGGGGTTGCCGCCGTCTGCTGGTTTCAATCAGCCCAGGGAAACTCTGCGGCCAATCGGATCAATCAGGCAGCGGCTAGTTTTCAATTTATTTCGACAGCTTTGTTCGTGGGAACTGCATTTCTCCCTCCTCTCTTACCTTTAGCGGTTCTTTTAGGCCTGAGCTCAGCAGTCCTGTGGTTTTCCAGCTATGGAGTCGATCAGATAATAAAGCCGGTGGTAAACGACACTTTAGAAGTCACCGAACCAGAATCTCCTCCCACCAGCGTAAAATCAGTGCTGATATTTTCTTCCAAACCGACCCTATCTTGCGCAATAATAGAGCCTGAGGATCCAAATGATCCTAATGATCCTAATGATCTTAATCATGCTCATAAGGATGATACCGGGCCTCCACCCAGCCCGAAAACTGAAAAACCTAAACTGTAAGATACTTGATAATGGTATAATTTCCGCATTTTTAAAGAAGGAGTGAACGATGTCAGTCAGAGATAGCAATGGAACAGAACTTCAACAGGGCGACAATGTCACTGTGATTAAAGATTTAAAGGTAAAGGGCAGTTCAGACGTGTTGAAGCGAGGCACCCTGTATAAAGGAATCCGCCTCACCGATGATGAAGAACATGTAGAAGTAGGCTCAGGGAAAGCAACTCTTGTATTGAAGACTTGCTTCCTGAAAAAAGCCTAAGTTTTATCTGCAAGTTCCTTTAGACATTGAGGCTCAAAGGTCGCGCACCGGGCTGTGACTCAATTTCTTTGGTATGCAGGAAGGCTAAAATAGTTTCCGCCTCGTTGACGGGAAGCAGCCGTGTCAATGGCAAGCTTCCCTGCCTATTAGCGAGCAGTGTATTCCAGACAGGAACGCGGTGAATCGCATTCGCGAGCTCATCGTCCGTCACATTGTTTCGAAAAAAATCAGCAGAGGAATGCGTGATGATGCCGAGCAGTTGCCCTGAAGTCAGCGTCTCCAAACCTAAACGTTCCAATTCTATCAAAGATTCGATTGACAGTTGATCCTGCAGAAGTGATGTTGGCTCGCTTATAAACTCAAACTCCAACCCATGAATCAGAGTATTCGAAGCAGCCGTCGGTTGAACAAGCTTGAATAAAATGGAGGGGAAAACGGCTTGAATAGCAGGATGGCCTGAAGGAATGCCTTTAAGCAAAACCACTAATTCCTCTGCATCCATCATATCAAGACAGAAATCAAAAAATGGTTGCTGTTTTCGGCTTTCATTGGAGAACTCTTGCACATTGGGCAAGGGGATATTTTGCGCAAAAAATAACTTCAACACTCGGATGGGAGCAAGCTCATAGGTTTTATTGCGAGCAGAGGGTTGGCTTAATGCTTCAAGGACCAAATTTCCACGACAAGCATCTAACCCATCTTGCGTTTTCAATAATTTTGAAAGCGCGGGATGTCGCGCAACAGCAGACTGATCGTAGCCCATGCCATTATAAAGCAGGGCTGAGTGTTTCTGAATATGGTTCAAAGCAGAACGCGCAGCAAATTCCAGTGTTTGGATCGTTTCTTGCTCTTCCGTGGAAAGATCGGTCAGAGGTTCTTTGGCTAAATTTTTAAGAGCTGGCTGAAGATAATCGTTCCAGAAACGACGTTTCGCAAAAGGGGAGGTTCCAGTGAGGGTAATATAATTGTCGATCGCGGTCACTGCATCGACGAGTGAAGAAGGCTCAGCAGGATCTAACCCCGAAAGAATGCCGGCCAGATGACGACTTTCTGCAGAACTGTATCGAAATATATTTTTGAATTTTGTGAAGGTATCATTTAAATAATTATTTGCCGTAGCTTTAAGTTGATCAAGAAACACTGCCGTTGTAGTCATGCCTAAATCCCTTTGCAAAATAAAGAGTGTACAGGAAGATGAGGAAGGGGGTCAATTTTGCCAGAGGTGTGAATTGCATGCAAAAAAACCTGATTTGCCAGAGGTTATCAAGGGCGGATGGGTTGAGTACAGTCCTAATCCGCCCCTACGGCGGGGGCAAGGGCGGATGGATTGGGTACAGCCTTAATCCGCCCCTTAGGCGCGGGATTCTGAATTATGCATAAAAAAAAACCCTGTGTGAATCATCACACAGGGTTTTTAGGTATAAATGCCTGACAGTGTCCTACTTTTACATGGGATAGACCCACACTATCATCGGC
>CAYMDW010000013.1:12654-23821 GCA_964389615.1 uncultured Gammaproteobacteria bacterium | reverse complement strand
CGTCGCGATAAACATGAAACCATTCCCCGGATTCGCCAACCTGTGCTCCAAGAGCTTGCCAAGATCTTTGAGGTCAATGACACCCTATCGGACTTAGATTTATCTGAGTTCTATTTGATGAAAGAGGAGCTGAAGTCGCTTTCAGGCATTTTAAATTCGGTCAAAACGTTGAAGTCTCTTGCCTTGGATGGAAAAGATTTGAAGGACGACGGTTTATCTGATATCCCCGACGCATTGAAAAATAATACCAGTCTTGAGACTTTAAAATTGAGAGGAATGCTAGGGCCTTCCTATCCTCCATTGATTCGTGAAATGCTTCAAGGGAACAAAAATTTACGTCGATTGGTTCTTCACAATATCGGAATTACCCCTGAAGATCTTGCTTCTATTTTCGAAGTGCTGGAGGCTAATACCACCCTCAAAACGCTCGAAATATCATGTGCTGATATCACAGGAGTTGCAGCAAAAGCATTAGGCTCACTCTTGGGTAAAAATCAATCTTTAGAGATTTTTAACCTTCCATTCCTTCTTCTGGCTGACGAAGACATTGAGCATGTGATGAATGGATTGATACATAATACCGGCCTGAAGACAGTCGATTTGACTTACGTGGCCATGGGTGAATTTGGAGAGAAATTCATCGTTCGATTGATTAATGAAAACAAATCAATTGAGAAACTTTGTTTGCAAAAAAATAGATTTACCTCTCAAGGTTTTGAAGCGATACTGGATGCCTTGACGAACAACACGACCATGAAGGCATTTAGACTTGGAGAGGAGCGAGTCATTCAAAACGCGCATGCGCCTGCCTTGAGGAAATTGGGCGAGATGATTGAGAAGAATAAAACCTTGACTGAACTTGAGTTGTTCGATCTACATAATCCAAGCGTTGGCATTTCTCTGCGCGATTTCCTGAAAGGTTTAAGAAGCAATTCGACATTAAAAAAACTTTCTCTTTCTCGGCAGGTGATGACTCGACAAGATGCTGCGCTTCTGGCCGAATCTATTCAATACCATCAATCACTGGTGTCTCTTGACCTTGGAAACACGGAACTTGACAATGAGGGGGCTCGTTTTATTGCAATAATGCTGGAATGCAATACCCTCCTGAAGGATCTCAATTTGAGTTATAATAAAATCAGTGCCCAAGGGATCGAATATCTCTTCGGTGCTTTCCGTTTCAATTCGACCTTGCGAGAACTCAAATTATATCGTAATCAATTTTCTTTCGAACGAATTAAAAACATTTCTTATCTCGAGTCTAATCGCTCGCTTGTCGTTTTGACTCATTCTACCCCTTTGAACATGACATGGCCTCCCCAGGAGTCGCATCCTTATTCTAAAGCGCTTTCCTATTTGAAACGAAATGTGAAACTTGAATCGAACACCACTCTCATGCCGAATCAGTCTGCATCAAACCATATGTTTTTGCCGAGTCAATGGGTCAATCCTGACCGCACAGATGAAGAGCATCAGCTCGCTCGTGATAGGGAAAAATCCATCTTTGGGAAAGTCTATGATTTCATTTTCAAGTATTGAATCGTTCTTTGAAAATGATCTGTATAAATTGATATAAGGAAGTTTTGTTTCTCTTGCTACTGGCCTGGGTTCCTATATAATCGTGAATCCAGCCTCATGACAGGAGTTTCCCATGCCTCGTAAAATAATCATCATCGCCTTAACCTTGGTTGCTCTCCCGGCTATGTATTTTGCTTCTGCTTTAAACGCTACAAAGACTCCGCAATCTTTCCCTTACAAAACAGATCAGGCCGCTTATTCATGGTTTTCGGCCGGGAATGAGGCAGTCAGTCGCTCAAAAGCGCTCTTTCCTGAAGACAAAAAAGCAAAAAACGTGATTTTATTTTTGGGCGATGGGATGGGCATCACGACCATTACCGCTGCACGTATCCTCGCAGGGCAGTCTAATCATCAGCCTGGCGAATCCACTTCCTTAAGCTTCGAAAAATTCCCTCATCTGGCACTTTCAAAAACCTACAATACCAATCAACAAGTGCCTGATTCAGCAGGCACGATCACAGCGATTCTCACAGGAGTGAAAACCTCGGCCGGTGTTTTATCCGTGGATGAAACGGTCAAACTGGGCGAGACTGCCCCCATCGGCGATAAAGCCTTAGTCACCCTAATTGAACAGGCTGAAACCTGGGGTTTAGCGACAGGGATTGTGACGACCGCCCGAGTGACTCATGCAACTCCCGCGGGTGCATATGCGCATACTTCTCATCGTGATTGGGAATCCGATGCTGACTTACCCGAACATGCAAAACAAGCCGGAGTACAGGACATTGCGAGACAACTTTTAGGATTCTCACACGGTGATGGAATCAATCTCATATTGGCGGGCGGACGCAATTATTTTACTCCGAAAACCGAAGGCGGCCTAAGAGAAGATGGCAGAAATCTGATCAACGAATGGAAGCAAAAATATTCTGAGGGTGTCTATGTTTCTGACAATCAAACTTTGAGCCAGGTAGACTGGTCTAAAACTAATCATGTCCTGGGTTTATTCAGCGGCTCACACATGTCATACAACATTGACCGCAATCAAGGTCCAGAGGGTGAGCCTTCACTTTCTCAAATGACTGAAGATGCCATCACCTACCTTTCTCGTTTTCCTCAAGGGTATGTTCTGATCATTGAAGGCGGACGTATTGACCACGGGCATCATGCGGGGAATGCGTACAGAGCCTTGAGTGAAACGGTAGAGTTATCTAATGCGGTCGCGGTCGCAGAGAAACTGACCTCAGACAAAGACACTTTAATCATCGTCACAGCGGATCACAGCCATGCGGTCACGATGAATGGGTATCCCGTTCTAGGCAATCCCATCCTTGGCAAAGTTGTTTCCTGGAATGAAAAAACAGGCGAGGCTGAGCTCACCCTCGATAAAAATGGTTTGCCCTACACTACACTGCAATACGCAAACGGACCAGGGGCTCGGGGGCGCGTAGATCTCCAGCAGGTTGACACCTCAGTGCCTGACTACAAACAAGAGGCCTTAGTTCCCCTCGAATCAGAAACCCACGGCGGTGAAGATGTCGCGATTTTCGCCAGAGGTCCAGGGAGTTCTTGGATTCATGGTGTGATGGAACAAAATGAAATTTATCATGTGATGAAAGCGGCGTTGGGGAGGTGAGGTCGAACGCTCCCATGTTTACCTTCCATGCCAAGCCATTAAGCCCCTCGCAACAGATCTTTGTAGAGGTAATATGTGAGAGACTAACCCGGGAAATATTAGTCAAATCCTATAGGGAGGCGCAACTCTTCTACACAAGGACCATCGGTGATAACGATACCAGTGCTTACAACATAGCGAATCGGACAACTTTTAGCTTTGGGCTGAGTCCATTATTTCGCAATGCAAAAATGATTTGGCGCTCGTGGAATGTAGATTTAACCAATCTTTGCAGCGATAACGTGGGCCAGACTCATGCAATGGCCGATGAATCTGCACGTTGCATAATTAATGCAATTGTACAAAGACTTGATCACTTTCAGACACATTCTGCAAGCATTCCATCAGGGCAGGCGAAGGAGATTAGGTCACGATTTGGTTCGGGTAATTTATAGAGTCCTTCCGTGTGGAATAATCATAATGACTAAGGCAGTAAGACAGTGGAGGTTAAGTTTGACGAGTTTTCTCAAATTATCACGCAAAATAATTGCGTGGTAATTTCACACTAACCGCATCATGTTTGGCATAAGATTGTATGGTCTGAAGAGGGCGTGAGCAATTATAACTGAATAGCTTCATAGCGCCACGAATCGTAATATACGGCCAATTGCTTTGGGAATTTAGAGCTTGATAGAGTTTCGATTGGGGATTAAAGGTGTGACAGACAAGTACGTCGTTAACAGCATTTCTGATGTCCGCATCTTGAAGATTTAAATTTTTAAAAATAGTGCTCAGCGCGTCTGAAATTAAATATCTTTTTTCGAGCGACATAAGCGGATCACTCAGCATGTTTGACAGACCTGATATAAACTGTGTTTGAGTGAAATATTTAAGTGCGTGCCCTGTGATACCGATTTCTAATTTTTTTCTTTCTATTTCCGCATCAGCTAAAAGACGCGCATGAACTCGCGCTTCAATCACTTCAGGAGGAGTCCAGGGAGAAGGAGGCGAGGGTGGGGAAGGGGGTGTCATGGGATGCTCCGGTGTTTTTAAGTTAGTGGGATTATAATGGAGAGTGGGGGAGGGTGCAATGGGGGCGTGCCCCGCCGAATACCTATGGCCGAATACCCCTGAAGGACGAAGAATGGGCTTCGATCGGACAACATTTGTTAAATATCAGTCGGTTGCGGTGTTTATGGCGGATTTTTATATTGAAGTAATTGTATGTTATAAGAGTATGTGAAATAATATATAATATTTATAAACTAAGGTAAGGTTTCTATACATGAATCCCCTCAATAATCCCTTTTCACCAGGTGCTGGCACCCCTCCTCCGGAATTAGCGGGTAGAAGTGATATTTTAGAGCAAGCAATGTTGACCCTGGCTCGTGTAAAGAAAGGAAGAGCCGAGAAAAGCATGATGATTATAGGCCTCAGGGGTACGGGAAAGACCGTGTTATTGCACGAAATTTCAAAACTTGCTGGAAACGAGGGCTACCAAACAGTCATTATAGAGGCCCGTGAAAAAAAATCACTCCCGGAACTACTTCTTCCGGAGCTCCGACGTGTTCTATTTATTTTAGATTCTGGAAAAATCACTGAAAAAGTAAAACAAGCACTTCGAATATTGAAGAGTTTTGTGACCAGCATTAAATTAAATATTAAAGTGCAAGAGATTGATTTTGGGATAGGTATCGATCCTGAAAGAGGGGTCGCTGATAGTGGTGATTTAGAATCCGATCTTGCCCAGGTTTTTATAGCGTTGGGGGAAGCTGCAAAAGCTCGTGAAACATCTGTCGCAATCATCATTGATGAGCTCCAATATTTGACTGACCAAGAGTTAAGCTCACTTATTATGGCTATTCATCGCGTTACCCAAAAATCACTTCCAATAGTTCTTATTGGTGCTGGACTGCCTCAATTAGTAGGAAAGGCGGAGCGTGCAAAATCCTATGCAGAACGTCTCTTTGATTATCCCGAGCTTGGCCCATTAAAAAATGAAGACGCAAAGCAAGCCCTGGAAGCTCCGGTTGAAAAAGAAGGCGTTTCCTTCACTGATGAAGCGCTAAATGAAATTATCAAGATTACCGAGGGTTATCCTTATTTTTTACAAGAGTGGGGTTATCAAGCTTGGAATATTGCACAGAAAACCCCCGTTGATATTACGGTGGCTAAAAGCGCGACTGATGCATCAATCAAAAGACTGGATCAAAATTTTTTTCGAGTAAGATTCGATCGGTTGACGCCAAGAGAAAAAGATTATCTAAGGGCTCTTGCTGAGCTGGGGTCTGCTCCACAACGCTCAGGTGATGTGGCAGAAATGTTAGGCCTCGATGTTAAAAATGCGGCACCCTTACGAAATAACCTTATCAAAAAGGGTATGGTTTATAGCCCTAAACATGGTGATACTGCTTTTACAGTGCCGTTATTTGAAGGATTTATGAAGCGGATTATGCCTAGATTTAAAAAAGATCTTGGTTAAGAGTTTTGGGGCTCTTATTCGAAATCGTCCCGTCCTGGCAAGGGCTGTCCAGCGTTTGCGCCTCTTGGATGAGGTGATGATTTCAAAGGGATCTTTGATCTTGCCCCGAAAGGGGAAGGATGAGTGGGGTATAGCGCAGCTATTCGCTATTCGCGAATCGCGAACAGCGAATGATTGCTGAATTGAAAAGCATTTAAGAACAGTAGCTTGCCTTTGCCATTGATGTTGTTATAACTTTCCAATCTCTTCCATCGCCCGTCTTAACTGGAAATACGCCCAACGTTTCAGCGACGCCCTGTTGGTTTCATAGGCGTATGGCAGAAAGCTCATCCCATGTCCAAAGGCTTGAAAACAGAGCACTGCTCGGGTTTGGGCATTCACATCGCCATAGGCATCGAGAAAATCATCGAAAGCCGATTCCTCAAAAATCATGCCGACGGATAAATCAATGCCCGGGTGGCCTATGTGAATATCACCAAAATCAATTAACCCCGCCGGCTGTAGGGTGGTTGGCTCGACAATGATGTGACGATGATTCAGATCACCATGAACATAAACGGGTGATAAATTTGAAAACTCGAACTGGCTGATTCTATGAATAATGTCTTGAAGCTCCTCACTATTCAAACCAGCGGCCTTAAAATATTTTTCGTATTGTGCAATATTTTCTCGGCATCGCTGAGTACGATGCGCGATATTGAGCCGCCAGCTCTGGTCGCCATGAATCGCCTTGATGCTTTCCTCGCTGGGTGTTATTGAATGCAATTGCTTGAGCCAGGAGGCCAGTGTGATGGCAAAAGCTCTGTCCTTGATAAGGAGTTCACTCGCCTCGCACAAAGGCTTCCCCTGAATCATCCGATAGCCTGCATAGGGGAACGGAAATACATCACTGGGTGTTCCAATAAATTCAGGCGAGGTCAAAGGGAAGGTGACTTGTTTGGCGATCAATGGAAGCAGTGCAATTTCATTTTCAATGCAATCCAAAGCTGCATCACGACGTGGAAATCGAAAAATAAATTCATCGTTAATCAAATACGCCAGGTTGTCCCAGCCCTGATCTAAAAGCTTAATCGATTCGACAGAAATTTTATGCTGCGATTCAATTAAATTTTTGATGGTGTTTTCATCGATGAGGATGGTTTGATTCCAGCGGTGTGTCATGGCGTTTTCCAAAAAAGACGGGGATTGCTCGCTTTAAGGTATCATTTTTTTGCTGTTCATGCTCATGCATTTATTAGGGGCTACCGAGTTATAGCGGGGGGTATTCTTTTTCTTGCGATCCTGTTCCCTCTCCCAGCCACGATTTTTTTTGTGAAATGACCTGATCCCCTTTACAAAGGAGGGCGATCCAGTAGCTGGTGCAGTGGTGGAGTAAGAATGCTGGGCAAAACAAAAGCCCTCATTACAAGGGCTTTTATACATTATTGGTGGAGGCGGCGGGAATCGAACCCGCGTCCGAAAATCCTCTGCCTTCGGCTCTACATGCTTAGCGTCATCGAAAGTTTAGTCACGAACAACCCGCTGCGCCTAGGTAAATCCGTAACGAGTCTGATTGGTTTTAGTGCTTGGGCTCCAGACAAAGCTTACACACGATCTAGCCTAAGATGACCATTGCTTCACCTGGACTAGCGCCGATGGGCAATGGAATGGCGCCGGTTATTAAGCGGCTAGAGGAACAGTAAACGTGCCGTTAGGCAGCGATTGCTAGTTCTTCACCATTGTAGGTTGCGTAGTTTGCACCTATGATTTGCAGCCATTTTAAGGAGTTGAGCTAACATGCTCCGCATGCACCTAAGGGTTTGCAATCCCCGTCGAAACCAGGTCGCCCCCTCGAGTTTATCTGAAATTCGACTTAGCGAATTTCAGATAAACCCTGGTACCCACCAGTATACCACAAAACCCCCAATCGATGCTATTCTCTAAGAATCTGTTTTGCAAAGGAATGCCCTATGTTACGTATTTTATTACTCAGTTTATCCCTCATTAGCGCCTCGGCCTGGGCCTGTACCGGCCTCATGCACAAGGCCAAAGATGGCACGGTTATTAATGGTCGAAGTGTCGAATTTGGCATTAATCTTGATATTAGCGCGATGGTGATACCCCAAGGGTATCAGTTTAAGGGCACCCTCCCTGATGGCAGTTCAGGGCTGGCTTACCAGGCTAAATATGCGGCGGTCGGGGCGAATGCCTTTGGTGACCATGCGGTTCTCGATGGGGTGAACGAGGCTGGTTTGAGTGTCGGTGCTTTTTATTTCCCCGGTTATGCAGACTATGCGCAAGCCGATTCTAAGAACAAGAAGAAGGCTCTGTCTGCGGTG
This sequence comes from uncultured Gammaproteobacteria bacterium, assembly GCA_964389615.1. Lineage (GTDB taxonomy): Bacteria > Pseudomonadota > Gammaproteobacteria > JABCZS01 > JABCZS01 > CAYMDW01. Next base: position 15,888 of record CAYMDW010000013.1, on the reverse strand, counting down.
GAATACCCCAATTGGCTGCTGACCCAGTTCGCCAATGTCGAAGAAGTGAAAGAGCATTTTAATAAGGCTGTGATTGTCGACACCGCGCCCAAAGGTTGGGGCCTCGTGCCACCCTTTCATTATGTGGTTTACGATAAAACCGGCAAAAGCGTGGTCATTGAGCCGATCGATGGGCAATTGATCATTCATGACAACCCGATTGGCGTCATCACCAATTCCCCCAGTTTTGATTGGCACATGACGAACTTGGGCAATTACATTAATCTAACGCCTGTAGGGTCGCCTCCCGTGATTGTGGATGGGGTCAAACTTCAAGCCTTCGGTTCGGGCGCTGGGTTACACGGCTTGCCAGGGGATTTCACGCCGCCTTCACGTTTTGTGCGCGCAGCCGTGTTTTCATCTACGGCGGTCCCTGCTAAAAATGGCCACGAAGCGGTTCTTCAAGTGTTTCATTTGTTGAATCAATTCGACATTCCTAAGGGTTCTGTTCGTGATAAAAACGGCAAAAATACTACGGTTGAATACACCTTGGCGACCTCAGTCAAAGACCCGAGCAAACAGCAGTATTTTTTGAGAACCTATGAAGATCAGACCATCAAAATGATTGATCTGAATGCCTTTGATAAACATGCGACAGAATTGGTGTTTATTGATGTGAAGGGCGGTCAGCCGATTGTGGATATTTCAAAGGGTTAACAATTGCCCTCGCTTCCTCCCCCTTTGGGAAACAGAGGGGGAGGCGAGGGGGATAGGTTTAAGAGAAGCTCAAGCCTATGTAGGCCAAAATGTTTTCCAGGCTATTGACCCCAGAAAAGTTCGAGTTATTGCTGTCGCCGAAGGCAAGGTTTGCATCAAAACCCATCAAGAAAAACATATCACTGTTACCCAGTCGATAACGCCCATCCAGCCCTATCGTGACGCCGATTTGCGTTTCATGAGTGGGTTGCAAATCAAAACCGTCTAGGTCCGCTTCATACATTTGATAGGTAACCATGGGACCCAGTTTGCCTGTCACAATGTAATTATCTTCGGCCGAATACCTGGAAAGGGTAAATAATATGGGCAATTGGATTGTGCTCATTTCTAGCGTGCCATTGTTGTAGTTGCAGTCGGGGGTGCAAGTATTTGACACAAAGTCACTGGTTGAAGCGCTTGTATAAAGCAGCCCGCTTTGGAAGCCTGCACGCCAATAGCTGGTGGAAACAATTTGGTATTGTCCATCAATCATGAGTCCAATGACTCCGCCCAGCTCTGTTTTATTGACATTCGCTGTGTTATTGATGCTGTAATTAGGATGTTCGGGCGTGAAAAAGCTGTTGCTAATCCCTGTCACATCGGTGTACTTGATGCCAATGATCGGCGTATAAAAAAACTCAACAGGGCTGCGACCATAGACCGGAGGATAGGAAACATTGACATCCGCTTGGATGGGTTCTTTGGGCGCTGTGTAGGTGGCGCCTTTATGAGCTTGCACGGTGTTTAATCCGACGGCCATTAAAATAACACTGGCAGAGGCGGCAATTGAATATTTGGTGAGAGTATTTAACATGATACATTCCTTGTATAGAGTTCCATTACTTGATTTTCATCAATCTTCCCTGTTCCCGCTTCCAGTCCTTGGCCTTGTCAGACTCGCGCTTGTCGTGCAGTTTTTTACCTTTACCGAGTGCGATTTCAAGCTTGGCCCTGTTTTTGCTCCAATAAAGCGCCGTCGCAACGATGGTGTAACCGCCGATTTGCTTCGAGCCCATCAGTTTGAGAATTTCTTTTTTATGAAGCAGTAGCTTACGTGAGCGCTCCGGGTCAGGCTTGACGTGGGTGCTCGCCGTTTGCAGCGGAGGGATGTGCATATTCAGGACGAAGGCTTCCCCACCTTTGAAAACGATGTAGGTGTCTGTGATTTGACCTCGTCCCTCGCGCAGGGCTTTGACTTCCCAGCCTTCCAGCTGGAGTCCTGCTTCAAAGCGATCCAGAAGATAATATTCGTGGGAGGCTTTTTTATTGAGGGCGATGGTTTTGTGGCCCGATGATGCTTTACTCATCTCGGGATTATATTCCTTGTGAGGCAATGCTACAATAGGGGTTTTGGGGGTGGTGGTGTTAGTCGAGCGCAGTATCCAGTTACCTTATACCCGGGAGCAGTTATTTGCTCTCGTCAGCGATATAGGCCAATATCCCCGGTTTCTGCCCTATTGTCAGGACGCCAAAATCCTCAGGCAGCAGGGGAACACCGTCCATGGCACCCTCCGCGTGGGTTATAAAGGCTTGGGCTACAATTTCGCCACTCAAAATACAAATCAAGCCCCTGGCCAAATTCGTATGCAACTGCTCTCTGGCCCCTTTCAAAAACTCGAGGGCGATTGGCTTTTCCAGGCCATCCCCCAAGGCGGAACCCGCGTTCATCTTCGTTTAGACATCATTTTAAAACCCGCGGTATTGGGGATTTTGTTCAAAAGCAAAATTGATGAAATGACCGATCTGATGGTTTCGGCCTTCGTTCAACGCGCCAAGGATCTTTATGATCAGCGTTGAAGTGGCCTATGCACTGCCAGAGGAGCAAACGATTATTGCTCTGGATCTGCCAGAGGGAGCCACTGTCCTCCGGGCGATTCAAGTTTCACAATTACTCGAACGTTTTCCCTCGATTGATCTCAGTGTGCAATCCGTGGGTATATTTGGTCGGCTCGTCACCTTAGAAACCTTGCTTGAAGAGGGGGATAGGGTGGAGATTTACTGCCCCTTGCGGGTGGATCCGATGGAGGCTAGGCGTGCTCGTGCGAAACAGCAGAGAAAGAAGGGCGGGCAAGTAGACAAGAAGAATCTCTGATGTTATCGAAAGAATTAAGGTGGCATTTAACTCGCGGCGTCCCACTCTTTAAAATCATCATTCGTCATTATGAAATCGATTGGCTCATCATGGGTGTTGTGGCATTGATATTGGGATTTTGCGTGGCAAAGCTAGGGTAACATTTGAGTCTTCTTGTGATGGAAAATCCCCGACCTCGTCATCCTGAAAAAATTTCGTCTGCGGTGTTGATAAAGGCGCTGGGTGTTTTACGAAATTTTATTCGGGACCCAAGTTGGCGATTTTGAGGATGGGTCCCGGATATTTTTTCGTGAGAACTGAACTCTCAAATGAAGCAGGCAGACGAAAAAATTCCAGGATGACGAGTTCCAGAATGACGAGTTCCAGAATGACGAGTTCCAGAATGACGAGTTCCAGAATGACGAGTT
>CAYMDW010000013.1:3088-12554 GCA_964389615.1 uncultured Gammaproteobacteria bacterium | reverse complement strand
CTGGATGGAGGGGAAGGTTTAAGCTTAGATCTCCTTCACAACCCTCTCCACCAATCCCTCATGGTCAAAATAAACCGTTAAATGTCGTTGTTCAACGGGCTCATTATTCTTTCTTAGATAATAGACATAATCCCAACGATCTTGTTTGAAGGTATCACGAGAAATCGGCATACCGAGAAGATGATCCACCTGTGCTTTGGACATGCCGACCTTGATTTGCTCGACATCTTCAGGTTCAAGCATATTGCCTTGCTGAATGTCCATTTTGTAGGCAAAGGGGATGTCGTGTTTGCAGGCGGTGAGTAAGAAAAGGCAAAGCGTGGCGAGTAACAGGTTTTTCATCAACTTCTATCCCTAAAAAAAGTGATGATAGCTTAGGGATAGATTTTTCACAATACTTTGATATACTCAGTACATTGAGATAATTATCTCAATGCTTTGAGATAATTGTAAATTGGTGATGCAAAATGTATAACAGACTGATATTTAAAGAAGTTCTCAGGCGCTTCCAAGAGCCGAATCTGCTGATTCAGGTTCTGATTGGGCCTCGTCAGGTAGGTAAAACTACCCTTGCTGAGCAGATCATGGCTGCTGCCAATATCCCCTCCTTTTATGCCTCGGCAGATGAACCCACCTTAAAAAATCCGGCATGGATTGAGCAGGAATGGCTTATAGCCAGGGAGCTTTGTTTAACCCAGGGCGAAGGCTTGCTTGTATTAGATGAAATTCAAAAAATTCCTGATTGGTCAGAGCAGGTTAAAAAGCTCTGGGATGCCGATCGCCGCATGAAAATTCCTCTCAAGGTGATCTTGCTTGGGTCTTCGCCTTTGCTAATTCAGACAGGATTAAGTGAAAGCTTGGCGGGTCGTTTTGAAGTGATCCCTGTCATGCACTGGTCATTTGAAGAAATGCATCAGGCTTTTGGCTTTACGCTTGAAGAGTATGTCTATTTTGGGGGGTATCCCGGTGCTCACAGTCTGATTGATGATGAAAAGCGATGGCGTAATTATATTGTTGATTCATTGATTGAAACTACACTCTCACGAGATATCTTACTGATGTCGCGAGTGGATAAGCCAGCTCTTTTGAGAAGACTATTTCATTTGAGTTGTGAATATTCAGGGCAAATTTTATCCTATCAAAAAATGCAAGGGCAATTACAAGACGCTGGAAATACCACGACCCTGGCCCATTATTTACACTTGCTTGAAGGCGCTGGCATGGTCATGGGCTTGCAAAAATATGCAGGGCAAAAAATGCGTCGTCGTGGATCGAGTCCCAAATTGCAAGTATTCAATACTGCCCTGATCACAGCACTCTCAAGCACTGATAAAAAAGAATTTTTTCATGACACTGAGCTTTGGGGCCGTTTGGTAGAATCTTCTGTGGGGGCTCATTTAATTAATCAAGCAAAATCTAGTCGCGCGGATATTTACTATTGGCGGGAGCGTGATCATGAGGTGGATTTTGTTGTTGAGCGCGGTAATCAAATACTTGCCATTGAAGTTAAAAGTGGTCGAAAAACTGGAGCGAAACCAGGCATGACCGAATTCATTAAGCAGTTTCATCCGAGCAGAGTGATTGTGGTAGGGAGCCCAGAGCAAAGCCTAGAAAAATTCTTAAAAACCAACTTGGATGATTTTTTGGATTAGGGCGCAGGGTAAGCTGCGCCCCCATCGGGTTGGTGGTTTAGTTCACCTCAAGCTTTTGCTTGTTAGCATTGACATCCGTTTGATGGTCTACGGTCACGGATTTAGGATTCGTTCCATTGAATACTTTCCCCATGGCGGAGAACATGGTTGATGTGCCCAGGGCTAGGCCTAGGTCGCCCACATCACGACCAATAAAGGTTGTGTCAAGTTTGCCAGTGATAGCGTTCGTGACCTTAGCCTGCACATCCCCCATGACCACTTGTTGGCTGAATGGCGTTTGATAGGCATTGAGGCCGTCGGCACGCAAGAGTTCAGCTTTTTTGTTGGCTTCTGCCAGGGCAATGATGTTTGCAGCCTCGGTTTGAGCTTTGCGTTCCGAAACTTCTAACTCAGCTTTTGCCTTTTCTAGCATCACCCTATTAGCTGTTGTTCCTTCAAGGACTTGCGCCTCTGTTTTGGACTTCGTGCTAATTAACAGTTGTTCGGCTTCTTGCTGGGCCAGGATCAGCGCTCGAAGCTTGTCTGTATTAGACGTAATAACGGCGGTCTCTTGAGAGATTTTCGCCGCGCTCAATGCTGCATTAGCCGACGCGGCCTGAGTGGCCTCGCTTTCAACCTGGGTCCGCACAATCGGATCTTGGATGATGAGGCTAGTGATCAAGACCTTTTCCAGTCGAATTCCTGAAGATTGATCCAATTCTCTGCTGAGTTCTTCATACACCTGGTTGGCAAAATCAGCGGTGATTTGGCGTCGTGCAAATTCTTCATTGTAAGTCGTGACTTCCCTGCTCGAAGAAGCTTGATTGCTGGGTTGATTTTTACCTGCAATCGGCTGGAGGTAATTGCCCTTAGAGACCAATTCATACAATTTATTTCTCGCACGTTGTTTGGTATTTTCGATGTAGTCAGTGACTCCGACCTTCAGTTCACAGGCCTCAACATTGACCACCGTGAACAACAAGCTCGCTTCAATCTGAAGACGGATTTTGTCGTTACTCATCAAGGGGGTGTCGTTGGCCGTGCTGATGGTGACCAAACGATCGGTGAGATCGTACATGGCGTCGACGTCAACTTGTTGGCCTCGACCATTGGGTACTTTAATGGTGGGTTTGTAGACATAAGTCGCATCCGGCAAGGCATAACGACCGCCCCTGAGGAAAATTTTATTTCCGTTATGCTCAACCACGGCGGCCTTGGTTTGTGGCACAGTCAAAACACGTGCGGGGTCAAGGTCGACCAGAGATTTATTGATGTCGTGAAAGTAATTTATGGGAGGATTTTCGGGACGATTTTCAGCACGATTTTCAGCACGATTTTCAGCACGATTTTCAGCACGATTTTCAGGATCTGCCGGCAACAGCTCAAAGTTTTGATCATGAACCACATAAGCCCCGATCCCAGTGCCATACACTCTGTCAAAATCGCTGTATTCGGGTTCTAAAATAACAATACGGCCCCCTAAATTTGCACGAGCCACTTTTCCTGGCGGAACACGAATAATGTGCGTATTGTTGTATTTCACCACAGAATCCGTGTGTTTGAAAAAGTGAGGTTTCACGCTCTCACCCTTGACGGTTGCGGCGGTTTTGAGGGTAAATTGTGGGGATTCAATCAGATGGCGGCCAGGAGGCAGAACAACCGGATGTCCACTTAGTTCGCCCAGCGCATATTCCCCCTCTTTCACCTTAATCAAGTGAACGCGGTTGAAAATATTCACATAGTCAGAATCGATGGATGTTTTTTGAATGTTTGTCCAAAGCGAGAGACCGGTCTGATATCCCTTGCCTGAGTTGTAAATTTCAATATTGCCATCAGCATCTTTCGCATAGCCAAATTCGCCTTCTTCAATTCGGGTGCTTTTGAATAGAGGGCGACCGAAGAAAGGTAGGGTGAGTAAAATAGCGATCGCACGGAAGATCCGCTTGAAAAAACCATGATTGATGACTTTGATATTCGGACTTGTGAAATCGGTTTGAGCGAAGGTGAGAGGATAGCCATTCAGAGGTTTGAGGAAACGCACGCCGTGGTGCTGGGTGTAGGAATTTGCAGGGTTCCGATTAAACTCGAGTTCTGCGGGTCTTTGCCGTGCATATTCGACATGAGGCTTAAATCGCATGTTGCGCAAGGCCTGGATGCGTTGCGCGGCGGCTTCATCTGGGACGAGTTGTTTGTCGTTTTTAGTGACAATTTCTTTGGTGGTGGTCAATTTGTCAATGAAAACAGTGGGAGGGAAGTGTGGATCTTCCTCAAGGTTGTGCCCCTCATCATAAGGTGGCTGATAATCGGGCGCGCCTTTTTGATAGGGGTCATTTCCACCATAAGGCAGCGGTTCTTTTTGCAGCTCTTCTTTGCGGTTCAATTGGAATACTCCTGGATTGGGTGAACTGATACCAATCATCTATAACATAGGTCTGTGATTTTGGGCAAGCTCAGAATTCTGATATGATAATGAGACTCATTTTGCAGGGGAAATAAGATGAACGACTCGGATTTGCGCAAGGCTGGTTTAAAAGTCACCATCCCGCGCACTAAAATTTTAGAAATGTTAGAGCAAAGCGCTGAAAAACATTTGGGTGCGGAAGATATTTACAAAGCCTTAAGCGAAGCAGGGGACGATGTTGGGCTTGCCACGGTTTATCGGGTGCTCTCGCAGTTTGAAGCAGCGGGTCTCGTCAATCGTTTGAATTTTGAAGGCGGGCAGGCCATGTATGAGCTCAACCAAGGGGAGCATCATGATCATATTGTTTGTATTAGATGTCATAAAGTAGAAGAATTTACGGATGAGGCGATTGAAGAAAGACAACAATTAATTGCGAAAAAGATGGGGTATGAGATTACGGATCATGCCTTGAATATTTTTGGGGTGTGTGGGGTGTGTCAGTAGGAACAACCCCCTCGCGGAGTACCGCTCTGCCCCCTTCAAAGGGGGCGGGGACTCCGTTACAGGGTGATCACCCCGTTTGAAGGGGGCGGGGACTCCGTTACAGGGTGATCGCCCCCTTTGAAGGGGGCAGAGCGGTACTCCGCGAGGGGGTTGTCGCGCCGTCACTACAACCGCAACATCTCCCTCGCATGCGATCGCGTCGTCTCCGTGATCGTCACACCCCCTAACATCCGCGCAATTTCCTCAACGCGCTCCAGCGGCGTTAATACAGAAACACTCGTGCGAGTTTGCAGGCCTTCCACCTGTTTAGCAATATGAAAATGATGATCGCCTTGGGCCGCGACCTGCGGCAAATGGGTCACGCAGAGCACCTGCGCCTTTTTTCCAAGGTTCTGCAATAAATGCCCGACGATTTCTGCCGTGCCTCCGCCGATCCCCACATCCACCTCATCAAAGACAATCACGGGCAAGGTGTCGTCTTGAATGATCGAGACTTGAAGGGCCAAGGAGACGCGCGATAATTCACCGCCCGAGGCGATCTTATGTAAAGGATGCGCTTTTTGCCCGGCATTGGTTTTAACCAAAAACACGACCTCGAGCCCTTCGATCAAGACAGAAAATTCTCCGCCAGGCATGCCGAGTTCTTGCATGAATTCGGTGATTTGCGCGGATAATAAAAGCGAAGATTGTTGACGTGCGGCGATGAGCTCCGCACATTGATGATCATAAGATTGTTGCGTTTCAACGATAGAATTTTTGAGCTCGAGAATCGTTTCATCCTGGCTTTGCAGCGCATTGAATTTATCTTGCAAGGCCTCCAGAAGGGTCACTAATTCATGAGGGTCACAGCGATGTTTGCGCGCCAAGCTGTGCAACAATCCCATGCGTTCGTCCAGCTCCTGCAAACTGCGCGGATCATTATCGATATGATTCACGTAATGTTGCAGACTGCTTGCGGCTTCACTGCAATTGATAGAAGCTTCGGTGAGCATCTCGCAGAGAGGCCCGAGGCTTTTGTCGAAAGAAAGCAGGCTCTCGAGTTTATTTTTAATCAGAGCAAGCGAGGGATTGATTTCCCCTATCAAATGAAACACCTGATCCAATTCTTGCGTCAGGGTTTGTGCGTGAAATAATTTATCATGCTGTTGCGTTAACTCATCCCATTCGTTCGGCTTGAGCCCGGCGGCCATGAGTTCATCCAATTGAAACTGAAGAAATTCCATCTCATGGTTTTTAGAGGCTTCGTTTTCTTGCAGGGTATTTAATTCGTGGGTGAGTTTGCGAAGCGTATCCCCCAGCTTTTTCACTTCCATCGCCAGCGGTTTGGATTTGCCAAAGATATCGAGCAAGTCACGATGCGTTTCAGGTTTCAATAAAGCATGATGGGCATGCTGGCTATGAATATCAATAAAATCTTGAGCAATCATTTTTAATTGCGTGAGCGGAACCATGTGGCCATTGATATAAGCCCGCGAGCGACCGTCTGCATTAATCGTTCGACGCACCATGACCTCGTCTTCGACAGCGATTTCGTGCTCAATCAACCATTGCTTCACGTGGTCAAGCCGTGAAATATCCAGGGTGACAGAAATTTCAGCGCGATCGCTTCCTTCACGCACCATGCGAGGTTCCGCACGATCGCCCATGCACAAAGAGAGGGCGTCGATCATGATCGATTTTCCGGCCCCGGTCTCGCCGGTCATCACGGTCATGCCTGGGTAAAGCTCAAGACTGAGTTCATCAATGATGGCGAAGTTTTGAATATGAATATGCGTCAGCAAAAGTATTTACTCTTTAATTGCGAACCCCATTCGAGTTTGGTTCGCAGGGTATGATAATAATCATGATCTTTAGGATGAATCAATCGCAAAGGCTTCTCTTCGCGCTTCACTTGCAATTTAGCGCCGGGGGCGAGGGCGACAAGGGCTTGCCCATCGCAGCTCACGCCTGGGTGAATTTCAGATTTTCCTTTAGCGACACGCAATTCTAATAGAGAATGGCTGTTCACCACAATCGGGCGACTGGTCAAGGTATGCGGATGCATGGGTACTAAAACAATGGCCTCAAGGCTTGGGTGCAAAATAGGTCCGCCTCCAGAGAGGGCATAAGCGGTTGAGCCTGTCGGGGTGGCCATGATTAATCCATCCGAACGTTGGCTGTAAACGAAAATCCCATCGATGGTTAATTCGAATTCGATCATGCGGGCCATTTCCCCAGCGTAGAGAACAATATCATTCAGGGCTGTGCCGATGGGGCGAATCTCATGATCGGTTTGAATCGAGGCTTTTAATAAGAATCGTTTTTCTTCTTGGTACTGCCCCTCGAGGACGGCAGTAATCGCTTTCTCAAAATCATCGGGAGAAATGTCGGTTAAAAACCCGAGGGTGCCTCGGTTGATCCCGATCACAGGGATATCGAATTGAGCCACTGCGCGAGCGGCATTGAGCAAGCTGCCATCGCCACCGACGACGATCACTAAATCGCAGGCTTCCCCAAGTTTATCGCGGGGAACGCGTGGAAGATTCACGGCATCAATGAACTCAGCGGTTTCGGCTTCCAGGCAAAGTTCAAGGGGGAGAGTCCCCAGGAAGCGGATGAGATTTTCGAGGGTTTGACGGGCTGAGGTGGTGCTGTAGCGACCCATCAAAGCAATTCGACTAAATTTTAATGGCATGGTGTTCTCCAAACTTGTGTTTATTATAGGCCCTTGCCCTTGAAATAGGGAAGGGTGGGGCCCATATAGTCGAAAGCCTTCATCCTCTCCCCCCTTTCCTAAAGGGGGGCTGGGGGGGATTTATGACAGAACGAATCGGAGTAACACATGGCTCAAAAAGACGACCCCCTACACATCAAACCCGAAGTCCCCGAATTAAAAGAAATTTTGCCCGATGCGGCAGAATTGGTAAAACAGCTGGCCGACTGCCAGAAAAAAGCTCAAGAAAATTGGGACGTGGCCCTGCGCTCACGTGCTGAGCTCGATAACGTCCAAAAACGCGCTGTGCGTGACATTGAACATGCCCATAAATTCGCTCTGGAAAGTTTTGCTAAATCCCTGCTTCCTGTGGTCGATAGCTTGGAGCGTGGTCTTGAAGTCTCTACCAGCCAGGATGAGGCCGTTCAAAATCTGCGTCATGGCATGGAGCTCACATTGAAATTATTGCTCGAGAGCTTGGCGAAATTTCATGTAGAACAGCTGAATCCTGTGAACGCATTATTTGATCCAGCCCACCATGAGGCCCTCACGGCTCAGCCCAGCGATACAGTGCCGGCAAACACCGTGATCACTGTGGTGCAAAAAGGGTATATCTTGCATGGTCGCTTGCTCAGACCTGCGCAAGTAATTGTTTCTAAAGGTTAAAAATTAATTTCTTGAAATCTGGATGGGCAGACCCCATCTCTTGAGGGCGAACAGGGAACCGAATGTATGGGTTCCTTCGCCCCAATTATTCAAACATAACGGAGAATCATTATGGCAGTGATCGGTATTGACTTAGGCACCACAAACTCATGCGTCGCTATTTTAGAAAAGGGCGGCAAAATGACCGTTATCCCTAACTCTGAGGGCGCACGCACCACCCCCTCCATCGTCGGTTACACCAAAGACGGGCAAAAGCTGGTCGGTGCCTCTGCAAAACGTCAAGCGGTCACCAACCCTGAAAACACATTATTTGCAATCAAGCGTTTGATTGGTCGTCGTTTCAATGATGAGGTGGTTCAGCGCGACATCAAAATGGTTCCCTACAACATTATCAAAGCGGACAATGGCGATGCTTGGGTCAAGGTTCATACTTCTGCAGAACACATGGAAGATTTGGCCCCACAACAAGTGTCTGCTGAAATCTTGATCAAAATGAAACAAACCGCCGAAGAATACTTGGGCCACAAAGTCACCGAGGCTGTGATCACCGTTCCTGCGTACTTCAACGATTCACAACGTCAAGCCACCAAAGATGCGGGCAAAATTGCGGGTCTTGAAGTCAAACGTATCATCAACGAACCCACGGCAGCTGCCCTGGCATACGGTATGGACAAAAAAGAAGGCGATCGCAAAATCGTGGTTTACGATTTGGGTGGCGGTACCTTCGACGTGTCTATCATTGAAATTGCTGAAGTCGAAGGCGAACACCAATTCGAAGTATTGGCCACAAACGGCGATACCTTCTTGGGCGGTGAAGATTTCGACCTGCGTATTATTGATTTCTTGGCAGACGAATTCAAAAAAGAATCTGGCATTGATTTGCACAACGATCCGCTTGCCTTGCAGCGCCTCAAAGAAGCCGCTGAAAAAGCGAAAATCGAATTGTCATCATCACAGCAAACCGATGTTAACCTGCCTTACATCACCGCTGATGCCTCCGGTCCTAAGCACCTCAACATCAAGTTGACCCGTGCCAAACTGGAATCATTGGTCGAAGAATTGATCAAGCGCACCATTGAGCCTTGCAAAATCGCAATGAAAGACGCCGGCGTGAAGGCCAGTGACATTTCCGATGTGATCCTGGTCGGCGGACAAACCCGTATGCCCAAGGTTCAAGAAACCGTCAAAGAAATTTTTGGCAAAGAAGCCCGTCGTGACGTAAACCCCGACGAAGCCGTGGCCGTCGGTGCTGCGATTCAAGGCGGCGTTCTTTCTGGCGAAGTGAAAGACGTGCTCTTGCTCGACGTGACCCCGCTTTCCTTGGGTATTGAAACCATGGGCGGGATCATGACCAAGTTGATTGAAAAAAATACCACGATTCCGACCAAGCATTCACAGGTCTTCTCTACTGCGGATGATAATCAAACCGCTGTGACCGTGCATGTGCTTCAAGGGGAACGTGATCGCGCCTCTGATAATAAATCGCTGGGTCGTTTTGACCTCTCCGATATTCCTCCTTCACCCCGTGGCATGCCTCAAATCGAAGTCACCTTCGACATCGACGCCAATGGT
>CAYMDW010000013.1:0-3078 GCA_964389615.1 uncultured Gammaproteobacteria bacterium | reverse complement strand
AGATAATCAAACATCAGTAGAGATACATGTCACCCAAGGTGAACGTGCCATGTCAGCTGACAACAAATCTCTTGGCAGATTCATCCTAGACGGCATTCCACCTTCTCCTCGCGGTATGCCACAAATAGAAGTCACCTTCGATATTGACGACAATGGTATCTTGAATGTGTCTGCCAAAGACAAGGCAACCAATAAAGAACAGTCCATTGTGATTAAAGCATCTTCCGGTTTATCCGACGAAGAAGTGGAAAAAATGGTCAAAGACGCGCAAGCCCATGCCGAAGACGATCGCAAATTCAAAGAATTGGTTGAATTGCGTAACAAAGCTGACAGCATGATTCATGCGGTCACCAAATCCATGAGCAATGCCGGCGATAAGATCACCGAAGACGAACGTAAACCTGTCAACGAAGCGATCGAAGCACTGAAAGAAGCCATGAAATCAGAAGACAAGTCTTTGATTGAAGCCAAGCTGGAAGACTTGACCAATGCCTCTGGCAAAATTTCTGAAAAACTCTATGCAGCCGCTGATCAGGGCGCCGCACCAGAACAACCCGAGCAACCCTCATCCAATAACGATGATGGGGTTGTGGATGCAGAGTTTGAAGAAGTGAAGGATGATAAGAAGTAACCCCTATGTCACAACGCGATTATTACGAAGTATTGGGTATCAACAAATCCGCGAGCCAAGAGGAGGTCAAAAAAGCCTATCGAAAGCTCGCGATGAAGTACCATCCCGATCGTAATCCAGACGACTCCAAGGCCAAAGAAAAGTTTCAAGAATGCCAAGAGGCATACAACATTCTTTCTGACGAGCAAAAGCGCGCTGCCTACAATCAATTCGGCCATGCCGGAGTGAAGCAGGGGCCGCAAGGAGGACCTGGGGGCGCGGGCTTTGGAGGCGCTGGCTTCGAAGATATCTTTGGCGATATCTTCGGAGACATGTTCAATCAGGGCGGTCGTGGAGCAGGCGGTCGTCGAGGTCAGCAGTCGCGTGCTCAACGCGGCTCTGATCTGAAATACGACATCACCCTGACCCTCGAAGAGGCCGTTCATGGGGTCACTAAAAAAATTAATGTCCCTTCGTGGGTTGGCTGTAAAACCTGTGAGGGTTCGGGGGCTAAAAAGGGCAGCAAGCCTGTGACCTGTAAAACTTGCTCAGGCATGGGCCAGGTCCGGATGCAGCAAGGCTTTTTTTCAGTCACTCAAACCTGTCCGAGCTGTCATGGCCAAGGTCAAACCATCAGCGATCCATGCCCTTCTTGCCGTGGTCAGGGTCGTAGTCAAGAAACCAAAACCCTTTCTGTCAATATCCCTGCAGGCATTGACAATGGGGATCGCATTCGTCTGAGTGGCGAAGGCGAGGCCGGGCTGCAAGGCGGTCCAGCAGGGGACTTGTACGTGGAAGCGCATATTACGCCTCATCCTATTTTTGAGCGCGAAGGCAATAACCTTTATTGTGAGATTCCCGTGAGTTACAGCACCGTTGTTTTGGGCGGTGAGATTGAAGTGCCCACGATCGATGGAAAAGTCTTGCTGAAGATTCCTGCGGAGACTCAGTCTGGCAAATTATTCCGCTTGCGTGGCAAGGGGGTAAAAGCCCTGCGCACGAATATTACTGGGGACCTGATGTGCCGAGTCATGGTCGAAACCCCAGTGAGCTTGACGGCCAATCAAAAAGATTTGCTCAAACAATTGGCCTCGAGTCTCGAATCTGACCCAGGAAAACACAGTCCCAAGGCAAATAACTGGTTCAATCATGTGAAGCGCTTCTTTCAGGGGGGTGTTTAACCTGTTATAATGGGTGCCGAATCTATAGAGAGTCGGAGGTATCCCTTGCAACACCCAGCAATATTGGCTTTGGAAGATGGAACCCTCTTCAAGGGACTGGCGATAGGCCATTTAGGGATAGCGACCGGCGAGGTGGTATTCAATACCTCCATGACGGGCTATCAAGAAATTCTCTCTGATCCCTCCTACGCGGAGCAAATCATCACCTTAACTTGTCCTCATATCGGCAATGTGGGGACCAATCAAGCAGATAACGAATCTGACCGAGTCCTGGCCAAAGGGCTCGTGATTCGTGATCTGCCTGATTTGGCATACAATTGGCGCCAAGAATTCTCTCTCACGCACTTTTTGAAAAGCCAAAAAGTCGTGGCCATCAGCGACATCGACACCCGTGAGCTTACGCGGATTTTGCGTGAAAAGGGGGCTCAGCGTGGCTGCATCATGGCCGGCGAGATCGATGCCGAGAAGGCCCTCGCACTCGCTCGAGCTTGTCCCTCCCTCAAAGCCATGGATTTAGCCAAGGTCGTCACCTGCGATATGCCTTACGAATGGTCTGAAGGGACCTGGGTTTCGCCATATCAGCCTGCTGTTCCCTTGCCTAAACCTGAGTTTCACGTGGTTGCCCTAGACTATGGCATCAAGCAAAATATTCTTCGGTTATTGGTCCAGTTTGGTTGCAAGGTCACTGTGGTTCCTGCGCAGACCTCCGCCAAAGAAGTTTTGGCTTTAAAACCCGACGGCGTGTTCTTATCCAATGGCCCGGGAGATCCCGAACCTTGTGATTACGCCATCACGATGATTCAAGAACTGCTCAAGGTCAAGATGCCCATTTATGGTATTTGCCTGGGGCACCAATTATTAGGCCTGGCCCTGGGTGCAAAAACCTTCAAAATGAAGTTTGGTCATCACGGTGGAAACCACCCCGTGCAAGATTTACAAAGCGGCCGAGTTTGGATCACTGCACAAAACCACGGTTTTGCCATTGACCCGACAGGCTTGCCGAGCACCCTAGAGGTCACGCATCGCAGCCTCTTTGATGACAGCATTCAAGGCATCCGTGCGACCCAAGCTCCTGCCTTTAGTTTCCAAGGTCATCCAGAAGCGAGCCCCGGCCCGCACGATGCACTTCCCTTATTTGAACAATTTATGCAAAGCATGCGCGAGTCTAAGTAATATGCCAAAAAGAACTGATATCAAAACGATTTTAATCATAGGCGCAGGTCCGATTGTGATTGGCCAAGCCTGCGAATTCGATTACTCTGGCGCGCAAGCCTGCCAAGCCTTAAG
>CAYMDW010000012.1:0-25818 GCA_964389615.1 uncultured Gammaproteobacteria bacterium | reverse complement strand
TTCAATGGCGGTTGTAATAGAAGCTATGCAGGCAGCACGAAGTTTATTCATGGCTTCCTGCTCGAGGTCAAGATTATCTTTGACTTCTTGAGTCGTTTTTTTAAATTCATTCAACCCCGTCGAATCTCCCTTCATGCGTTTCATGTCATGAGTATTCCAGACCTCGGGCATTCCTTCGCTGATTGTTTTTTCATTTTGATCGATGGCATTTTGTAAAGCAGATTTGATTTTTTCGAGCTCAGCTGATTTCAAATCTATAGGGAGCAGATTGTTCACAATCTGTGTATTAATAAAATCAAAAAAGGGAGCTGCTTCAGCATGCTTTACAAACGCAGAGGCAGACGCAAGTTCTACTGCCGTGACCATGGCACTTCGCGCTTTGTATTCTTCTTCCACCGCATCAATAACAGGTTGATTTTCCTCGTTAATAATCTGAGTTTCTTTTTCCGTGATTGATTTGATAAGATCTTCCTTGGCACTCTCGTCGATCAGAGTATATTCACGATTGATCGAATCTTTGACACGCTGCTCAATTTCTGAAATGCCATTCAAATTGTTTTGAGCATCATCTTTTAAACCATCGAGCTCCATATTCGTCAGAGGGCGTAATTCAGGATTATTAACCTTTATCGAACGCGGATTGCTCGATTTCGATGAAATTAGCGCTGCGTATTGTAGTCGCATTGCTTCAAGTAGTTTAACTTTTTCATCAACAGTCTCACTGAAATAGTTCAAGTTATCGGAGTCAACCCCCTCAACCTTCAGATTAGAGATATCCGTCAATTTTCCTAATAAACCATGCATTTCACTCACGAGTGTCTCTGCCTGTCCAAGAGTTATCTTGCCAGGAATAAATTTACCGATTGTCAAACCGAGTATCGTTCCTATATCGGCATATTGTGTAGTCAAGGCAAGAACCAATGAAGCGAGCGCTTTTTCTTCGCTATCCTTGGTGATCTCAACCGTTTCGTTAGATACTTTTCTAGCATTATCCATCTTTGCTGATTTTTTTTGATTGAGCGGTTCGCTCAAGGTTTTTAGTTGCGATTCACAAAGTGCAATATCAATCTTGAGGACATCAATCATCGATTTTATTGTTTCAGGTTCGGTGTTTTCATCGGATTTGCTTGCGAAACTGATTGCCTCGAACACAGGACCAGATTTCAGCTTATTCGCAAATTTATCGGCCACAGCCTTCTGTTCAACAAGGTAGGTATTCCTGATTTCCGATTGCTTTGTTGTGTTCGTGGTAACTTTTTTGGAGACCTCATTACTATCCTTTATGTAATTCTCAAGCGCACTTATCCTTTCTGCTGAATTGGGGTGCAGTTCAGCCACCCCTTTCATCTCATCAGATAGCTGTCTCTTCAGAACTGAAGCCCTTTTGATAAGCGCCTCATAACTCTTCTGCGCCGAAATTGATTTTTTGATGAAACCATCAGTTTCATGTTCGAGCTCATCATCAGTCAAATCATTTGAATCATCGATGCTCTTTTCATTTTCATTGTTCTTGTTATAGGTGGATTCTTTTTTATCATTGATGAAAACGGCTTTTTCATTTACAGCCCCAGAGATAGAGCCACGAGTTATATTGGTTCCTTCTAGAATCGCATTGAATTCAGTGTCAAAATCAGCGGATTGACCGAGGGTGTAGGCTCGATTGATCGCAGCGTGGAGTGCACGTATGGCTTCATAGACACCCTTATCATCTTGTGATTCGGGGAGTGATTCTATTTTTTCAACGGCATAAGAAGTCAATAGTTCTTTGAGCACAGCCCTTGCAGTCGACAATGCTTCTCCCGGAGGCTGATAGTTTAGATCTGATTTATCCGGGGTGATCGCTGTTTCCGCAGTCTTTGCAAGGTTGATGCATGCCTCGCGCAAATGATAAATCGCATTTTTTTGTGAATTCAAAAGAGCATCTAATTTCGCGCTTCCATTTTTATAATCATCGAAACCAGTTGACCCAGGACTCATAACCGGCATGTTGTAGCTGAGATTATCGAATATTTGAGTACATTTTTTCTCTGCAATATTACATTTATCAATAGCAGTCGCTAAAGACTCTCTTTGCATCTTGATGGTTTTTCCCGAAATTGATTGGGCATCAAGGGTGACTTTATTCATATAGTCGTCTATGACTTGTTGTGCATCCTTATTACCCTTATTCGCGGGGGCAACAGCAACCTTTACTTTATCTGATATTTCCTCACGAATCTGATTTTCAGCATTTACGGCAGCGAGCGATTGATTCGGCATGGCTTGTGCATTTTGTTTTTCAACCCGATCAATCTCCTTAATTGCAGCGTTTCGTACACCCTCATCAACCAACGGATACTCCCCATTGATTTTCTCTGCACATGTCAGAATTTTGTCGGCCTCTTTGAGTTTATTCTTAGAGTCAGTTTCGATGTCTACTAGTTCTTGATCCGTTTTCTTACGGTAATCACCCAGTTTGATTGGATCTACCTTGACTTCGACATGTTTTCCAACTTCGACTTGCAAGGCAGCCACTTGTATCGCTTTTTTGTAGGCTTGAATCGCCTGGATCGCTAAGTTAAATTTCTCAGTGTATTGCGAAGGGAATTCTGTTGTGACTGCTTTTTCAATGCCCTCTGGAAACTCCTTCAGTTTTTTCTCGAGCTCATCAACTTCATTTTGAGCTTCTTTGATATCTTTTTCAGTGGCATTTACAGCAACCTTTGGAATAGAATCGGCGAAGGTGGTGAGTGCATTTAGAAGTGTCTTTTGCAGCTCCTCACCCTCATTCGTTTGTTTCGATTTTTCATTGTCAATTGATTCCTGGGTCTTGGACAATTCAAGCTTAACAACCTCTGAAACTCCGAAAGGGTTTCCTTCTCTCTTTTGAGCAAGATTGCGTTCAGCTCTACCACAAGCCTCAATTGCATTGGCACGATTCTCAATTTTTTGTTTCGTTTGCAAATGAGTTGATTTCTTTGCAGTGATATCTTTTTTCACTGCATCAGTGTTGCTTGCGACGAGATCTGTCGCAAGCGCTCGAATAGATTCGGCATATGTATTGCGAGCTCTTATTGATTTATCCGCATTCGTAACCATCTCCTCAGCAACCTGGTAAGGTTCGTTCAACATTTCAATGATTACATTATCTTCGTTCTTAGCCTCGAGAGTTGCCATAGAAGCGGCAGGGATAAGCGGGCTCGATTTATTTGGATTTTTTTCCTCTGCTCTTGCTTCATTACGGACCTTGATCAGTCTCTTCACTTCAGTTACTTGCTGCAACAGCGTTGTAAAGTAGACAGTATTATTCATTTTTTCGACATCTTTGTCTTCCGATGAATTCATTTCTTGTTCTGTCTTAGCTGTTCCTATCTCTGTCGCGCTATGCTCTTTCACCCCACCCGTTTCAACAACATTTTCAAAGGCTTTGTAGCTCTCGACCCGCGCTTGTGAAAGCCCTTTCTGGAATTCAGTTTCAATCTTGAGCTTCTTCATCTCATAGAGCGTGTTTTGCAGAGTTTTTTCTAATTGAGTCAGTGAGAACTCGGCTCCTCCTTTCGCGTCATTTAGATTTGTACTGTGTGATTGACGTTTCTCATACTCCTCATCACAAACGGTTTTTCTGGTTTTTAAGTTAACAATCACAGTATTTTGCTTTTTAAGGAACTCAATTTGATTGTCAATTGTTTTTAGATTTTCCTCGTAATGCGTCACTGAGGCTTTTGCATTTTCTAACAGAGTCTTTTCAGTATCATTACCATAGGATGTTATTTTGGTATGCTGGAATTGCGGAGTTTTGTTTTTCGCTGAATCCGTAAACACCATCCCTTCATTGACTATATTAGTGATGATATCGTTTGATTCACTCTTGATTTTTTCATATTTATTGATGAGGTCAGAGTCATCTTCAGCTTTTGCTTTGAGGGAGCGGAGGGCGGCTAGGGCGTCTTTCAGTTCTTTTCGACCGCTGTTGATTGCATTTAATGCTTCAGTTCTAGCCTGAACAACTGTTTTAGGAGTGGTTTTAGTTGATGGTTCTAAGGAGGAGGCACTTGGTTTACCAAGTTCCTCTACTATGCTCATACGGAGTGTCTCATCACGAGCAACAAATTGATCAACCGCAGTATGTGAAGATACAAGCCTACCGTCACTTTCGTGCGAAGCATCCCTTAGGATACCGGCTGTGATTTTCGATTTTTCATCCTCATGGTATTGCTCATTTATTTTTTGTTCGATAATCTTGATCGCATTTTCAATTGTCTCCGTGTTATCGCCGATAACAGGATTCAACTCACCATTCACTATAATCGGGATATTAGTATTACCTGACTTGAGCATCAGTGATTTTTTAACCAACACCTCATCATCGCGCACTTTACTATATTTCGCGCATGCTTGCTCAAGCTTGTTCAAAAACTGATTTGCGGCATTACTGAAATCATTAGCCTGATCTAAAGTCATGTAGGCCTTCATCTGATTCTCGAGAAATTCGATAACTTTTTTGAATGCCTCTACCGTATCAACTTCATCATTGGCAACCAAGATGTTCACGTGGGCAGCCAGAGCTTTAACGAATCCAATAATTTCCTCAATCAAGGCATCTAGTTTTACAAGATTCCTTTTTTCTTCATCGCTAAGAATATATTTTTCCATAAATGCAGTACGAACATATGATGGTGCCTTTGACACTAAAAAATTCAATTTTTCTTCTTCAGAATGCAACGATTTTTCAGTAAATTTCGCTTTATACTCCTTCATCGTATTGCTAGAATTACCATCAAACGCCATTTTATCTTCGAGATATTTGATTTTTTCATCGAAACCTGCAGAGCCAGCGACCAATTTCTTTGCAAAAAGTTTTTGTCCACTGCCGCCTGAGTTCAAATAGCTTAAGTACTCATCCCAATCCTTTCGGTCAATTTTTGACCCCAGCTGGATTTTTTTTACCGTTTTCATATGTTTTTTGTTATCACCGGGCGTTTCATACTTCTTTTCGCCGCACGCTTTGCCAGCCAAATCTTTTAAGCTGACACCATGTTTCTGTAATGACCTAAGAGCAGCGTCAACTGGATTTTTTTGCGCCGTTTCATCAAGATCAACGACATCTTTTTTCTTCATTGACTCGACAGATTTTTTAAGCAGAACAATCGAATCAGTTATTGCCTCCTTCGAGGTCTTTTCTGCAACTTGAAGCTTCTTCTTGACTTCACTTTCATTACTACTCTTCCATTTTCTTTTTAATTCACTAATCTCGGCAAGAGCAGCATTCTTCTCTTCAGCACTTTCTGCAATCTCAGTGAATTTTAACCCCCAAATGCGGTCTTGTATTCCAGCCAATGGGTTAGGCTCGGTGAAGTTAAGTTGAGAAAAATCAACTTGGTCAGAGTTACATGGTGTAATAGCAGTTGTCAGGTCGGTAATTGTTTTTGATGCCGGTGTTTGGCTATATCCATCTAAGACAGTTAAATACTCATACAATGAATCATTCGCATTTAATCCAGATTTGACAGAATTGATCCGCTTATTCAGCACATCTATGATTTCTGATTCGGTGATTTCATCAATTTTTTTTAACTTATCGCCTTGCTTATGGTGTTCCTGGAGTATTTCAGCCTTAATGGCATCTTCTGAATATCCCAGACCCTGCCGTAAAATTTTAGCTCGGCGCTTTTGAGCAGCGGCTTCTTGAGCGGTCATCACGCTTGTAGGTTGAGACATTAACTTCACTCCCCACGGACCCCGTGGTAATTCTATTACTCATAATCAGTCTAGCACCTTAATTTTGGAAATACTAGAGGGGGATGAAGATAAGTTATTGATTTGTCGTTCAGGTAAGAAAGTTTTCAAAATTTGGTTTAGGGTTCGGAGGGCGCGTGGTTGCAGGAGGGCGCATAGCCGGAGTACCCCCCGGACTTGTATCCGGGGTTAATGCGCCCCTACCCACAGTTCATGGTTCGTGCGTCGATTACCCCCCCCGTTTCTACGCATTTTTCATAATATCATGCGTAGAATATCTGCTATAATCTACGCATAGGAGTAAAAATGCCACGATATATTCATCAATTGGCTGATTGGCCCACTTTCTCTTGGGATCAATCAGTTATTCATCCCCTTCTAGTCGAAATTCGTCATCAGCAGGGGTTATTATTAGGAAAGGCCCAGGCCTTAGGCTTATCAGACCAAGGAATGGCCTCATTAAATGCTCTCACCCTGGAAACAGTCAGATCCAGCGAAATTGAGGGTGACATGCTTAACCCAGACTCTGTACGCTCGTCCATTGCACATCGTCTTCATCTAGAAATAGCAGGCCTTAAACCCAATACCGACAAACATATCGAAGGGGTTGTATCCATGATGATGGATGCAACACAAAACCACCCTCTTCCATTGACAGTTGAGCGTTTATTAAACTGGCAAATGCACTTATTTACAGGCAATAAAAATACCTTTCATATACGTATAGGGAATTACAGGAATGATGAGCTGGGCCCGATGCAAGTAGTTTCGGGAGCCATGGGACATGAACGCGTTCACTTCGAGGCTCCAACTGCCGATCGATTGGAAAATGAAATGAATCAATTCATCAGTTATGCCAATCAAGAATCTTCCTTAGATCCCTTATTAAAAGCAGCCATTGCCCATTTGTGGTTTGTAACAATACATCCTTTCGAAGATGGGAATGGCCGTGTTGCTCGAGCCATCACAGAATATCTTCTTGCCAAGTCCGAGAAAAGTGCAATGCGGTTTTACAGCATGTCATCTCAAATCAGAGACGAAAGGAAAACCTATTACGATGTTCTCGAAAAAACACAAAAAGGATCACTGGATATCACCCAATGGCTCACATGGTTTTTAAAATG
This sequence comes from uncultured Gammaproteobacteria bacterium, assembly GCA_964389615.1. GTDB lineage: Bacteria > Pseudomonadota > Gammaproteobacteria > JABCZS01 > JABCZS01 > CAYMDW01. The sequence continues at coordinate 18,979 of CAYMDW010000012.1, read as the reverse complement.
TTTACAGCATGCTTTTGAAAACAGTGACAGAACAATCTCCCTTTGTATTTATAAAAATAAATTTTGGGAAAAGCATGCGAACAGCTCTATTAATGATCGCCAAAAACTTATGATCAATAAATTATTTGATGGATTCAAAGGAAAGTTGACGACGAAAAAGTGGGGGGTGATTTGCAAATGCTCCCATGACACGGCCTTGCGTGATATTCAGGGCTTGATTGATCTTAGAATTTTAGAAAAAAACCCTGCAGGGGGAAGAAGTACGAGTTATTCGCTGAAGGCGCATGGTTTTTGAAGGGCGCATAGCCATGAGTACATGGCTTAATGCGCCCCTACGATGCGCCCCTACAAACAATCTTGACAAAACTCTGTTGGGGTTACAATCCGCGTACGCTGAAAATGTCGCCTTTCTAATAATCCAGCGCGATGATCCCCAGTGACAAGATAATCCGCATTTCCTGCCGCGGATAATTCAAGCAAAAATAGATCATGAGGATCTGCAATTTCAAGCGCAAGTGGAGAGGGTTTCACAATAACTGCGTGCTGTAAATAATTAATCATTGTCCCAATTTTTGCCGGCTGCAATATAGCCTTAAACTTAGGGTACCGACTTGCACGGCGCAACTCATCAAGTTGATGCGTAGAAGTCACTAGTTCAAATTTTGCATCACGCCAAGCAGTATAAAGCGCATGCGGTGCGCCACGTGAAGAAATTAATGCACTTAACAACACATTGGTATCTAATACAACTCGCATTAATGATCACGCGCCCATTCCACTGCTTCATTGACGATGGCAATCAAAGCTTCTTCGCTGATATCGCGGTTTGCCGCTTTAGCTTGTTCTGCCGTTAATTCAAAGACATGTGCCCGAACAGCCTCTTCCACAAAGCGTGATAAATCACCCTTGTGGCCGCCCCCCTGACTCGCCAAAAACATGCGAAGCCCCTGATCTGTATCCTGCGATACAGCAATGTTCCAACGTACTGTATTATTGGCCATTTTAACTCTCCGTAGGCGCATAGGTGTATATGCGCATATACACCAAGTATAGCAAAGTCTATTCAATATAATCAAGGTAAAGTGGCTGTGCGAGGATGTAAAGGGCGCATGATTTCAGGAGGGCGCGTGGTTTCAGGAGGGCGCATAGCCATGGGTACATGGCTTAATGCGCCCCTACGCACAGTTCTTAAATCGTGCGTAGGGGCGGATTAGAGGATGGTACTCCAGCCTCATCCGCCCTTTTACAAAGAACAGGCAACATATCATTGCACAGAATTTCTTGATAATATATTATTCCCCTATAAATCAACAGATTAAAAATCCGTTGAAACATAACAAAATATAACCTATAATATAACAATAATAAAAAAATGTATCGAATCATTATCCATTCTCAGGCAAAAAAGAAATTGCTCTCCCTTCCTCCTGTTCCAAGAACAAAGATCGCAGAGCAAATTCATAAATTAGGGAAAAATCCAAATGATGAGCGTCTAGACATCAAGCCCATGAATGGAAGCTCCGCTTTCAGGCTACGTGTCGGCGATTGGAGAGTTATTTTTTCAAAAAATGTGCAACTTAAAATTATCGGAATTGAAAAGATTGGTGCAAGAGGAGATGTTTATAAATGAGCTTACAAATCATCATGTCTATTGAAGGCAAGGCTGAATACGTATTATTGCCCATTAACGCATATCGAGTCTTGAAAGATGAAATTGATCGGGTCGTTGGTCAAAAAAATGAATTCGAGGATTTTAAACTAGATGATTATGTAAACAACCCTGTCGCTCTGGCGAGGATTAAAGCTGATCTGACTCAAGAGGAATTGGCGGGTCGCATGAATGTTTCGCAAGCCTATATTAGTAAACTTGAGTCTCAAGATAAGGTTTCGGCAAAGGTGTTGTCGCGAGTGTTGGAGGCGGTGCGAGGGGGCATGATTTAGGAAGGGCGCATGATTTCAGGAGGGCGCATAGCCATGGGTACATGGCTTAATGCGCCCCTACGACGCGCCCCTACTCGGGGATTTCGGGGGTTTTCAGTGCAGGCAAGGCTTCGCCCACAGCATCGACCAGGGGTTGCAGGCCGATTTTAGCCAAGGCAGAAATTTGAAAGACTGGGCCCTTCCATTTAAGGCCTTTGATAATGGATTGGGTGAGGGCCTCGCGTTCGTCTTCGGGAATCAAATCCATTTTATTTAAAACCAACCAACGAGGCTTTTCAGCCAATTCAGGGTTGTATTGGACCAACTCTTTGACGAGCGCTTTCGCCGCATGAACTGGATCGGAACCGTCCACGGGAAGCACGTCGATCACATGCAAAATAAGACGGGTGCGGCTTAAATGCTTTAAAAAACGCGTGCCCAGGCCTATGCCTTCAGAAGCGCCTTCGATTAAACCGGGGATATCAGCCACGACATAGGGAGGGCCGAAATTACCCTTGACCACCCCTAAATTGGGGTAAAGGGTCGTGAAAGGATAATCAGCAATTTTAGGACGCGCCGCGGAAATAACAGAAATCAGGGTGGATTTACCCGCATTCGGGTAACCCAATAAGCCCACATCGGCCATGACTTGCAGTTCAAGGCGTAAATCAAAGCACTCGCCGGGTTCACCGGGGGTGGTTTTTCGAGGGGCACGATTGGTGGAGGACTTAAACCGGAGGTTTCCCAAGCCGTGCTGACCGCCCTTGGCGATGCAGACGCGTTGATGGGGTTGATTGAGATCGGCCAGCAGCTCGCCTGTTTCTTCATCAAAGACCAGGGTGCCTTGGGGAACTTTAAGAATTAAATCGGGACCGGATTTCCCGGTGCATTGACTGCCCATGCCGCCCTGACCGTGTTTGGCGCGGTGCAGGCGTCGGTAACGGAAATCGAGCAGCGTGGTGAGACTGGGCTCCACCTCGAAATAAATACTGCCGCCATCCCCGCCGTCGCCGCCGTCTGGACCGCCGAGAGGAACGAATTTAGCGCGATGAAAACTGAGGCAACCATCGCCGCCCTTGCCTGCTTCAACACGGATTTTTACTTCATCGACGAAACGCATGTGACCTCAAAAGGAAAGGAGGGAAGGGCTTGAATTGTGAGTATGGGCGGATTAGAGGATGGTACTCCAGCCTCATCCGCCCTATCAGAAAGGGCGCGTGGTTTAAGAAGGGCGCATTAACCGGAGTACCCCCCGGACTTGTATCCGGGGTTAATTCGCCCCTACGCGCCCCTACATTACGCAGCAGCTACAGTTTCAGCTTCTTCAATCACATTGACAAACTGGCGGTTTTCAGGACCTTTACGGCAGAATACCACTTTGCCCGGTTTGAGAGCGAACAAGGTGTGGTCACGGCCCATGCCGACGTTCAAGCCGGGATGCACTTTAGTGCCACGTTGACGGATAATAATATTGCCTGGGATCACGAATGAACCACCCGAGGCTTTTACACCAAGGAATTTAGGGTTCGAGTCACGTCCGTTCCGTGTACTACCACCCGCTTTTTTGTGTGCCATGTTTTATGCCCCAATTATTTCTTTAATTTCGACTTCTGTGAAATCTTGACGATGACCCTGAATTTTATCGTAGTGTTTACGACGACGGAATTTTTGGATGATAACCTTATCACCGCGTCCGTGTCTTACGACAGTGGCCAAGACGTTTGCGCCTTTAACCAAGGGAGCACCAATTTTAACATCACCCGTGCCATTGGAGATCATGAGGACCTCATCAAAAGACACTTGTTGATCGACTGGTTCAGTCCGTTTAGAAATTTTTAATCTGTCACCAGCGGCTACTTTAAATTGTTGGCCGCCCGTTTTAATGACCGCATGCATGGCGTGTCTCCTAAGGGCTTAGTATAGAAAGAAAGGGATTCTAAAAGAAATCCGACTGAAAAACAAGTGTTTCTTGATTAAATTCCACTATTTCGTGAAATGGGTTACAATTTTGGGGTCTTTAGTTCGGATGATGGTGACAATGACGGCTGATACCCTAAAACGCTCCCCCCTCGAGGGAGCCAAAACCCTGGTCAACAACGATTTAATGGCCGTGGAGGCCCTGATTCGGGCCACCTCCTCCAGCATTCCCCTGGCGGATGCAATTATTGCTCACGTGGTGGAGGCCGGCGGTAAACGCCTTCGGCCCATCGCCTTATTGCTCTGGTCTAAGTTATTTGGCTACGAAGGTGACGACCACATCCATGTTGCCGCCAGCTTAGAATTGGTCCATACGGCCACCCTGCTCCACGACGACGTGGTGGATGATTCCCCCCTCCGCCGTGGCCGCCCCACCGCCAGCGCCCTCTGGGGCAATGCAGCAAGCGTCTTAGCCGGCGACTATATCTATGCCCAAAGTTTCACCCTCCTGACCCGCTGCTTCAACCCTGAGCTCTCTCACGCAGTTTCTACCGCCACCACCCGTCTGGCCGAGGGCGAATTATTGCAGCTGAGCCATCGCCATAATCTTTCTTTGACCCAAACACAATACATCCATATCCTCTCCTGCAAAACGGGGCAATTATTCGAATTGGCCAGCCTGCTGCCCGGCCATTTAACCCATCAGCCCGAGAGCGTCTTAGAGCAACTGCGTCATTACGGAATGAATCTGGGTTTAGCCTTTCAATTGATGGACGATGTGCTCGACTACACCAGCGATGATCAGACCCTGGGCAAGCGCGTGGGCGATGATCTCGCCGATGGTAACCTCACCCTCCCCTTGATTTATGCCTTGCAGCACGGGGAACCTGAAGAACAAGCCCTGATCAAACACGTATTAGCGACAGGCAATCTTGAAGAACTCCCTCGCATGAAGGCTCTGCTCAATCGCTGCGGGGCCATGGAATATACCTATCACCAAGCGCAAGCTTATACTCAAAAAGCACTGAACGCCTTATCCCATTTTCCTTCTTGCGATTACCGAGAGGCCCTTCAAGTCTTAGCCGAATTTAACCTAGAGAGATCGCATTGATGAGACGTAAAATTATTATCGACACAGATCCCGGCATCGACGATGCCTACGCGATTGCTTATGCAGTGAACCATCCTGATTTTGAAGTGATCGGCCTCACAGCAGCCTTCGGCAACGTCGAAACAGGGCAATCTGCGATGAATGCGCGGTATTTATGTCATGTTTTCGGCTGTGACAAGGTCCCTGTCGCCAAAGGCAGTGATCATCCCTTCAAACGACCCGGCAACCCGCCCGCAGATTTTGTCCACGGCAAAGACGGATTAGGCAACACCTTTGAGGTGACAAACGTCGGTGAAAATCACCCTCTGGACGCTGCAGATTTTATCATTGAACAACTGCGCGCTGCCCCCGGAGAAATTACCCTCGTGTGCATCGCGCCCCTGAGTAATATTGCGATCGCACTCGAACGTGAACCTCGGATCGCGGAATGGGCCAAAGAAGTGGTGATCATGGGCGGTGCGATCGCAGCCAACGGCAACGTGAATCCCTCGGCGGAAGCCAATATCATCAACGACCCCGAGGCCGCTGAATACGTGTTGAACGCGCATTGGCCCGTGACCTTATTTCCCTTGGATGTCACGGATCGCGGAGAAATCCCCCGCAGCAGTCTTGAAGAATATTCCGAATGGAACCCTGTCGCAGATTATCTGCAACGCATGTCACAATTTTATTTGGATTTTTACAGCAGCTGCAAACATATTGACGGCACCCCCGTCACGGGAATGGTGCCACACGATCTCTATCCCATGATGTACTTAACGCACCCCGAATGGTTTGTGATTGAAGAAGGGGCTGTCTATGTTCACACCAAAGACGACCCACTGCTCGGCACTGTCGTCATGGATCGTCGCCCTCTTTGGTCTCATCCTCCCCATCACTGGACCAATAAACCTCGAATTCGCGTCTGTTTAAGTGCGAATTATGGAATGATTTTTGATGAGTTTCATCGGGTCCTGAGGCACTCAAAAATTCATACTTAACATTGGAGTGCTCGTTGACGACCTTTGGTGGGATGCATTCTTCAATTCCCTTGTTAATACATCGACGACCCTCGCCTGTTCCTCAGGCGAGATTTCTACCCAAAGGGGCAGCCGGATGATTCTTTCAGAAACACTCCGAGTGACTTCCATCGAACCCTGCACGCGTGCGAATCGCTGACCTCCAGGGGAGGAATGCAAGGGCACATAATGAAAGACCGCATTGATCATGTTCGCTTTCAATCGATCTAAAATATCTTGGCGATCGATTTCGGGAGACAATAAGACATAGTAAAGATGGGCATTATGTTGGCAGTGCGCTGGGATGATCGGACGACGCAATAAGCCCGCCGATTCAAGCGGAACTAAAGCCGCATGATAGCGCTCCCAAGCCGTTAAACGCGCCTGGGTGATCGCCTGTGCCTCGTCCAATTGCGCGGATAAAAATGCAGCGATCAGTTCCCCCGGCAAAAATGAAGAACCCACTTCTTGCCAAGTGTATTTATCCACTTCGCCCCGAAAAAATCGACTCCGATCGGTCCCTTTTTCACGAATAATCTCAGCGGCTTGCACATAATCAGGATGGTTCACCAAAAGAGCCCCGCCCTCGCCTGAGATTAGATTTTTCGTTTCATGGAAACTGTAAGCGCCCAAATCACCGAGACTGCCTAAGGCTCTCCCTTTATAAAACGACATCACGCCCTGAGCCGCATCTTCGACTACTTTCAAATGATGTCGCCGAGCAATCGAGAGAATCTCATCCATTTCACAGGCCACGCCCGCATAATGGACCGGAACAATCGCTCGGGTGCGTTGCGTGATGGCCGCTTCGATGAATTCTTCATTCAAATTCAGTGTGTCTGGCCGAATATCGACAAAAACAGGCACGGCCCCCCTCAACACAAATGCATTGGCCGTTGAAACAAAGGTATATGAAGCCATGATCACTTCGTCGCCGGGTTGGATATCGAGCAGCAACGCCGACATTTCCAGCGCAGCCGTGCAAGAATGCGTTAGCAAGGCTTTATGCGTGCCCGTGTTTTCTTCGAGCCAACGATGACAGGATTTCGTGAAGGGGCCATCTCCTGCGAGCATGCCATTTTTTTTGGCTTGTTGGATATTCGACAGTTCTTTGCCGGTCATGTAAGGTTTGTTGAAGGGGATCAGTGCATGGGTCATGCTATGTCTCACATCGGTAATGGGCTAGGGTGACACCGCCTCTGAGGTCGGGGTAGGCCTGACTCTGAGTTATTTTCAAGGTACCTTCGTAATGCTCTTTACAATACTGGGCGAGCAAATCGATCTGCATTGAGCGAGCCAGAATATCGACCCCTTTCTCACTCGTGAGCAAATCCATCATCCCTCGCCCTGCTTCCTGTTCCGCGAAGGAAACCGAGTTAGGATCGAGAATAAATGTTCCCAGTCTGTAGAAGCGGTAAGACAAGGCTTTCGAATCAGTCCCAATCAGAGGGTAAATCCATTCGTAAGGCAAGGCATCTGTCCATACGACGACAAGGTGCTCGGGCCACTGCGCCATCGCTCGAGTCACTTCCGTCAGGGTATGCTCGGCCTTTTGCGCGTTGAGAATATAGGAAGAGAAATTGATAAGGGCAGCCATCAAAACGATTCCACTGGCAATCTGACGTTTGCGATCAGACTGAAAGTTTGCAAACAGCAAGGGAGCAAGACAGAGTAAAAAAACGAGGGGAATATAAACACGCATGATTCCTGGCCTGCCCATGAAGCCCATCAAACCCACCGCCGCAATACACAGAACCCAGCTCGCTGCCACGCGTCGATTGGGCCAGAGCAACAGCAGGAATAGACCCGAGAGGACTGCGGGCAAAAGAATGGGTTTGAATAAGGCGCGGATTCCGCGCCAGGTGTTTTTGATCGAACGATCATTGAGAGGCATAGGACCGAGTTGATCCAACATCTGTTTCATGGCTTGGGGATTGGCGATCTTTGGATCCACAAAAAACCAATGTTCGAGCAGATCGAGATCATTGGCTGTGTAGCCCAATGCTTGATAAATCTCCGGTTGTTCTTTCAATCGTTCCACCGCACCAAAATCTGAAAAGCCCCCTCGGGACGCTTCAAAGGCCTTAAAATGTTCCCATGCTTCGCCATGATAGGCCTCTTTGTTGTAGACGGTTGCACCCATCATGGCGAGTGCTAACACAAGGAGCGCGATTTTGGGCGCCCGTTCTTCGAACAAGGTTTTCCAGGGAAGGATGGGAAGGGCTATCAAAAAAACGAGAAAAAATTGTTGATACCGAATCAAAAACCCACACCAGGCTAAGAGCACACCCAAAATCAGGGTCGCAGTCTTTTTTTCACGCGCGTAAAGATGAAATAACAAGATCGATGAGAGGGTCAGTAAACCCGCATTGAGCGTAAATTGGGGGGTGACGCAGGGGCCCGTGAGTAAAAGAAGCAAGAGACCTAAAGAAAGTGTCCGACCCGCTCCTATCTGACCCAACGCATAGACCACAATGGTGCCCACGAGAATTAACACGCCGAAAGTGGCCAGGGAATAGCCGAGAATCCCATGAATCTCCGGGATGAACCGTACAAAATCCCCCCACAGAGCGTTCGAATATAAAATTGTATTCGAGGCGACAGCTGATCCCCCATAACCGTGTGCGATCATCGACATAGTTAAATCATCGATGGTCATCCATCTGGGCGTGAAAAAGTAGCACAGGGTGAAGATCAATAGACCTGCGATCGCAAACGAACTCACTGCCCGATCTTTACCCACGCGCGGCCACCACAGTCCCGAAGACGATGAAAGCAATCCCGAGGATTTTTTGAAGGCTGGCAGGTTCGCTCAAGAGCCAACCGCTTAAAATCAGAACCACTACAAAATTCAGACTCATGAAGGGATAGGCATGAGACAAATCGAATTTAGTCATGGCAGCCATCCAGGCCAGCGAGGCCAGAAATGCAGCGACGAATCCAGAAAAAATCGCCGGATCAGCAAGCAAAGAGATCAGAAATTTACCTTTAGGAACCCATGCTTGTGGCAAAGGTCCGTAGCTAGCAATTCGCCATTTGAGCACCAGTTGACCATAAACAGTGAATGCAATGGTGAGAAAAATATAGAGATAATCGTAAAATCGTGACATCAATCTTGCTCCATGACTGCTAAACCAAATCCTGTTTTGCCGTATCCATTGCCATTGTAAAGCATGTAACGCTTGCCTTGATGATCAAAGACGAAGGGGTATTCGATCATTTCGGAGTCCCAGCCTGAGGGGGAGAGATCGATGCCGGCTTGGCTGTCTAACCTTGTCCACTGACGACCGTCCGTTGATTCAGCATAACCGATGCGATAGCGATCGCCTCGATAGGAGAACCACATTTTCCACACCCCATTCTCTTGAATGACTGAAGGACGTGAGATCGCATATTCGTGTTCGCCGGCATAATCGATGGCGATCACCCCTTCCCTAGTCCAACGAATGCCATCTTGGGATTCGGCATATTTGATGTGGTATCGATGTTCAGGTTTTTGATCTTTCAAACGCCACTGTGTACACGAGAGATACCACATTCTCCATAGATCCTCGCCAGGAAGGACACAACAGCTTGCGCAAAAATGGGGCTCCTCAATACTCCGGTCTACAATTGGACCGTCAAATGCGCGTTGAAATTGCTCATTACCATCATGGATTGCTAACCCGATCGCATTACGAAAAGGGACCGTGACCCCGAGATTCCAACCGATATAATAGAGATATTTTTTATTTTCGTGAGTGGTGAGCCAGGTGGCCATCGCTCCACTGTCGTCAAACTCGCCTAGAGATCCTGGTGATAAGACAGGTTGCTCGGATAAACTCAAAATCGTATCCGGCTGATTGATATCAATGATCACATAACCCGTAAAACTTCTATTATTTGAATCTCTCGAGCTGAAGTATATTTTGAATAAATCATCACCGATGTTTTCAGCGATCGGCACTGCCGCATGGGAAGCCATCCATTCACGTTCACCATTGGGACAGAAGACACGACCTAATTTTTTCCATGTTTGCATCAAATTTTTCTCAATTTTGTGCTGAGCACTTTTGATCGTTCAGTTGCGGAGCCGATATAGACGCCTTCGGCCTCAGCATCTGCCAAAATTAATGTCCCTGCCCCAATCACGCATTTTTCTCCGATTTTGATGTGATCACGAAGCGTGGCATTCACCCCAATAAAACATTGCTCACCGATTTCAACCCCGCCGGAAACCACCACATGAGAAGCAATAAAACAATGATCTTTGATCGTGGAATGATGCCCAATATGATTACCGCTCCAGAGCGTGACATTATTTCCGATGGTCACAAAAGGCTGAATAGTATTGTCTTCAAAAATGAAACAGTTCTCGCCAATCTTTCCTTGATTGTGAATTGAGGCTTGGGGGCTGATGAATGAGGCTAATTGGTACCCCTTGTCTTTCGCCGCAAAGAATTTTTCCCTTCGTAATTCATTGATCTTGGTGTAGGCCAGCGCAACGAAGAAATCGTATTCTTCGGGGGGATACATTTGCTCAACCTGCTCAAATGCAACTAAAGGCAGATCGCAAAAGGTGTCGGATGTCTTGTAGGATTCATCGATGCAAAATGCGGCCACTTGATAATCGGATTGTGTTTCAAAATAATAATGAGCCAACTGAGCCATTTCGGTCATCCCAAAAATGACCAAGTTTTTATTCGGTTGAGCTGCCATAAATTTGCCTTACGATAGTATAGGGTCTCTGTTTGGTTTCTGAAAATATTTTTGAAAGATAGATTCCCAATAATCCGATGAAGGAAATAATCATCCCGCCGAGTAACCAAATAGAAGCGATGAGCGAGGTCCATCCTGAGGGTGGCTTCAGAAAGAACATCCAATTAATCACGAGGTACAGGATGTAGATCATCGCGAGTGAAAACAGTCCTAAGCCGAGATAAAAAATGATAATCAGCGGAATATTACTGAAAGAAGTCACAGCATTGACGAGATGTGAAAGCTTCTTATTCAAGGAATAGGTGGTTGGACTGGTCGAATGTTTTTTGACGGGTTGATGGACTTGCTTGAAGCCCGTGATCATCCACAATCCACCGATATTAATTTCTCGCTCTTGATGGCTAATCAATGCATTCACATAACGACGTGTCATCAGCCTTGCGGTGACAATGTTGTTGGGTTGGGCGATCCCTGTGAGCAAACGAAATACACGGTAATACAACCATCCGGATATTTTTTCAAAATATCCGCCTTTTCGTGATTCTTGAGTTCCGAATACGAGATCCGATTTTTCAGCATTCATTTGATTAGAAAATGAGAGAAGCCACTCCGGCTCTTCTTCCAAATCGGAATCAATCAAAAAAACCCAATTGCCCTTCGACTGAGCCAAACCAGTCATCATGGCTTTATGGTGACCGAAATTGCGGGACAGATCGACCACGGTGAGATGAGGGTCTTGTTCGGTGAGTTGCACGGCAAGCTCAAGACTATTATCGGGCGAGCCATCATTCACGAGGATGATTTCGTAATCATCGCCGGCGAATTGCTGCGCGACAGCAGTGGCGCGTTGATGAAATTCTTGAATGTAGGGTGCGGATTGATAGAGTGTTGCTACAATCGAGAGTTTCATCGAGTCACATACCTCATGTAATGCGGTGCTTCGGGTCCCATGTTAAACAATAAATCGAGAATAGTCACCCCGTGAGTGAACTCACCCCAAAGCTGAGGGTATTCAGGATAATCATTGTAATCGAACCAGGTGACTTTGATTCCTCTTGCATTGAAGACGCTCTCGTCGGCATAGTCTTTCGCAGATGGACCGGACACGTATTCTAAGGCCCCGGCTTGTAAGCAAAGATCGGCCAACCGTTCGGATTTGCCGTCGATCAAAACATAATCCCATGAATGAGTGATTTTTGTTTTTATGCCCAAATAGTCACAAATCGCACGGATAAAAACTTCGTTGCAATCAGAGAGGTGACTGTAAGTCTGATCCAAATACAAAGGTTTCAACCAAACGGCGATTTCGTCGAAATGGGGAGCGCGCTTGTAGTTGGTGACTAAGGTTTTCCAGTGATCACTGGACCAGCCGGACCCATCGATGCACGTTTGTCTAATGGTCTGCGCGAATCGTCCCTTCGATAAGACGGGGACACTCATCCATTGAACACCACGCGGGGTTTTAACCTGGTTACGATTGCGCCAATCTTGGCGGGTATACTGCATATCATCGTAAAGAATGAATTCATCGACTGCAGCGATCATGTCGAAATACCCTTTCCAGGGAATGTAATTCGATTGGAGAATGGCAACTTTTTTCATGAAGGACTCTCCATCATTTTGTCGCTCTCTGCACAGCGAACCTTCGAAAAACTTAGGTTTTTATTCATTTTTAAATCAGGTGCGCGCCGAAGCTCCAAGACAGTGAGGTTCGAATTCCAATGCTCCATGCAGTATTGAGCCAGAAGTCCTTGTCTGTAATCGTCCATCAGAATCTCAACCCCCTCTTGACCTCTCAACGAATGTAAAAAGTGGATCCCATTGTTTTCTTGTTGAGAAGCATAGGAATTAGGCGCCAAAGTCGACCATCCAATAAAATAAAAATGGCGGGCATAAGTTTCTGGAGTAGTAGTCAAGAGAGGATAGAGCGCTTCAAAATCAAGCGCCGACCCCCAAATGACAATCGGATGAGAGGGGAGTTCGTTCATCACTTGACGGACTCGTTGAATGCGAGTTTCCACCTTCTGCAGCTCGGGGACCAGTTGATAAACATGAAATAAAGCCGCTGTCACCACGACGAGGCACGCTAGAATCGACTTTTTCCGCGAAGCAAGATCTGCATGGAAAAGTGGAGCAATGCAGAGCAAACAAATCAGCGGAACGTAGATACGAATTATCCCAGGCCGTCCAATAAAACCAAACAATGCAAGCGCAAACAGACATAGAGACCAAGTCAGTAGAATTTTCCTGCCGGGAAAAATCAAGGCAAGCCCTAGAGCGCACAAAACCGCTGGGAGAAGTGTGGATCGATACAGAGGCCGAATGCCTCGCCACGCTTTTTTAAAGGATAACGATGGCCCAAGTTCTTTTAGCATGGCAGACAGTTTATGGGGATCCGCTAGACTTCTATCAGGAAAAAATGACACGCCTATTAAATCAATGTCATTACGACTCAAGCCATAGGATTGGTAGAGCTCGGGTCGATCTCTCAAAAACTCAACTGCACTGAAATCTGTAAACGCGGCACGTGGATAATCCATTTCCATAAATGCAGCCCAATCTGGGGACTGATAATGGGACTTATCCCATAAAGCAGCACCAGAAATCACGAGCGCCAAGCCTAAGACCGCCACCTTGGGAAGGCGCTCTTTCACTAAGGTAGACCAGGGTAATACAGGCAAGGCCACAAGAAACACCAAAATAAATTCGTATGCACGCACCAAAAATCCAAGGGTAGCTAACACCAACCCGGCTCCCAGGAAGAAATATTTTTTCTCTCTTGCATAGAGATGGAACATGATGATGGCAGAAACGGTAAGGTAACCTGCGTTAATGGTGAATTGTGGAAATAAAATGGGCCGAGACAAGAGCAGAATCAACAGGAATAATGAAAGGATTATCCCTGCACCGAATTTTCGCAACCCCAGCCATATCACAGCCCCCACCATCAACAACACCCCTAGGGTCGCTGTTGTATAGCCAAGAATGCCATGAATTGTCGGGATCTGTCGGATCAAATCGGCCCAAAGCACGTTTGAATAGAGAATTTCTGAGGATGCTTCGATCGCGACGCCATAACCGTAGATCAGCATGGACATTTGAAGATCGTCACGCGTCTCCCAGATCGGTTGGAAGAGATAACAGAGGGTGAAGAGAAAGAGGCTGGAGGCCAATAATGACTGGAGAATTATTTTTGCTTGTGAGTGGTTGGCCATTTGCCATTCCTTGGCTGAAGAAGACACCATCATACCAAACAAGCCCATATTTCGGCTATCAATCTTTCAGAAAAACCGCGATTACTTCAATCGCTGGTTCAACTTCCTAATAAAACTTTTATCTTGCGAGGTCAGGCCTTCATGCCCGCGGTAGGCCAGGAAAAACCGAAGCAAATCGGTGCGGGACAAATACGCACGGCTGTCTTTGGCAAGACAGGCGAGATCACGAATTTTTTGATAGGTTAAACGCGGTCCAAAATATTTAGCCCCTTGGGGGCAATCGATGAAGTAGACCTTAGGCTCGTCACTTAATTGCATTAAGATATTGCGCCAATACAGATCCCCGTGAGCGAAATGATCCTCGTGCAAGGTTCTGATATGGCTGGCGATGAGCTTCAATAGCGCAATGCGCCAGGGGCGATCATCGAGGAGTTCAGGATATTGTTCAATAGACGAGAGCGGAACCACATTGGGGATCGCCTGCATCACGTAAGCGCCCGCTTCGTAATCACTGAGCAAGGGACGATTTTCGCCGTAAGCCAAGAGTTTGGGAGCGGGAATGTTCATGTGCCAAAAGTATTGCAGATTTTCCCATTCGGCACGCACACGAGAACGCCCGAGGTAAGAGCGCAGGCCCTTCCCGGCCATGGTGTAGCGTTTGAGATAATAGGTTTTTTCGGCGAGCTTGAGGCGAATGACATCGCGCTGAGGAGCTTGTGTGATGATTTCTCCCTCCAGACCCATGACGGACTGAAGGGAGCTAAAGATCGAGGGCACTTGGCTGTCGAGAATGTGCCACATTTTATTTGACGGTGACAGATTCAATGAAGACGTCTTCGACAGGAACGTTTTGATGCCCATTACGATTAGCTGTTTTCACCTTAGCAATCGCATCAACGACTTCCATGCCTTCGGTGACTTCGCCGAACACTGCATAACCATAACCAGAGGGTGTGGCTGAGGTGAAATTCAAAAAGTCATTGTCGACCAAGTTAATGAAAAACTGAGAAGAGGCAGAATCAGGATCGGAGGTGCGCGCCATGGCGATGCTGCCGCGTTTGTTTTTCAACCCATTGTTCGCTTCGTTTTTGATGGGCGCATGGGTTTTTTTCTGGTTAAAATCTTTGTCAAAGCCGCCGCCTTGGACCATGAAACCAGGAATCACACGATGGAACAAGGTATTGCTGTAATAGCCTTCGTTCACGTATTCGAGGAAGTTTTTGACAGTGATGGGCGCTTTGTCCCCGTCCAGTTTAACGGTGAACTCACCCTTGTTGGTTTTGATCAGAACTGTAGTAGCCGGCATAGTGCCCCCTTCTTGTGCTAAGGCCAGGTTAAAAGTGGCCAGCATGATAACATATTTTAGAACCTTGATGAATGAACGCATTTAACACTCCTTGTTTGATATCCATTTAAATTTTAAGCAGTTCGGCTATTTTCCGGTAACCGGTCATCACATCGCCGAGATCTTGGCGAAAGCGATCTTTGTCGTAAATTTCTTGAGTTTTCGCATCCCAGACACGCATGCCATCAGGGGAAATTTCATCAGCCAAGACTAAACGGCCATCCAAACGACCAAACTCCAGTTTGAAGTCCACGAGGACCAAGCCTGCCGAGCGCATGAGCTCGGAGAGCAAGGCATTGACGCGGAATGTCAGGGTTTTGATTTGTTGAATGTCTTGTAAGGAAGCCCACTCGAAATATTCCGCATGCTCGTCACGGATCAGCGGGTCGCCCAAGGCATCGCTTTTGAGAAAAAGTTCGAAGAGGGGGCTGTGGAGGACCGACCCCAATTTCACGTTAAAACGCTTGCAGAAACTGCCGGCAGCCACATTGCGCATGACCGCTTCGACGGGAAGCATGTTGAGCTTAGAAACGTAGCACTCATGGTCATTAATCGATTCAATAAAATGGGTTTCAATCCCATTTTTTTCCAAATATTGCATCAAGAAGGCATTAATTTTTTGGTTAATGGCGCCTTTTCCAGGAATAACCTCGAGCTTCACCCCATTGAACGCGGAAATGTCATCGCGAAAGGACATGATCAGACGATCATGCTCGGGGGCTGGAAACATGGATTTGGCCTTGCCAACCGATAAAGCTTCAGCTCTTTGCATCTTGTTTGACTCCTAATTCGGTACTTAAGGTAGGCGGAATAATGCTGACCGGCTCAGCGCCTGGCTCTGGCAAGGGGCCAGAGGGCAAGGGGAAATGATCGCTTGCGAGGCGGGAATCAAGTTTGTAACCCGGTGGCAACACCAAGGGGGGGGTAGGACTTTGCTTCAAATACGAGGCGTTGCGATCCGGCGTAAAAGCACCGTACTTTTTCTCAAGTTTCGAGCAGGCAGTACAGATCAACAGTCTGGCAGCCAAACCCACAGCTTTTTTAAGCAAGACGCCCTCCTAAGTTATTTAACAGCAGCAAGCAGTGCCCCTAAGGGGTCCCGGTATTGTACGGACAATTCCTGCAAAGGTAAACGGATCCCTGCTTCGATTTTGCCTAATTGATGGAGTGCCCATTTGACGGGGATGGGGTTCGTTTCAACGAATAAACCGTTAAACAAGGCGAGATGGCTCTGATGAATCCGCTCTGCCCGCTCCAAATCGCCCTCACGGGCGGCAGAAATCAGGGCATGCAGAGCCTCTGGGACCACATTGGCTGCAACGGAAATCACCCCGACGGCCCCGGCCTTCACGGCCTCTAAGGCATTGATGTCGTCGCCACTGATGATTAAAAAACGATCGGGCGCGGTTTCGAGCAGGGTCATGATGCGCTCAAGGGTGGAGGATTCTTTGATCCCGAGGATAAAACGGTGCTGAGCCAGGGTTAAGACGGTTTCGGGGAGAATATCGACCGAGGTGCGGCTAGGCACATTGTAAAGGATGATGGGAAATTCTGCATCGAGCAGGGTTTCGTAGTGAGCAATCAACCCTCGCTGTGTCGGACGATTGTAATAAGGCGCGACGACCAAGGCCGCAGAGGCCCCTAACATGGAGGCTTGACGGGTCAAATCGAGGGTTTGTGCAGTGCTGTTTGTGCCGGTGCCCACAATCACAGGCACTCGCCCATCCACATGCTTCACGGTTTGTGCGATGACTAATTCGCGTTCCTTGAAAGTCAGGGTTGCAGCTTCGCCCGTGGAGCCTAAGATCACGATCGCATCGGTGTGCGCTTCCACATGCCAATCAATTAAACGATGCAGCGCTGGAAAGTCAATTTCGCCAGAAGCATGCATGGGTGTCACTAACGCGACCATTGAACCGTGTAACATGATTATTCCCTGTAAAAATGAAAAATAAGTTTATCCGAGTCTCTGGTTGATTGCGAGCAGAAAATCTTCAATCTTGTGTGACGCGCGCTATAATAAAAAAAGGAATACCATTTTAGAGGGAACTAAATTTATGATACTCCCATCAACCAATACTAATCGCTTGCTTGTATTAGACACCAATGTGTTGATGCATGACCCCACCGCCCTCTTCCGCTTTAAAGAACATGATCTTTATCTGCCCATGGCGGTCATCGAGGAGTTAGACAACTCGAAAAAAGGCCTCACTGAAGTCGCACGGAACACACGACAAGTCAGTCGTTTTTTAGGCGAGATGGTTGGCGAGGCGACGCAACAAAACATTCGCGAGGGGCTTCCTCTGTCTCAAGTGAAAACACAGGACAAATCCATTTCTCCCCCGGGAGGTCGTTTGTTTTTGCAAACCGACCCGGTGCCGGATAATGTGCTGGCACAACTCCCCGCCCGCACCCCTGATAACAGTATTTTGGCAGTGACCCATTCGCTGCGATTGAGCAATCCTGGCCGCGACGTGACCCTGGTCACCAAAGACATCAATTTACGGATCAAGGCCGCCATGCTGGGCATTCGCGCCGAAGATTATTTCAATGATAAGGTCATTGATGATGCCGCACTTCTCTATACCGGCCTCAGAACCTTGCCTGATGATTTTTGGGAAACTCACAGCAAGGGTTTAGAGTCATGGCAAGAAGCCGGTCATACCTTTTATCGCGTCACCGGGCCTGTGGTGCATGAGTGGCAACCGAATATCTGCCTTTACAGTGAAAAAGACGACAGTTTCGAAGCTATTGTGCGAAGCGTGGAAGGCGATACGGCTTTAATTGAGTTGGCCACCGATCATCGCGGGTCTAGCCACGCCGTTTGGGGGATTCGCAGCCGCAATCGTGAACAAAATTTTGCCTTTAATTTTTTACTCGACAAAGACATCGACATGGTCAGTTTGCTCGGGACGGCCGGCACGGGGAAAACCTTGCTTGCTTTGGCGGCCGGACTCGTTCAAACCCTCGAACAAAATCTTTACCGTGAAATCATCATGACCCGTGTGACGATTCCTGTCGGTGAAGATATCGGCTTTTTGCCTGGCACAGAAGAAGAAAAAATGACCCCCTGGATGGGCGCCCTCATGGATAACCTAGAGGTATTAACCAGCACAGAATTCGGTGGGGAATGGGGACAGAATGCCACTCAAGATCTTTTACGCTCACGGATTAAAATTCGTTCACTCAATTTTATGCGGGGCCGAACCTTTTTGAATAAGTACATCATTATTGATGAGGCGCAAAATTTGACCACCAAACAACTTAAAACCCTGCTGACCCGTGCGGGCCCAGGCACGAAGATTATTTGCTTGGGGAATTTGGCGCAGATCGACACACCGTATTTGACGGAGACCACTTCGGGGTTGGCGAATGTGGTGGATCGTTTTCAGAATTGGCCGCATAGTGCGCATATTACCTTGCGACGTGGGGAGAGATCGCGGTTGGCGGATTATGCGAGTGATAATATGTAGGGGGGGGTGCCTTCGTTGGGTTTTGCCTCTTCTCTAAAACCCCCGCCCGGAGTACCGGTCTGCCCCCTTAAAAGGGGGCGGGTGCCTTCGTTCGGTTTTACCTCTTCTTGAAAAACCCCCTCGCGGTGTACCGCTCTGCCCCCTTAAAAGGGGGCGGGTGCCTTCGTTCGGTTTTACCTCTTCTTGAAAAACCCCCTCGCGGAGTACCGCTCTGCCCCCTTAAAAGGGGGCGGGGACTTCGTAGCACACTCTCTACAAGGTGACACGCCCCCTTTTAAGGGGGCAGACCGGTACTCCGGGCG
>CAYMDW010000011.1:6876-27392 GCA_964389615.1 uncultured Gammaproteobacteria bacterium | reverse complement strand
GTACCACGCGGATTTGCCCCTACGGCTCACAGCTCTAAACTCATCGGTGATGAGATGAATTGCGCAACAACGCATTTGGCAAGGGGGTTGTATGAGATTTACAGCTTAGATTTAACCCCCAGAGTTGGGCGAAGCTCGAGATCTTGTGCGGCTAGCTTGAGCAATTCTTGATAGTGAGGAAGCTGTGCATTGTAAAACTCGATATAGGCCTGGCGATGATTTTCAGGGATTTCTTTGAAGGTAGGCTTTCCATCGATCCGGTCAATGTTTGAAAATTTTCCGGCATCAAAGCCTGAGCTTCTGGCAGCTTTATCATGCCAATTGGGGAGTACATGAAAATATTCGCTGACCTTGTTAAGGCTATTGTCTAAGGGTTTCCATTGGAGCATGCTCTCTTTGAAAGGAATGCGTGCAAGCTGACAGAGTCTTTCTATTTCGACCCGAGGATTTTTTTGCAGATCCTCAGATTTTATAAAATACACACTCCTCCTTAGGTTTTTCAATTCTAGACATAATTTGAGGGTTTGTTCTTGGCCTAAGATCTCGTGCAACACAGAATCCACCGGATTTGGACATAATTTGTAGTTGGAAATAATGCTTTCCTCAGGGGACCTGAGCAAGAAAAAATACGCGGCAGACATAAAAATCGGGTCTTGAACATAATGCTTGCCCGCAAAGACCATTTCTTTGATGAAAATATTTTTGTCGCGTTTCAGCTCCCGATTCACTGCCGCTAAAACGGAATGAAAGGTTTGAAAAGTTTGCGGCTGAATATCCGCCACTTCTTTTTCGCCCTGAATCAGGTCGGGCTCGAATTGATGTTGATAAGGCCGTATTCCAGGCTCATTAAATAATACTCTCCCAGTGTCTTTCATGCTCATGAGTACAGCCGTGGATCCCACTCGGGGGGTCGAGAGTAAAATGGCGATCTCGCCTTCGGTTTGTGTTGAAGTGTATTTTTTAATGAAATTTAATTCAGAAGAATTGATAAGCATACGAGGCCTCCTTGCTGACCGAATTATACCTGAATGTTGGACCAGGGTCTAATGCACCGGTACTCTGGTGCACTATTTTAAGCGGGTGAATTGCATGGAGTACCATGCGTATTCACCCCTACGGTTCACAATTCTAAATTCATCAGTCATAAGAAGATTTGCGCAACAGCAACCTTGTCGCACAATCCAGTGTGATCAAATTTTCAGTGAGCTCAGCCCCAGTCGCACTTCTCGAATTGCATTTGGATCAAGATGTGTCTCAAGAAGCGATTTGACCGGCTCAAGGTTGGCATAGGGCATGTCCTTGAATACGCCTTGCCCAAGATTCACCAACCAAGATGCATTGGGGTGTATATTCTCTGTCTTTTCGCAGAGCAAAAATTCCTTATAAGCTTCTTTCCAATGGGTGGCTTGAAATTCCTCAGTCGCTCCCATCGCCAAAGTGAAATGCGTGTAGCCCAAAAGAAAATGCACAAATGCGGGGTATTTAACAAGGCCAGTCTCAAGATGTTTAAGATTCTGCCTGGATTCACGATAGACCTTCGCACGAGCGTCTTCCCATTTTTTATCTCGCTGAGCAGGATCCACTTGAATCAAATCATACATTCGATTATGCAAATCAAGCACATGATAACGGAGCACATAAGGATTTGATTGCTCCAATGCCGTAGGCCAAAACTCCTGCTGCACTCCCTGAGCCGTGAGCTGAATATAGACATATAATTCAGTGGCTGAGCGAAATAAATCATCGTCATCCATGTATCCAAAAAGAGTGTTGGGAATATTACTCGCCCCATGATTGACTAACATTTGCCTGAATAGTTTTTCAATAAATGGACGCGTGATCCCCTCGCGTTTTGCACTGAAATCTTCGCAAAAATTCTTCCAAAGAAAATCCCCTGCGGCCTGAATTTTTTCAGCTTCGATTTTCTTTTTGATTTCTTCCTGTTGATTACTGTAATACGACTTCATGCTTTCCTCTCTCTATCAATTATTTTTCAATATGTTTGGTTTTTCATTTGAAATTACGGGTGCAGTTGTGGTTGATGGACTAGGAGCCGGAGCTCCCTGTAAATCGAATGCTTTTTCGGGAGAAATAGGTGGTTTTTCAGCCTTAGGCTGATATTGTTCAAATTTTTTTTCAATGCGCCCTAATTCTGCCTCACACTGATTCTTTTGTTCAGATTCGAAACGTTCGACCTTCCCTTTATAGTGATTAATCCACACCTCATGAAGATCATGGGAGAGCCCTTTTAGTTTTTTTTCGCATTTGGCTTGTTGCTTTAATTGATATTTTGCAACAACGAGATCATATTTTGCTTGGATATACTTCTTATAAATTTCGACATAATTAGATTTCTGCAAAAACGTCTTCATCGTACTTAACTGAGTTACTGCTGCCTGCTGAGCATTTTTAGCCAGGTCGAAGAATTCAGCATCGTTTTTTTTATAGCCCATCAGGTGGGTATATTTAGCTGCTTTAGCTTCATAGTCCTTGGCATGTTTGATTAATGTATCATGCTTGGGCTTATACAGCTCCTCAAGATTCGTCAAAGTAGTCTGCCGAGTATTTAGATTGTTTTCTGCTGCTGCCAGATTCTCAAACCAAGGCATAAAACACCGCCAAAATGAATGATAGCTAACCACATTAAGTATAGCAGATAAATTGCGATGCAACGCATTGATTTTAATGAGAAAGCCCCCGAGCGAAGAGAGTTAATCAAATTGAGCGCTGAGCCAAAAACATAGAATCATAGAAGTTGACCCCTCTCAGCCTTTATGTGAGAATGCGGGCTCATTGATTTTGTTGTAAGGTTCATGATGTTTCCCACGATTGCTCCCGATTATTATTCGTATTCATTCAATCAAAATCACTCGCTCAATGAAACCCTTCCTAAGGAAATTCGGGAATTTGTCTTAAAGGCGAGCCCCACCCTCCTCTTGGCTGGAAGTTTGGCACGTGCCTACACGCATTATTTTCTTGGATTAAAATCGGCGCCCCCGTTGATCGCGGAATCGCAACATTTCCATTTTATTATTTGTCATGATCCCGAATTTTCCAGCCAGCATGAGCGAGCACGGATCACCCCCGCCCGAGCCGAATCACTTGGGAATGCGATTTGCGCGCATTTTGATGATCAATCCGGAAAGATGATCAAAGACGATTTTTATATACAGATATCAAAGGGAAAGATAGGCAATTATTTCGTTCATATCACTTTTTTGTTCGATGGCCTGAAATCATTTTTTCGTGACTTTGAACATAATAATAATTTTCTGATCGATATTCATCGAAATCTTATTCTTCTAGAAAGCGATACGATGCCCATTCCTGGTTCTATCAATTTAAAATCCGATAGAATCATCCCCGTGATGCAGCTTCCCTCAAAACCCATCGAATCTATCGCGCCCGCCGAACCCGAGCCTGAAACAAGTATCATCACTGAAGAAATTCCAAAAGAAGAAGAATCGCAACTTTTCGAAGAATTCTTAAAAAAATCGAAATCATTTTTCGTCCAAACGAATCAAAATCCACTCAATCTAGAATCACGATACGATGCACTGCCCGTGGATGTGTTGCAGCCCCAAGAGGAATCGGCCCAACCTCGCAAAAAGCAAGTGGAGCCTATCCGCCGCAAAAAACAAATCACGACAAAGGCTTCCGTGAAAAAAGCAGAGTCAGCTCAACAGGAAAAAACAATATTTGACGAGCCGGAACCTCTGCCCTCTGCTTCTCATAAAAAACTTCTAGAACCCGGGTATTTTTCATTTTTATTCCCCTCTCAATCAAGCAAGCGAAGACCCCCGATTCGTTTCACTGTTTCAAAACCCAGGTCAAGTCAAGCAGCTCCGATTGTTCCACAAGTCAAATCCTCGCGCTATCGGTTTCTTGAAAAACAATCCAAGCACATGATACAGCATTTATCACCGAACCCCATCGACTCGCTACTCGCCCATCAAGGGCTATTGATTCCCAAAGTGAATGATGGTCAAATTGAAGATCCTGCGCTGCTGATCGCCCAATTCAAAACAATGATCTACGATGATTCGATGAGTATTTTCACCGAATCAGCAAGACCTTATGTTAATGAAGCTCAGGACAAAAACCTCACCTACGAACAAATGATGAATGATGTTTTGGTCACCTTGGTGACATGGTTTGCGCTGGTCACTCTGCTAAGACAAGATCACAGCTCATCAAATCATCCCGAAATTCTCTCCCTTGTAACAGTTCTGCTATCCCTCATGGCTCCCTGGATGACCCTGCACACGCTGGCTTGTCGTTCTGCACGCGACGCTCTCGAATCAAAAATACTGCTCGAATGCTATAACAAACACATGGATCTCCTCCTCTCACCCAGCCTCCCCGAGAACGAGAGAATTTTCAAATTGACTCAGGTCTTATTGCTGGCGCATGAATTATCTTCGCGAGGACAAGGGGCGATTTTCGAAACTAATTCATTCTCACCCCCTCTCGAACATTTTATCGAAAGTTTTTTACGAATTATCAACGAAAAACCTGGGGCTCTTCCAAGGTTTTTTGCAAGAATCTCTGTCTCGGCCGGAAAAATTAATCGGATAAACACAGTCACAGAAACCATTCTCTCATTAGCGTCGATTCATGGAAACCAACTATTTCATCTGATGATGAAAAACGAGGTTCCAGAAATCACTATTGCCGTCATGCCTTCGGACAAACAAGAAACACTCATGAAAGAAGCCATCGATTCATTGAGAACCCTTGTGAGTGATGCAGAAGCCGCTTACTCGAACCCTGATACACTTGGGGCGAATATCAAGCCGAACACTCGTGATCAGATTGTCATGTTAATGAATAAAGTTTTTTTGATTTATTCACTCAGAAGCACTTCAGAGAAAACAGGGTATTTTGCCGATTTCGAAAATAAATTCAAAGAATTCACTGACTACGCAAATCAAAAAATTAATACTTTTTTAGGGGGTGACAGAGAGCTCCATCATGCGATCGTTGACACTCCGGACATTCACCAATGCGCGCTTAAATCAACCTTGTTCAGCTATGCCTTACGAGAAAACCCTTCCCTTGCCATTGACACACTCGAGCGCATGACGCGCCCAACGCTACTGGTACATAATGAACATAGGAACGGGATTAAATTTTAGAATTTCAGCAGGACTGTACAAGGATCCGCCGTTCTTCGTGTCATTTTTATAAAATAATTTAAAACCCGTATACTCGACCGGCTCAGGGACAATAAACGAACGATAGGAACTCAGTTTCAATTGTTTATCGCCCCATCCATCCATGTCCATGACCACTTGAACCTCTGAAGTGGGATGAATCTCAGGCGCATGGGTCACCATCCGCTGGGTGAAACGATGAACGATAAGAACTTTGGGGGGCAAATCATTCTCTTTGACCAGATGACTCAAATAGTCCACCACGTAGTTAATATCATGAGCATCCATGGTCCCAATCACGGTCCCCGGCGGATTGTCACCCTTCATCGAAAACTCAGGGTCCAAGGCGAGCATCACATTAGGCAGGGCGAGAAACTTGGCCAGCCGAGGAATTTCTTTTTCGACATCACTAAAACCCACCTGGACATCGAGAATCACGATTCCATTTATTTTATCGGCCATATCAATTGCTTTTTGGATCTGATCATCCGGCATACGAGCTCGGTGCATCCCATCGTTTCCGGGGGAACCCTGGGCCACGACGGCAATGTATTCAATCGCTGGAACCACGGGGGAGTCTGAATCCGCCTCATTCCAATGATGAACCTCATCTTGGAGTCTTCCCAACACCTCATCTTCCGAATACTCCCCCAAAATCCCCATGCGAGGCGAATAAAAGTTACCGTAATAGGCAACAATTCGGTGCTCGGGGAGCAAGGGTTTGTGAGAAGATTTATTGTAAGCGAGCGCAGAAATAGAATAAGCGCTTGATAAACAAGCGAAACCTAGGATAAGAAAAACCTTGAACTTAGCTTTTAACATCATGTAAGTCCTCTACCACATTTTATGAGTATAGAGGAGGAATGTGGGAATGCCAGCGAGAATCGGGTTGCACGCTGATCAAATTTAGCTATCCTCAAGTAATCAGGGAAGAAATATGATGAACAACCACTCAAAATCACCGCTACTTCTTATTTTATTGATGCTTAGCTCGAATGCCCTTGGCTCAGAATCTTCAGTCGCGCCTTTTTGGGGAGTGGCAGCCGGCTGGGCGATCAGTTCGGGGGCTGGCGAATCCGATTATTTTACCTATGGCTTTTCGCAATACCAGTACGATGCAGAGTCAGATACCCAGGCGCATGGCAATTATGGGGGCCTCCTTGGGCTAGAATGGTCATTCCACCCGAACTACGCCCTTCAAAGCGCACTGGCCTATTATTACTTTTCACCCCAGCAGGCAGAAGGCACGATTCGACAAGGAGTCAGTTTGGATCATTCCACTCCCTTTCGGTACCATTACCAAATCACAAGCCAACAACTCCTGATTGAAAACAAACTTGTCTTCCCCATTAACAATACTTATTACCCTTTTCTCTTACTCGGTTTAGGGGTGGCTTTTAATAACAGCGAAGATTACGATATTCATTATCCTGCTGATTTAATTTTCACGCCCTTTTACGAGGACAACCAAAACACCGCCTTTTCCTACAGTGTGGGCCTCGGACTCGATTATCGGATATTTGAAAAAATGCGCCTAGGCCTAAGTTATCGTTTTTCTGATCTAGGCCGAGCTTCTTTGGGACAAAGAACGATCGATCCGATTCATCCTATTGCGGTGTCTGGATCTTTGGAGGATTCCCATTTGACCCTTCAACAAATTTTATTTCATTTATCATTTGGATTATAAGCCATGAAATATTTCAGCTTTTTGCTTCTCTGTTTGAGTATTTCATTCAATGCCTTTGCGAATGAAATTGCATTTGAGATCACTCCCAAAAATGGAACTAGCTTACCCACTGCAATTATTCCAGGACAAAGCGCGGTTGCTTATTACACAGTGTCGAATGTCACACCGATCTCAAGCCCCATCACGGGCAATTTTGTGAAATATTTTCCTCCGAATGTTTCACAGCAATTAACAGACGCCACCTACTCGGACATTTGTCAAACGCAATTCACCTTACAGCCCCAAGGGGATCCTGGAGACAGCTGCACTTTAAAGCTTGAAATTTCAGGACCCGTGCATTCGGTCTGTTCTTCAACCAATCCTCATGACTGTTTATTTGTCTGCATGTCCGATCGCACCACCTGCAATGGAACAAAAAGTCAACTCAAGGTCTCCGCCGCCACTCCTATCGCTGTAGGGTATTGGATTGATTCCGACGGAAAATATTTTCCACTGTCTTATAGTAGTACGGACGGTGGCCTCAACTGGTCTCTGACAACAACCCCACTCAATCAAGCCCCTGCAGGACATCATCAAGGCATTTTGAATGCAGCAACCTGTGTCAGCAATCACTGTTCTGCTGTGGGTTATACCCTCAATGACGACGATTCTATTTATTTACCCTTGAGCTATGTGAGCACCAATCAAGGCTTGACCTGGAAGCCAACCCCTCAGGTGACGCTTCCCACAGATCCCCCCAGTTTTACCTCAGGTCTTTTCAACCAAATCAGCTGCGAATCTTCTGATTGTGTCGTGGTGGGGAATTTATATTATTCGGGCTATACCAGCCCGGCAGAACCCTTAGCCTATCACAGCAATGATTACGGGAAAGATTGGAATTTATCAGAGGACTTGACCGCTCCCGTTTCCCTGGGCCGTGCAAAAGACCTTTGGGGTGTCAGTTGCGAAGATCATATCTGCACCGCCGTTGGGCAAGACAACAATTTACTCTCCACCGCCGGAACCCCTTTAGGGTATTATTCCAATGATGATGGACTGAGCTGGAATCCCTCTTCCGCTTTCACTCTTCCTGGAGGGCAGGCACAAGGGTTACTGCTGTCCACTGATTGTCAAGGAAGTCATTGCGTTGCCGCTGGGGTTGCTTACAATAACTCATTTTTGATCATCCAATTTCTTGACCCTCAGCCTTTAGTCTATCTGAGTGATGATCATGGATCCTCTTGGTCTTCTCCTGTTTCAGTCCCACCGGCTGGCGGAAAAAGTAATGGGTTACTTTGGGGGGTGACCTGTAATAATGATAACTGTGTGGCGGTCGGACAAGCCTATGATAGTGCCTCCTCAGACTCTATCCCTACTGCATACCTAAGCAATGATGGAGGGAGCACCTGGTCACCCTCATTAACAGGCTTAAACCTTCCTTCGGGCAGCACCCAAGGTTTACTCTACACCGTTTCATGCACGAATGCGTATTGCATTGCCGTGGGTGAGGCCTACAGCACTTATGGATACGGAAGCATTCCGATTGTTTATACCAGTGGGTCCGGAGGCATTCCCCTGGTTTATACCAGCTCAGACTATGGTGCAAATTGGACACTCTCTGCACCATTGCCTCTTCCTACGGACGCAAATACAGGAACCTTGATTGGGGTGAGCGCAGGCTCATGAGGTGATGGAAGGGATTTTTACCTCAGGATCCACCTCAGCCTTATAGTCAACGCCTTGCAGCTCAAAGCCAAAGAGACGACGGAACTCATGGCGGTAGCCTTCGATGTCGCTCAGGGCCTCGATATTGTCTGTGCTGACTTGGGGCCAGAGCGCGAAAACTTCGGCCTGGGTGTCCGGCATGAGCTCAAGATCATCGAGGCGGATCAACCCTTCTGCATCACGAGGCCGAGGCTCTGCCGCATACAAATAGTGGGTATATAAACGTTCAATCTGCTCGATGCAGCCTTCGTGCGTGCCCTTCTCTTTCATGATTTTAAATAACAGAGAAATATAAAGCGGAACCACAGGAATCGCTGCGCTGGCTTGGGTTACCAAGGCCTTGTTCACAGAAATAATCGCTTCGCCCTTTAAGGCGGCAAGTTTTCCTGTCAGCTTGGTCGCAGTTTTTTGCAAATGCGCCTTGGCTTGGCCAATACTGCCGTCTTTATAAATGGCCTGGGTCACTTTGGGGCCGATGTAAGAATAGGCAACCGTTTTGACGCCTTCGGCTAAAAGATTTTCTTTGGACAAAAAGTCGATCCACATTTCCCAATCTTCACCGCCCATCACAGCGACAGTGTTTGCGATTTCGGCTTCAGTGGCGGGCTCAAGGCTGATTTCTTTGACTTCACCGGAGAAGGGATCCACTGTTTTATTGGTGAAAGATTGGCCGACAGGTTTTAAGACCGAGGAAAAGGATTCGCCCGTGTCCGGGTGCACGCGACGGGGGGAAGCCAGGCTGTAAATAATGAGATCAACTTGGCCTAAGTCTTGACGAATGAGTTCAGCCGTTTGTTGTTTGATTTCATGAGAGAAGGCATCTCCGTTGATGCTTTTTGCGTAAAGCTGGTCTTGTTGAGCAAATTTTTCAAAGGCGGCGGTGTTGTACCAGCCCGCACTTGCGGTACGCTTGGCATCGGCTGGACGCTCAAATGCAACGCCAATCGTTTTTGCGCCCGCGCCAAAAGTCGCCACGATGCGACTGGCCAAGCCATAACCCGTAGAAGAACCAATGACCAAGACATTTTTAGGCCCCTCAAAATGCCCCTGTGATTTCACGTACTCAATTTCTTCAAGCACATTTTTTTCACAGCCTTTCGGGTGGGCTGTGGTACAAATAAATCCACGGATTTTAGGTTCAATGATCATAATACTTCCTTTGATGAATGCGAGACAAAATATGGGGCGATCATATACTTAGTTACCCAGCTTGTCAATCATGTTCAAAATCAATTCTGCGCTGTTACGGGAGGCCAGCTCCAAGAATTGCTCAAAAGAAACGGGCGAATCTTTACCCGCAATGTCTGACAAGGCGCGAATGATCACAAAAGGAACATGGAATTGATGGCAAACCTGGGCGACCGCTGCGGCTTCCATTTCCACCGCATGGACCTGAGGGAAGTTCTTCTTCACTTCCTCGATATGCGATTCTTCATGCATGAAGGTGTCCCCCGAGACGATCATTCCTTTGGTGACATTCATCTTCATTCCGAGGGCAGCCGCCTCAGCCGCATCCACCAGAGGTTTGCTGGCCATGAATGCTGGGGGCAATTTGGGCAATTGCCCCAGGTCATACCCAAAGACAGTGACATCGACATCGTGGTGACGAACTTCCAGAGAGATCACAACATCCCCTACTTTCAAATCGCCATCCAGCCCACCGGCGGTCCCCGTGTTAATGACATAATCGGGTTTAAAACGTTCTATCAACAAGGTGGTGCCAATCGCTGCATTCACCTTTCCAATCCCACACTGCACTAAAACAACGGAGGTATTTTTAATTTTCCCTGCGTAATAAATATTGCCGGCGACTTCACTGATCACCGGATCAGTCATGTGTGTTCGCAGTGTCACTGCCTCTTCGGCCATCGCCGCGATAATTCCAATCATGATTTCACTCTCTTCATGGGCGATCGACTGACGATCGCATCGTTTAATTCAATGCCTAACCCTGGTGAATCAGGCACCTCAAAATACCCGTTATGGGGTTGAAAATCTTGCAAGCACAATTCTCTGTTCCACGCTTTTGTCGCATAGGTATGATGCTCATGGATGAAGAAGTTGGGGATCGCCGCCTCCAAATGAAGCGCAGCGACGGTTGCAATCGGACCTCCGCAGACGTGAGCTTGTATAGAAATAGCGTAAAGATCTGCGTAATCACAGACCTTTTTGGTTTCAGTAAAACCACCGCACAAACCGATATCGGGTTGCAAGAGGGCAATCGTCTGATTTTCAAGGTAAGGACGGACGCCGTTGCGCGTGTAAAGTCGCTCGCCTGCAGCCAGCGGAATACGAACTTTTTGAGCAACCTGTTGATGCAGGGCGGGGTTGAGATAATTGACCGGTTCTTCCATAAACAAGCATCCGAGCTTTTCAGCCACTTCGGCGAATTGAATGGCAGAAACTGGGCTGAGCAAACTATGACACTCCAGCAGAATATCGACATCGGGGCCCACGGCCTCACGAATGGCCTGCAAGCGCGCCATGTATAATTTTAAGTCTTCTTGCTTGAAGGGTTGAGTCAAATCAAATTGAACCGTGCCTGATTTATCGTAAAACATCGGGTTCACTTTAACGCAGTCATACCCTTGCTTGATGGCCTTTTCAGCGGCTTTTCCATAATCGACTGCATGATTTAATGGATTGACCTCGGTATCCCAATCGAATTGGAGCTGGCTGGCGTAGGTGCGCAACCGTGAATGAGTTTTCCCGCCGAGAAGTTGATACACAGGAACACCCAGAGCCTTGCCTTTGATGTCCCATAAAGCCGTGTCAATGGCACTCATCGCCGCATAGATCACCGGTCCACCGCCCAAGCCCCAGAAACTTTCGCGCAACATGCGTGACCATAATAATTCGGTTTGGAAAGGATCAAAGCCAATGAGCATCGTTTGAGCGATCTGCTCGATCAAAGAAGCGGCCGCACTGTGTCCCCAATCATAAGCGAGACCCGCCTCTCCTACGCCGGTGATTCCTTCATCAGTCGTGACTCGAACAAACACCGGATGCCATTTGGGACGATTCGGGCATTCGATATCAAAAATTTCAATTTGTGTAATTTTCATCGCGCGGTATAACCTCCATCGATCGCGATCAGACTGCCTGTGATAAAGGACGAGGCTTCACTGCCAAGAAAATAAATTAATTCAGCGACTTCTTCTGGTTGTCCGATGCGATTTAAGGGTTGCAAGCTTGCTTCTTGGGCCTCAATCTCGGCCAAGGGGATGCCTGATTTTTGATGATATTTCAAAATGGCGTTTCGATACATGGGCGTGTCGATCGTGCCCGGACACACGGCATTGACTCGGATATGATAAGGCGCATAATCCAGTGCGGTGCTTTTAGCCAGCTGCCCGATCGCAGCCTTAGTGGCTCCATAAATGGCTGAGTGCGGTTTCCCAATCAGAGTTTGATCGGATCCAAGCAAGATCACGCTGCTGGATTTCTGTTTCTTCAACAGGGGTAACACGGCTTTGAGAAGAAAAAAACTGCCTTTGAGATTCACATTCAGGATCCGGTCGAAGTCTTCTTCAGAAGAATCTTCAATCGTTCCTGAAAAAAACTGCCCTGCCGAACAAACAACTACCTCGAGCGAATCTGTGCTTTTCGCGACCGCTTCTACCGCAAGGGTGATGGAAGCCGTCTGAGAAAGATCACAGGGAATAGTGTGTGTATTTTTAATGGGTTGGAGTGGCTTGTTCATGTCAAGGTTGAAGACTTGGTACCCTTGATCTGAGAATTTTTTCGCGGTGGCTTCACCAATCCCTGCGCTACCGCCTGTGACCAAGATGCTTTTCATGACTGTCCTCGCCCGTTGTTTGTTAGGCCTTTTTACACTAAAATGCGATTTTCGGCAAATCCTGGAGCAGACGTGATCAAACCTCAAGACTTAATCAAGTTTTCAGAAGCACTTTTCGGGAATTCCGAAGACTGTCTCAGACGTCAACTCAACTATCTATTTCATGCCATCGATTATTTCGGTTGGTGTGATCTGATTTTCACCCATGTCTCCGTCAGAATCCCCGGAACAGACTCATTTCTGTTCAACCCCTTTGGTCTTTCATTCAGCGAAATCACTCCAGAAAATATCGTGAAAGTGAGTTTGAATGGCGAGGTCGAGAGCCCTCACGGTTGGCCCATCAACAAAAATGGTTCCAAGGCGCATATCGCAATTTATAAAGCACGCCCCGATGTTCAGTGCATTATTCATACCCATAGCAAGGCGGGCGTGGCAATTTCTAATCTAGATGTCTCGGTATTGGGGCTTGATCAGATCACGATGTTTCTTCATGAAAACGTGAGTTATCATGAATTCGAACGATTATTTGCGTTTGACGACGAACAAGCGCAAATGACCCAAGATCTCGGCGAGAATGATTTCATGATTCTGCACAACCATGGGTTGATCGCCGTCGGCGACAGCGTCCCTCGGGCGTTTTGGAATTATTATTATTTTCAGTTTGCATGCGAAACCCAGCTCATGAGCCTGTCTTCCGGCGCAACACTGAAAAATCCCTCACACGAAGTGAAAAGCTCAACAGCCCAAAAATACAAAGAGTGGAAGCAGTCGCATAGCATCCTTCCACCCGATGACGTGCTTTTGTTTTTAGCAACCATTCGCAAAATGGAAAACATCAAAAAACCATCGTCCGGCGAGAGTTGAAAGTTGTCAAGCTGATAAATGTGTAAAGATGTTTCTCGGCAAATCATTTTGAGTGTGTTACGCTCGAATATTAGCTAACACAGGGATAGATGAAAATGGAATTTCAGAACCTTATTCGGCCGGTTGCCACGGCCACGCTTCTCACGGCGCTCTCTGCGACCGCTCAAACTAACAACAAGCCGAATCAATTAAAATTGATGCTGGGAATCAATCACGCTTATCACGATAACAGTGATCTCTATCTCGGGGCACATATTCTTGAAGTGGATTCACTCCATGAAAATGATGCGGCCAATGACTTCATCGGGGGTGTTGGATATTCCTACGACATTTTGCCCTGGTTTGTGAATGATGCAAAACTCGCCCATGTTTGGGTCGGCCTTGATTTATTGTTCTTCAACACAACCCAGACCGGGGATGTTTATGTTGATCAAAATCCTGCATTCAATGATTACAATTACGAATTCAGCGAAGACACGATGCGATTGATGGTGAACACAGAAGTCGATTTCAAGACCCCCTCTGAAAAAATCTTCCCTTTCCTGCAAGCAAGCGTGGGAGCCGCGAGGATTGTGGCCGGGTATGAAGATGAGCCCGTCCCCGAGATTCAAGGAGGCGGAATTTACTTGGATGACCACACAAATTACAATCTCGTGTACTCACTCGGCGCTGGGGTAAAATTCTTACCAAATCCTGACATTCAAGTGAGCCTTTCTTATCTTTTCACTGATTTCGGTTTTGTCAAAACTTCCACCGAAACAGAAAACTTCATCCTGGCTGAACCCCTCGAAGATCACCTGATGACCTCGAGTCTTTTCTTCAACCTCAGCTATTTATTTTGATTTTCAATGGAATGATATTCATGATGCTATTTAACAAATCACTCAAGCCCTGCCTTGCCCTGGCTTCGATGACGCTCTGTCTCGCCGCCTCTGCCGCCACAACAACATCCGCCGCACCGATTTATCTCGGCATTTACCCCGAAAATATTGAAGTCTCTTATCAGGCCAGTGGCCAGGCATTTACGCTTCAATATTATGTGGTTAACACGAGTTCTTCGAGCTTACCCTTATCTAACTTTGCGCTAGCTCCCGTCAGCTCAGGCGCAAACCCGGTCACTGTGACAGGCTACTCAACCGATTGCAATGGAGTGCTCCCCGCCTCCGGCCCGAGTGGAGTTTGCAATATTTACGTGAATATCACGGCTAACAATATCGCGCCCTCAGCGCCCATCGCTTATGACCTCGAATTCAGCTATGGATTACGTGGAGCTACTTATACCTCAGAACCCTTTGAATTGTCCTTTGCTTCAGGGGATCTGATCCCATCCGCGAGCAGAACTTTCACCTTTGTGAATAACTGCGATCAAGACATCTGGTTTGGAATCGACTCCGGTGCGGCTCCTGCCATCACCCCAGATCCCAGCATTCAACCGCTCGATCCGGCCAGCTGCGTGAGCAATAATGATTGCTATCACGGCTCCACCTGCGTCGCAGTGACCTCGACATTAAATCATTGCATGTGGAACAATCCAGCCCCGACCAATGCGGATTTTAAATTACCGAAGTACGATGAAGTCCATCAAACCGCGAGTACAAACACGGTCGTCTTTCCTGCCTACGACAACGGGATCGGCATCGTTTGGAATGGCGGTATTGCTGCGCGTACCCAATGCGATCAAGGTGAAGGCTTGCCTTGTAAAATCGCGGATTGCGGGGCAGATCCAGCGGGAAGCGCCTGCCCTGTTCCAAGTGGATTTCTTGCCCCCGCGACACTTGCAGAGTTTTCATTGCTAACTTTCAATCCCGTGGTCACCAACACCAGTGGTTACACGGCGGGCGACACCTATGACATCACTATCATCAATGGGGTCACGATTCCCACGACCATGAAACCCACGAGCGTCGCCTGGGGCGGGCCTTCTAAACCTTACCTTTGTGGCGAAGCCGGAAGCTTTGAACCTTCAGCCCCCCTCAGCGCTTGCAAATGGTTTGATAAACCTGCTTACAGCGATGACTTCGTTTGGGTAGACACTGACGGAGGAGAAAGCTGTGGCTCTTGTGATACCGGGCATGTCTGTGGTCATACGATCACGGGAAGCGTTGTCGGTCCATTAACCTGCGGAACACAACTCGGGTATTTAACCGCCGATGCCGTCTGTGCGATCGATGATGATTTTGGTGCCCCTTTCAATTGCAGCACCCAAGTTCTCCAAAATGGAACAGAGTATACCTTAACTGACATCTACGGTTGCTCGACGGGCGATTTTGGGAACTCTTGTTATTCCGCTGGGGCAAGCGCTGCCTGCTGTGGCTGCCAAGATTGGAATGTGTTATTCCCCGGTCTTGTCCCCTCAACCACTCAAACCTGCAACGCATCAAACAGCTATTGGCAACAATACCTGATCGGCACTGCATCCAATCTTTTCAGCCCCCTGCCTTGGCTGAAAGAACTTTGTCCGACAGCCTATGTGTATCCCTTTGATGATGCCAGCAGCACCTTTGGTTGCCAGCAAAATGATGACAATAACAATAATGTCGTGAATTATACCGTCACCTTCTGTGCAGCACTTGAGCCTGCATAAGCCCCAATAAGCCCAGGGAGTTTCTCCTTGGGCTTTAACTTTGGTTCCAGGTCGCTCCCTTCCTGCCGATAATCAGGTTATACTTAGTAGACAATCAAACCAGGATGTATCATGGGCAGCGTTGAACATACCATCGTCATATTTCTATTAATATCAGCGAGTTCGTTTTTTTCGGCGGCTGAAATCGCTTTGGCAGCCTCTCGTAAAATACGTCTCCAAGTCCTTTTAAATGAAGGGGATAGCCGTGCTCAAAAGGTTTTAGACCTCAAAGAGCACCCGGGCAATTTTTTCACCTTAGTGCAAATTGGGCTCAATGCCGTGGCTATTTTAGGCGGTATTATTGGGGAATCGGCCTTTACCCCTCATATTGCTCAAGCACTGGGTCTTGTGTTTGAGGGCTCATGGGTTGCCCCCCTGAGTTTTGCCCTCTCCGTATTTTTCGTGACCTCTTTATACATCCTATTCGCGGATCTTATCCCTAAACGCCTCGCCATGATGGCGCCCGAGCCCATTGCGCTGGTGATTGTCACTCCGATGTTATTTTTAATTACGGCGCTGAAACCATTTGTGTGGTTGTTTGACAGTCTAAGCTCCGCGATTTTTCGTATATTTGGCGTGAAACCTCAAGGCGGTGAAGACATCACTCCTGAAGACATCATGGCCATGATGGATGCCGGCGCACAAGCCGGTGTTTTGCAAAGTCATGAGCATGAGTTATTGGGGAATGTCTTTGAGCTGGAATCACGCACCGTGGCCTCAGCCATGACTCCACGCGAAAGCCTGATTTATTTCATGAAAAAAGAGCCCTTAGAAGAAATTAAATCTAAAATTGCAGAATATCCTCATGTGAAATTTTTAGTCGTCGATGAGGTGCTGGACCATGTCGTCGGCTACGTCGATAGCCGCGATATCTTATTACAAGTCTTGAATGAAGAAGGGATCAGCCTCAAAAAAGATGGAATCATCAAACCTTGTTTGATGGTCCCAGACACTCTGACCCTGTATGAAGTCCTCGAGCAATTCAAATCAGCGGGCTTTGATTTCGCCGTGGTCTTGAACGAATATGCACTCGTGATGGGTATCATCACGCTTAAAGATGTCATGAGTATCGTGATGGGGGAACTGGTCAGCTACACGGAAGATCAGATCATTCAACGGGATGCAGATTCTTGGCTCGTGGATGGCTCGACCCCTCTCAGCGATGTCATGCGTGTGCTTAATATTGATGAATTTCCCGAACCTGAATCTTATGAAACGATTGCCGGTTTTATGATGTATACTTTACGCAAAATCCCCAAGCGCACTGATTTTGTGATTCATGACGGATACAAATTCGAAGTCGTTGACATTGACAATTACAAGATTGATCAA
The DNA here is from genome assembly GCA_964389615.1 of uncultured Gammaproteobacteria bacterium. Classification (GTDB taxonomy): domain Bacteria; phylum Pseudomonadota; class Gammaproteobacteria; order JABCZS01; family JABCZS01; genus CAYMDW01. The sequence goes on along the minus strand of CAYMDW010000011.1, from coordinate 10,227 downwards.
CTTCTGGTGACTCGAGTGTAAGGGACCAGACTTCGTTCCAAATGGATGTGAACTCTCTATGAACAAAAAAATCATCATCATTTCAGGCCTTCTAGGGCTCTGTCTGGCCGGATATTTTTTGCTGAAGCCTAGCAAATTTCCCTATCAAGCCCCCCTTTTTGAAAACCTGGGAAATTATCATCGCCCTGTGACAACCACAGTCCCCATGGCTCAACGTTATTTTGATCAGGGAATGGTTTTACTTTATGGTTTTGACTGGAGCGAATCGGCACGTTCATTCAAAGAAGCCACGCGATTGGATCCGAACTGCGCCCTTTGTTATTGGGGTCAGTCTTTAGCCCTGAAGTATAAAATCAATGCCCCGATGACTGGGAATGAATTCAAAGACGGGGAAGCAGCCATCCAACGCGCGCTTGCGCTTTCATCCAATGCCTCACCGATTGAACAAGAATTGATCCAAGCCCTCGCCCTGTCTTATCTGCATGCCCCCGTGATGAAGCAAGAAACGGCTGTGTTCAATTGCCATGAATCCAGCAGTCTGAAAGAAACAGCAACGCCTGAAGACAATAAGGCTTACATCCAAGCGATGGCACAGATTGCCGCGAGATACCCCCAAGATTTGGATGCACAGACCTTGTATGCCTCAGCCTTATTTTTTTCTTTGATTTCAACGAATCCCGAAGAAACGGATCCCGGCATCGTTCAAGCAACACGCACGCTGCAAAATGCCTTGGCTCTCGACCCGGAGCACTTAGGGGCGAATCATTACCTGATTCATCTTATCGAACCCTATTCACATCCCTCCTCTGCCTTAGACAATGCAGCGCGTTTGAAAACACTAGCGCCAGGAGTTTCTCATTTAGTGCATATGCCTTCCCATATCTATTTCTTGACAGGGCATTATCACGAAGGCACGGAGTCCAACCTTCAGGCCATCGAGGCGTACAAACAATACAATGAGACCTGCCATAAACAAGGGTTTGAACCTGAAATAAATTATTTGTATTTCCATCAATACGATTTTTTACGCACCACCGCCAGCATGGAAGGGAACAAAGAGACGGCGCTGCGAGCAGCCAAGCAAATGCTGGAAGCGCCCTACGCCGACTGGCTCGCAGATTCTCCGAGCTTGCAATGGTTCCTGCCCGTCCCCCTCTTTGTCGAAGCTCGATTTGGTTTATGGGCTGAAATATTGAATGAACCACAGCCCGATCCAAAATACGGCTACGCATTAGGAATGTGGCACTACGCCCGAGGCATGGCGCAGGCAAATACCGGTAAACTCCAAGAAGCATTAGCTGAGGCTGTCGCGCTTCAACAGATCGTTGGACAGGGAGCCACAGAGGCGAATCTCGGTGAGACTGGCTCAAAACTACTGACGATCGGAAACTCAATTCTTTACGCCACCCTCGCGGATAAAATTGGAGATCAAGGCTTGACCATCGCCCATCTTATTTATGCGATGAAAATACAAGACAGCCTCCCCTACCATGAACCGCCTGATTGGTACTTCCCCGTACGACAAGCACTGGGCGATGCCTATTATAAATGGGGTGATTTTCAAAGTGCGAAGGTCATGTACGAGCTGGATCTGACGCAATATCCTGCCAACGGCTGGTCGCTTCATGGCTTAGAAAAAAGCTTACGGGCCTTAGGACAGGTGGAACGGGCTGATTTGGCCCATGGCCAATATTCACGCGCTTGGGCAGGGGCGGATATCCCGGAACCCATTTCTATGTTTTAAAATGGAAGCAGGCATTACTTCTGTAATCGCTTGATCCACATAAAGCTAGTAAAGCTCAACACGCAAAGGCAAGCACACATCACTGGCAAGATAATGCTAGGGTTAAATGAATGAAGGCTGAGGCTGAAAACTGACAAGGTGCCCAGCCCCATATTCAAAAAATTCATGACGGCTGATCCATGAGCTTTATCGGGCGTGGATTGCAAACCGAGTGTTGAAGCATTGCCATACATCAGCGCATTGCCGGTAAGCATGACCATGGCTGGGATGAACAGCGAGGCGACTGGGTGCCAGCCCATGAATAAACCCAAAGCAATGAAACTCAGCCCGAGCCAGTTCAAAGGAATTCCAAATGAAATCACGCGAATAATCGCAAATCTTTTGAGCAAGAGAGCGGAGAGCAAACTCCCCATTAACATGCCGAGCGAGGGTAAAAAGTTCGCAAAGCCATACTCCGCGCTGCTCATCCCAAAAGTATGAATGGCAATAAAAGGAGCAAGGGTTGCGAATAAATAAATAATCGCACAACCACTTCCCATCACGAGCCCTGCTGCAATCAACTGCGGGTTTTTAAATTGGGCGACATAGCCTCCGATCAGGTGCTTCCACTCAAAGGCTTCAAGATCCAGGATGGTTTTAGTTTCAGGAAGTTTTCTGGCAAGATGAAAGATGAGCAAACCATAGGCCGCCAGAAAATAAAAACAGCTCACCCAATCGAAAAACTGCGTCAACACGCCCCCAATACTGACGGCCAATCCAGGCGCAATGGCGAAAGCGAGGATCAAATAAGAAATTTTTTGGCTCGCGACTTTGGGGGTGTAATATTCATTCACTAAGGTAAAAGTGATTTTGAGCCCGACCCCGGACCCCATCGCAGCCATGAATCGCGCCACATAGAATAATTCGAATGAATGCCAGCGCCCCGCTGCGACGCAGGCAAGACTGCTGAGCACCTGAATCGACACGCCGACAAACACCGCTGGCAATCGACCAAACCGATTGGCGATTGGTCCGTAAATTAATTGCCCCAAGGTATAACCGAATAAAAAAATCGTGATTGTTTGCTGAGCCATGTCGCTTGAGACTGAAAAATAATCAGCCAAAGCAGGAAGCGCGGGGGTATAAAGCACAGCGTTTACAGAAGGAAACGAGATGAGCATAAGCAGAATCAAAAACGATGGCTTATAGTCGGTTTGCATGATCATGTCCTATGTTACAGGGGTAACACATTAACAAAAAAGTCGTCGCGCCGCAATCGTTCGATTAGGAATCTTTTTGTCGATTTCCTTCAAGATGAATTTTATGAAAAAAACGATGGATCACGGGCGCAAACACCACGGCCATCACGGCGATAAAGGCAAGACCACTGAATAATGCATAGGCTCCCGCAAACACTTTCCCGCCCAAGGTGTTCAGTGTTGTGACGGGTCCCATGCCCGACAAAATCATCGAAGCGTTTAGAAAGGCATCTACCCAGGACATTCCCTCAAAACCATGATAACCACACATCCCCACTCCGAGTGCAGCCGCGATGAACAGCAATCCCCAGATAATATTGCGCAACAAATGTACATACATTTTCGCCGTAGTCATGGTCATGATGAAGG
>CAYMDW010000011.1:0-6866 GCA_964389615.1 uncultured Gammaproteobacteria bacterium | reverse complement strand
TAAAACTTGTTGATCGGTGTTGAGGCCTCGGAGGTTGCATTGGCTTCTGAGACAAGAGTGAAATCCAGCATATTGACAAGATTCTCTTTGAGATACACGGCAGCTTCAGGGCCTGTATGCCCATCAGCGACTAAGGCCAGTACGGGAGTATTCATCATAGGCCCCACAGGCACAAGCACACAGCTGATGTTATCCGGGGCATTACTGATATGATTTTGGGAGCGCTGGGCGGCTTCTCCTGAAAGAGCCGACAAAATACCTTCTTCGACAGCCTTGGGCTCAGTCTTCAAGACATTCTCGATGGATTTTTCGTATATCCTCAAAAAAAGTGCTTCTCTGATTTTCCCGCGAGCCTCAAACACATCGAGATTTTTGCAAAACTCTTTTTGTGAATCATCGAGATTCGACTCCTTCCACAAGGGGGGTTCAGTCCAAGCTGGCAGGGGCTGATTCTCGATTTCAGCCTGCTCATCCACCGAAAGTAAGGCAGTGTGAAATAAGCCGTCGGAAGTATGAATTATAAAAAGGGTATCCTGTGCAGCATCATAGTCTTTTATCTCATCATAGAAGATCGTGCCTACATCAGGGGTAAATTCAATCCCTGCCTCACTGCTCACAGACTCATCTCCGAATGCGCGAGACATTTCCAGGCCACAAATGCGAGGTCGGGTGATGGATTTAGGTTTATTCTGCTTCATCATCGTCTTCAAAATATCAGGATGATGAGACTTTATTCTCAATAATTCCGCGCTATTCACCGAATGGATCGGATTGATCACACTTAGATGCACCTTTCCATCCGGTTTAACGACGCAGAGCAGAAGATAACTGTCGCCGACTGAGGCCCAGGTGATCCCCTCACTGTCCGAAACGGAGGTGACAAGGGTTGATCCAGACAGTCCTGCAATACAATCCCCCTCCTCATCCGTCTCTATTAAGGCTTCCCCCAGATCCAAGAGGGTCTTCTTCAAGACCCCTTGCTTTGATGCGCTACCCGAGGCATCCCAGGCAGGGATTTGGAGATAATCAAAGTCCAGGGCATCCTCTTGACTGGGCCGATCACCAAAAATCACCCTGCCTCCCACGAAGGTCATGCCCAAGACCCCAGCCTCGCCTTTGAGCAGATATCCAAAGGCATTATTATCAAGAATTTCGGTGCTGGGGGGATTAATTGAAAAGAAATCAAAGGGATGCGCCATCCTGAGCGGCTTATACAAATGATGAATGGCGAGCTGCTCCTGCAAGGGAAGCCCGCGTAAGGGGACTCGTGTGCCTTTGGGGGCCAATGCGTAAATCTCTTTTTTCATCATGAGAGCATGATCCAGAGGATAAGTCAGTTAATTATATAGCATTTTAGTCAATTTGCAAGTTTATTCAATATGATTGACATATAACCTAATGTCTGGCATCATTTCAGACAGTTTGTTTTAATTCTAACATTAGGCTGAGGGCTCATCATGTCTGACCGTCATAAAAAAGCGATTCGCGTGAATTTAGAAGTCGAGCCCTCGGCCCTCTCAGAATGCGCGCGTCAAAACCCCAATCACTGCTTCACCCTCGGGGATCTTCATGCGAACAGCCTAAAACTACTCCATTTTTTAATGCTTCATGGGGCGGCCCAAATGGGTCAAAAGGGCGATTATGCTCGCTTCGTCAAAATATACAACAAGAAAAATGATAAGCTCAGGCAACAAGATCTTGCGGCTATCGAAGACATCATTGACAGAATCAAGATCACCCCAACTGCACGGATACGTTTACTTGGGGATGAGATCTGCGATCGAGGCAGTAACGACTATTTCATATTTTTACTCTTAGAAAAACTCATTCAAGGCACTCGAAAGCAAGGCCGAGTTGAAATCTTAATGTCGAACCACGGCCATAGTTTTATTCAGTGTCACGAAAATTATCATCCTTATGATGAAAATCAACTCTCCAATGTTTGGCGGTCCCAAGGAGTTTCAGCAATTAATTTGCAATCGCTTATCGGTAATGCTTGGGTCAATCAATCTCGTATCAATGAGCTCTATGACCTCTATAAAACCACCTTGAAAGCGATCTCCTACGAGGTCAATGCTCAAGGCGAAATCAGCTCTATTTATACCCATGCTCCCATGGGCGAAAATGATATTTATAAAATGGGGCTCGGGATTGAAAAATATGCGTTAGAACAATTCACACGCGATCTTTTCCCCGAAGGCCTTGGCGAACGTATGACAACATTGCTCAATGCCATCAGGGCCAGAAAAAATAAACGCGGGATCCCCAGCAAATATTTAGCAGAACTCATCGATCTGATCAATCAAATCGTGGCTTACAATGCGGAGCATAATACACTGAATGACTTAGTCGAAATGGGTCCCCCATTATCCGAGAAACAAATCAACGGCTCTGGGCTTGATGCAGAAGCTCATCCTTTCTACATGCTCCTTTGGAACAGAGATCCGAGAAACGACGCACGTCTCAACAGTAAAAGAATTTGCCCCATTCATTATGTACATGGCCATGACCCAGGTGAAACGAATAAGAATCTGCATCGCAAGTCTCACGACAACACGCTGGGGAAAGGACCCAATTGGCATGTTGGCACGCTGGGGTATTCCTGCACCGATCCCACTGAGCATCCCCTCACAGAGCCCTATGTGGAAGCGCCCGAAGATCCCTACAACCAAATCAGCCTTCTTTCAGTCCCCGTGGTCGGCGCTTCGATGACAGGAGCCATGGCCTTAGAAAAGCCCATCGGATTGATTCCGTACACTGATGGAATCGCACTCGATGTTTTTATCCTTCCTTACCTCACAGGTAAATTAACCTACTGGATGAATTACGGTTTACGCATGCTCTTTGAGTCCGGTGACACCGATCCGCGCGTGATCGCCAAAGATTCTGCGAATCTACAATGGCAGGTGACCTTGGGCATGGGGGGTATGGAAGCAGCCACCCATCTGCCGGACCTGATCATCTATGGGCTCAATCATGTGGGCATGGATATCGCCAATAATTTTTTCAACACGAGTTTTTCCTTAAGTACTGAACTCGTGAAAGGCTGCCCCATGGAGTTAAAGGGGGCAATGATGTTCGTTTCCGCCCTTGGTTTTGCAGTGGGAGCCACTGTCGCCAAATGGCATCAATCCAAGGATAAAATTCAAGGCCTGGCTTTGTACACGGAATTGGCGCTCACCTTTTCATTCGGATTTATTATTGGTGCAGCCGCAGCCATTGGGTATAAAAATGAGGTGGCTCAGTATTTAATGCCTGCCGCCACGACTGCCGTGCTGATGATGGGTGTGCACAATAAATGGATGCCCACGCCTCCCACGGTGCCTGAAGTTATTCAGGAAGCACCGAAGAATGGTGATCCACTATTTTCCACCCAGCAGGAGTCAGGGTATACACAAAGGTAAAACGTGCGTTGATTTCTTTTAGCTTACCGTTTTCTTTGTAGCTGAAGGTGTAGATTCCTGAATTGACCGCGGTCGAGCCATAAACGCGGATGGTTTGTTCATTAAAGGTGACCTTTAAATCCTCTTTTTTCATCAGATCAGTGAAATACTGAACCAGTCCTTCCACGGTATCGATTTTCGATTTAAAAGTCGCGTACAAAACAAATGGCTCATCATACAAAGCTGCAACCTTGATGGGATCATGCGAGTTCAATTTAGTGGCCCACTGAGCAGTGACTCGCCCAATCGCGGCCTCCTCGTCTTTCACAAACTGCTGATCGGTAAATTCTGCCCCATGGAGATCTGTGGCTAAGCTTGCCCAAACAGGGCCTGCGGCTAAAAGCAGGGAAAGTCCCAGGGGGGCAAGAATCAGATGTTTAGACATGATCAACTCCTCAAATGCATACCACTGCCCCAAGTATAGTAAGTCGGGAAGCTTAGTCAAGGTAAACCTTTTTTGAAATGAAATTCGATGGTAAACTTGTGCCCATTATGCATATTTCAAATAAAATTCAATCGCTTCTCTCTGACACTTCCATCAAGCACTGGGGTTTTCCCCTGCAAGGTGAAATAGCCTGGGTTCTTTCCGAGGTGATTAAAACCCATCCTGGTTTGGTCATGGTGATAGGAGAAGATGCCTCAATCACCAGTCGCTTGGCGCAAGAATGTGAATTTATACTTGAGGGAGCTTTTCCTTGCGCAGAATTTCCCGATTGGGAAACCCTTCCCTACGATCAGTTTTCTCCTCATGAAGACATTATCTCAGACCGCTTAACCCTACTTTCTCAATTACCTCATAGTAAAAAAGGCGGATTATTCGTCTCTGTAGGGACCTTAATGCATCGGCTTTGCCCGCGGTCACACTTAGGCGGGAATAGTTTTTTTATTGCGGTTAAAGATCGTCTGGATATTGCGCAATTCCGACGCGAACTCGAACAATACGGATATCGATCCGTGGCTCAAGTCTACGCGCATGGGGAATATGCACTGCGCGGTTCCATCATGGATATTTTTCCGATGGGAAGCACCCAGCCCTACCGCATCGATCTGATGGATGATGAAATCGACAGCATCCGTCCCTTTGATGTAGAAACGCAACGTTCGGCTGCCCCGATCGATCGCGTGGGCATGCTCCCTGCGCACGAATTTCCACTGGACCCTTCCGCCATCAGTTTTTTTCGCAGTCAATGGCGCGCCACTTTTTCAGGCGACCCCATGATCTCGCCGATATACGAAGGAATTTCAAAAGGCTTATCTCCTGCGGGCATTGAATATTACTTGCCATTGTTTTTTGAAAAAACGGCGAGCTTATTTGATTATTTGCCAGACAATACGCTCGTGATTCAAGTCAATGATCTTTCGACTAAGGCTCATCAGTTTTATCACGAAGTGTTGAAGAGGCATGATCAATACGCTCATGATGTCACACGCCCTTTATTGCCTCCGAAAACAGTATTTTTACCGGCAGATGAAATGATGGGGCTGTGCAAGCAGCATCGCACGCTGCGTTTTGACAATCAGACCCGATCTGATGCACTCCTGGACATCCAGCCCTTGCCCAAACTGAGCCTGGACACGCTGCCTGATTTTATTCAACAGACCCGAGGACGATTTGTATTTTGTGCGCAAACGGCAGGTCGACGTGAAACCTTGCAAGAGCTACTCGCTCCCTTGAATCTCTCCCTGTCCATGGTCACCTCCTGGTCTGCGGCGATTGAAAGCGATCGTCCTTATGTGATCACTACCGCCCCCCTAACACAAGGCATGATCCTCCCCGAAGATGGCCTGGTGATCATCACGGAAAACGATCTCCTGGGTGAGGTCGTGACTCAGGCGCGGAGACGTCGCAAAAGCGGTCCTTCGTCTGAACAATTCATTCGAAATCTTGTTGAGCTCAAAATCGGCGATGCAGTGGTTCATGAAGATCACGGAATTGGCCGTTATCAAGGATTGATTACCCTCGAAGCGGGCGGCATTGAATCCGAATATTTACTCTTGAGTTTCGCAAACAACGATAAAATTTATGTTCCCGTGAGCAGCTTGCAGCTCATCAGTCGCTACTCTGGAATCAATAATGAGGAAGCCCCCTTAAGCAAGCTCGGGAATAAACAATGGTCCACCGCGAAGAAAAAAGCCATTGAGCAGGTGCGTGACACTGCGGTTGAGCTGTTAAACATCTACGCAAAACGAAAAGCCAAACATGGCTTCAGACACCTCAAACCGGATGCAGCCTATTATGCATTCGCCAAAGCCTTCCCCTTCGAAGAAACCGCGGATCAAGTGCAGGCGATTGATCAGGTCATTGCTGACATGACCTCTGATTCCCCGATGGATCGGCTGATTTGCGGCGATGTGGGCTTTGGGAAAACGGAAGTCGCGATGCGCGCCGCCTTTATCGCCGTGAATAGCGGAAAGCAGGTCGCCGTGTTAGTGCCGACCACCTTGCTTGCGCAACAACATTTTGAGACCTTCAAAGATCGTTTTGCTGATCATCCCTTTAACATCCAGCAGCTTTCCCGCTTCAGAAGCGAGAAAAATCGCAAAGAGACCGTGGATCAACTCGCAGATGGCAAGGTCGATATTGTGATTGGCACACACGCCCTGCTCTCCAATTTGGTCGATTTCAAAGATCTCGGCCTGGTCATTATTGATGAAGAGCACCGCTTTGGTGTTCATCAAAAAGAGAAGCTCAAAAAATTACGCGCCGAAGTTGATATTTTGGCGATGACAGCCACACCGATCCCCCGCACTTTAAATTTGGCCATGCACGGCGTGCGAGATCTTTCGATTATTTCCACACCGCCCAAACGCAGGCTTTCGATCAAAACCTTTGTTCGCGAATACAATGCCTCACTTATTCGAGAAGCGGTGCTTCGCGAAATCTTGAGGGGTGGGCAGGTTTATTTCCTGCATAACAAGGTTGAAACGATTGAACGCACTGCGGCAAGTCTTCAGGCATTGATTCCCGAAGCGAAAATCAGAGTCGCTCATGGTCAATTGCGTGAACGCGAGCTTGAACAGATCATGTCGGATTTTTATCACCAGCGATTCAATGTCCTGGTGTGCAGCACGATCATTGAAACCGGTATCGACGTCCCGACCGCTAATACCATCCTCATGGACAGGGCTGATCATTTGGGGCTGTCGCAAATGCATCAATTACGCGGAAGGGTCGGTCGCTCGCATCATCAGGCCTATGCCTATTTGCTTGTCCCGAGTTTTAAAACCATCACAGCAGATGCCACGAAGCGACTCGAGGCGATTGAGAGCCTCGAAGATTTGGGCGCAGGCTTCATGCTCGCCACCCATGATCTTGAGATCCGTGGCGCAGGTGAAATTCTGGGCGATCAGCAAAGCGGCGATATTCAATCCATCGGGTTTAGTTTATATACTGAATTGCTCGAGCGCGCGTTCACTGCCTTG
>CAYMDW010000010.1:0-32981 GCA_964389615.1 uncultured Gammaproteobacteria bacterium | reverse complement strand
GCACAGCTCCCCTGCCTCAGAAAGGTCCACCTCGTGCCCTTCTTCGTCCACTATTTTGACTTCCGTCGAAGGAATAGGCAGGCCGATGGCCCCCGAATATTCTTCAAGCGTGAAAGGATTGATGGTGGCTGCAGGCGAGGTTTCAGTCAAACCATACGCCTCCAGCAGTGGAACACCGGTGACTTTTTTCCAGCGTTGCGCGACAGCATATTGCACCGCCATGCCCCCGCCCAAAGTGAGCTTGAGGTGCGAAAAATCGAGCTTTTCAAACTCGGGATGATTGAGGAGCGCATTAAATAAGGTATTGACCCCCGTCAAGACCGTAAATTTTTGTCTGGCCAGCTCTTTAATGAAGCCCTTGATGTCACGAGGATTCGTGATCAAGACATTTTTCGCGCCCATTTTGGTGAACATCAGGCAATTGGCCGTAAGAGAGAAGATATGGTACAGCGGCAAAGCGGTGATGATCACTTCTTCGCGTTTTTTCAGTTTTTGGCTGATCCAGGCCTCGCCTTGTTCCACATTCGAGAGCATATTGCGGTGGGTTAACATGGCCCCCTTGGAAACCCCGGTCGTCCCCCCCGTGTATTGAAGAAATGCAATATCATCCAAACTCACCGGCACTTCTTGGAATGCCGATCGATGACCACGCGTCAGCATGTCATTAAAGGCAATCGCCTGAGGAATCACTGCAGAGGTATAACGATTAATCAGGTATTTCGTGGCCAAATTGACGATTTTATTTTTCGGGAAATCGAATAAATCGCCGAGCTCCGTCACAATCACGTGTTTAAGGTAGGGGCATTCCGGCAGGCCCTTTTCCACCGTTTTGGCCATATTCGCTAACACCACGACCGCCGCGGCTTGGGCATCGTTCACTTGATGAACAAATTCAGGCACCGTGTATAAGGGATTCACGTTGACGACAATCAAACCCGCCCGAAAGGCAGCGTACATGCACAAGGGGTATTGCAAGCAATTGGGCATCATCAGGGCCAAGCGATCGCCCTTTTTTAAGCCAAGCACCTGCACAAAATAAGCCGCCAATTGCTCGGTGATCCGACCGCATTCACTGTAACTTAAGATTTTCCCCATGTTTTCCATGCAGGGAAGATCCGTGTAATCGCTCACAGCTTGCAAAAAGAGATCGCCGATGGAGGTAAAACGGGTGGGCGTGATTTCTGCAGGAATGCCTGCGGGGTAGCTTTGAAGCCAAATTTTTTCCATGATGAGATGCTCCCTTTTGTGCCTTAAGATTACCACAATTCAATGAAAGTGAGTCACAAACGTTTTCGATAGGCAGAATAGTCTTGTAACTTACGTTCGTATGTCGACCCCATGAAGGGAGAGGAAATAATAAAATCAGCGGTTGATTCGTTACAGGCCACTGGGATATTCCACACATTGGCCAGACGCAATAAGGCTTTAATATCAGGATCATGGGGCTGGGTCAGCAAAGGATCCCAAAAGAAAATCAAACAATTGATCTCATTATCGACGATTTTAGCCCCGATTTGTTGATCCCCGCCCAAAGGCCCGCTTTCCAGTTTCGTGATAGAGAGCCCGAGCTCTCGGCTCAGCAATTCACCGGTCGTGCCCGTGGCATAGAGGGTATGTTGTTTGAGGATTTCTAGGTGGGTTCTGGCCCAGCTCAGCAGGTGTTGTTTTTGGGCATCATGAGCGACCAGAGCGATATGTTTGCGACTTTCTATACGTGACACTGTATGTTATCCTCAATGAATCTATTAGCTTCTATAATGTGAGTCAACCATGAAACTTGTCCTGCGGCTATTGCTCGGTATCGTATTAGGCACCCTGATCGGCCTTTACTTCCCCACCAGCATGGTGCGGGTCCTGCTCACGGTCCAAGAACTGTTTGGCAATTTCATCGGATTCGCCATCCCCTTCATCATCCTATTATATATCACGCATGGCATTGCAGGGCTAGGGCACAAATCGGGTCGAATCCTCGGCATCACCGTTGGCCTGACCTATGCCTCGACGATTGGCGCCGGGCTCGTTGCCTATGGCATTGGCAGCCAAATAGTGCCGCTGTTCACGCATAAAGTCATGGCCGTCAGCACGAATGCCGAACTGCTGCCCTATTTTACCCTCAGCATCCCGCCCCTTATGAGCGTGGTGACTGCACTCGCCATGGCCTTTATTTTTGGGATCGGGATTGGCAAATCGCATGCGATTACGCTGGATAAAATCACCTTCGAGGGCAAGCAAATCATGGACCTGCTGCTCAGCAGCATCATCATTCCCCTCTTGCCGATTTACATTGCCTGTATTTTCGCCAGCATGGCCGCCCAAGGCACCGTCTTTGAAACCATCAAAACCTTCGTTTTTGTGCTAGGCCTCGCCCTCTGTGTGCATTGGCTCTGGCTCTTAGTCCTCTACGCAATCGCAGGCTTGGTCGCGCATCGGAATCCCTTCGTGTTGATCAAAAATATGTTGCCGGCTTATTTAACCGCTGCGGGGACCATGAGCAGCACGGCCACCATTCCGATGACCCTGCGTTCAGTGAAAAATAACCAGGTCAGCAACCCTGTCGCAGATTTCGGGGTGCCTCTTTGCGCCACCATTCACATTTCAGGTTCCGTGATCACCATCACCACCTGCTCGCTTGCCGTCATGATGCTCAGCCCCCAGCTCACCCTGCCTGCTTTTCCGCAAATGCTGCAATTTGTTTTGATGCTGGGTTTAATCATGATTGCCGCTCCAGGCATTCCTGGCGGTGGCGTGATGGCTTCCTTGGGAATATTAGCCTCCATGCTCGGCTTTGATGAAGCGGCCTTGGGACTGATGATCGCCCTGTACATCGCCCAAGACAGCTTAGGGACCGCTGCGAACGTTACCGGAGATGGCGCGATTCTTGTCATGATCGACAAGTGGATGAAGCGCGCCTAATCAGTTATTTTTCGGTAAGGTCTTACTTTTAAGCGTGTCTAAAATGGCATAGTCGCAATCTTCTTTTTTCTTAAAGTAGACCGTCATGTTTTTGATCGTGCGCTGCTCTATTGGTTTTTCTACGGGCGCCCGCCCTATTAAGTTACCTGATTTATCGTATTTGTTGATTGTGTTTGCATGAGAGGGCTCAGCAAAAGTTCCGCTGAAGCGCTTATCCTCCGGACGCGCATGGTATTCGAAACCAAATTTACCCAAAAAATCTTTCAAGGCCGTATCATCGTAAATAGGATCCGCGCGCGTTGTGCCCTTTAAGTTTCCCTCAGTTCCTTTCCATAAGGTGAATATCTGATTATTGACCACGTAATAGCCCTTATAATCCGGCTTATTTTTGTCTATCTTGAGCTGTTCAAATTGTGGATGATTGGTCAAATCCATGTTTTCGACTTTTTCATTGGCCAAAGGCGCGGGGTGAGACATTTTGATTTTGGTGAGTTCGGTTATTTTGACGGTGCTGAACAGCGCAGTGGCTCGGACCGTATCATTAGTATTGATGCTGGACAACACACCTTTAAAATTATGGTAGTGTTTGGCCAAATACTGAACCTGGCTCAAGGTGACCTTTTCCACGGCCTCTGCGTCGGATTTCTCCAGAGCCGCCATCAAGGCATCGATTTGTTCGTCGCTGGGAGCTGCGACCCCTTCACACACATTCAGAAAGTTCTTCACAGCCGCCACAGTCGCCTGTGTTTTGGCATCAGAATGCGATGCGGATTCCACTAAGGCATTGTTTAATAGTTCTAATTTCGTGGGCATGACATCAACCTTTCTAAACATACTACAAAAAAAAATATAGTAGGCGTTTAAGCTTTCGTCAATTTTTTGACTTTTTTGGCCCACGGGGTGTGGTTAATTGAGTTGAGCGGGCGAATTGCGTGGAGTACCACGCGGATCCCGGCTCAAGGCCGGGACATGTTCGCCCCTACCGTTCACAGTTTTAACCTCATCCCCTAGGACAATAACAAGGTGTTCATCCGCTTGACGAATCCAGCCGGATCTTCCAAGGGAGCTCCTTCGGCCAAGGTGGCTTGTTCGAGCAGCAGCTTGGACCATTCTTGCAAGGCCGGATCCGTCGGATTTTGGTTCAAACGTAAAATTAAGGCATGCTCTGGATTAATTTCCAGAATGGGCTTAGTCATGGGCACGGGTTGACCCGCCGCCTTGAACATGCGCTGCATTTGCAGTCCCATGTCGTTTTCGTCTGCAACGATGCAGGCAGGAGAATCGGTGAGACGATTCGTCGCGCGCACATCCTTCACTTGTTCACCCAAAGCTGTTTTAATTGCAAGCACCAGGTCTTTGATTTCTTCAGCATGGGCTTGGGCCTCAGGCTCATCCGTCACGAGCTTGCTTAAATCTAAGGCGCCTTTGGCCACGGAGACCAATTTTTTACCCTGATACTCTGGAAGATGACCTGTCAACCATTCGTCGATCCGATCACTGAGCAATAAGACTTCAATCCCATTTTTGCGGAAAATTTCCAGATGGGGACTGTTTTTTGCCGCAGCGAATGAATCGGCGGTGAGGTAATAAATACTGTCTTGTTCAGGCTTCATTCGACCCAGGTAATCGTCGAATGACTCGGTCTGGCCAGGTTCATTTTTGAAGGTGGTCGCAAAACGAATTAATTTGGCGATGGCTTCTTTGTTGGCCGAATCTTCCACCACGCCCTCTTTTAAGGCAGGCCCAAATTCAGACCAAAATATCAAATAATCTTGCGGCTCATTGTCTGCCATCGACTGCAAGGTGCTTAAGACCTTTTTGGTCGTCCCGGCTTTGACCGTGCTCACAATTTTATTATTTTGCAATAATTCACGGGAGATATTCAAAGGCAAATCTTTGATATCAATCACTCCGCGAACAAAACGCAAATAATGAGGAATGAACTGTTCTGCATCGTCCAAAATAAAGACACGTTTCACGTAGAGTTTGATTCCACGATTCTTCATTTGCACCTGATACATGTCAAAGGGGGCATGCTTGGGGATATACAACAGGCTGGTGTATTCCGTTTTTCCCTCGACATGGGTGTGTGACCAGGTTAAAGGATCTTGATAATCGTGGCTCACGAGTTTGTAAAACTCTTTGTATTCGTCATCGCTGATTTCAGATTTAGCGCGCATCCACAGGGCCGTGGCCTTGTTGACCGCTTCATTTTCAACAAGATCAGTCTTGTCGTCCTCAGCCTTGGCCTTGGGCATTTCCACAGGGAAGGCGATGTGATCAGAATATTTAATAATGATGTTGCGCAGGCGCCAATCCGACAATAATTCTTTTTCGTCTTCTTTGAGATGAAGAATGATCTCGGTTCCCTGAGAGGCTTTCACCGTAGGCTCAAGGGAATATTCTCCATCGCCGTTGGACTCCCAGATCACCGCACTTTCCGCAGGTTGATCAGCGCGGCGAGTGATCACAGTCACCTTGTCAGCCACCATGAAGCTTGCATAAAATCCGACACCGAATTGACCAATCAAGGCGGAGTCTTTGGATTGATCTCCGGTTAATTTTTCAACAAAAGCCTTGGTGCCCGATTTGGCAATCGTACCCAAGTTTTCAATCACTTCATCGGCAGTCATGCCAATCCCCGTGTCACTGACGGTGATGGTTCGTGCGTCTTCGTCGAAGGAGACTTTGATTTTCAAATCCTGATCTTTGCCCTTGAATTCGGGCACTTGCAATGCATTGAAACGTAATTTATCCAGGGCATCCGAAGCATTGGAAATTAATTCGCGCAAAAATATTTCTTTGTCAGAATATAAAGAATGAATCATGAGTTGCAAAAGCTGTTTCACTTCCGTCTGAAACGCATAGGTTTGTTTTTCAGCAGGTTGCATGATGATTTCTCCTCAATGTTTGTACAAAAGCGTGAGGCCATCTCGGATGGGCAAGAACACGCAGGTAAATCGTTTATCTTTCAACAGGGCCTCATTGAGATTGGCAACCGCGACCTGGGCCGGACCCTTTCGTTCCAGCACAGAGCCTGCTAACCAGGTATTATCGAGGGCAATCACCCCGCCCGAACGAATCAAGGGGGAGACAGCCTCAAGGTACTCTGGGTAGTTGACCTTATCGGCATCAATAAAGGCGAAATCGAAGCCCGGCACCAAGGTTGCCAAACTCTTCAAAGCCGGCCCTAACAAGACCTGTACTTTGGGACCGTGGGGGGATTTTTCAAGGTGCCTGGCCGCCATTTGAGCAATATCCGGATCAATTTCTAGGGTGATCACCTCTCCCCCTTCAGGCAAGACCTCGGCCATGCTCAAAGCGGAATATCCCGTAAAACAACCCAGTTCGAGGACGCGTCGGGCCTTGAGAGACAAGAGGATGACTTGAAGGAGCCGCGCTTCGATCAGGCCCGAAATCATATGGGCTTGTTCATGCTGGGCGAGGGTCGAGGGGATGATGGCTGCGACTTCGGGGGAATCTGGGGTGGTATGAGCCACCGCATAATCGTGCAAACTCATAAATGTGGACGTCTTCCGGTGAGGGCTTGAGCCAAGGTTCCGGCATCGACGTATTTCAACTCGCCGCCCATGGGAATGCCGTGAGCAATCCGTGTGGCGTGAACGGCATGAGCGCGGGCCAGCTCTGCAATGTAATGAACGGTGGCCTCGCCTTCGACGGTGGGATTGGTGGCAATGATCACTTCACGAATGACCCCTTGCGCAAAACGTTTTTCAAGCAAGGGAATTCCGATTTCTTCCGGGCCCATCCGATCCAGGGGCGACAAATGCCCCATCAACACAAAATATTGGCCTTTGAATTGCTGACTGGACTCAATCGCCACCACATCGTCCGGAGCTTCCACGACACAAAGCACAGTGGGATCACGGCGGGGATTGCTGCAATACTCACACACAGTGTCTTCGCTGAGCATGCGGCATTCCTGACAATACCCCACTTTTTCCAAGGCCGCTTCCAGGGCCTCAATCAAACGACGGGCACCCAAACGATCTTTTTGCAAGACATGAAAAGCCATGCGTTGGGCAGATTTGGGCCCGATCCCAGGGAGGCAGCGAAGGGATTGAATTAAGTTTTGAAGAAGTGGACTCATGCTTACCTGTCAATTCACGCGCAGGGCCCATGAAATGCATTCATTTCATGAGCCCCGGCTTGATTCGTCCCTAACTTATTGACCGCCCAATTCTTTCGGCAGATCCAATCCGCCCATCAGGGTCATCATTTGTTCGCGTGACTTCGTTTCAATTTTTGTCACTGCATCGTTGATGGCAGCCACAATCAGCTCTTCTAAGGTTTCTTTGTCTTCTTTGAAAACGCTGTCATCGATGCTGCAGGACTTCACAAAATGTTGCCCATTCATCACCACTTTGACCAATCCGGCGCCAGATTCCCCTGCGACGATCATTTGGGCAATTTTGGCTTGAGCTTCTTGGATATTTTTTTGCACTTGCTGTGCTTGCTGCATGATTTTATTGAAATCAGTCATAACTTACCTCTGGTTGTATTCACTGGAGTCACCCTTAGGATAACCCTTTTACGGTTGTTTCGTCTAGTTTTGCATCGAACTTATCGATGAGCTCTCGAACCACTGGATCGGCCTCAATCGCTGATTTCGCTTCTTGATACGCATGCTCATCCGCCTCTTGACGGCGTTGTGCGGGCGTATGTTCTTGGCTTTCCTGGAGTTTAATCTCAAGAGTAATCGGCTTTCTCATGAATTCTGTGAGGGACTGTGCAATCCGATCGGCCACTGTTTTGGTGTACAAGGGCGCATGCTTGGGCGCCAAATGCAAGACCAATAAATGGCCATTGAAGTCCCCCATCACGCAATGCGAGGCCAAGGCACTGGCCATGCCGGAAAGTTTGAGTTTAGGCAGCAGATCGTCCCAGGCAGGAAGTTCCGCAGGCGCTGCAGACGCAGGTGCGGGTGCCGGTTCGGGTACTGGTGCTGGCTCTGGTGCAGGCGAATGATGCGCCAGAATCACCGGTTCCATTTTAGGATGATGCCCCAAAGATTCAAATTCGTCTTCCAAAGGAATCTCAACTACAAGGTGATCGCCCCCTTTTAAGGGGGCAGACCGGTACTCCGGGCGGGGGTTTTCATCGTTCATCTGCTTTAATGGGGCAGACCGGTACTCCGGGCGGGGGTTTTCATCGCTCACCGGCGTAAACGCCAATAATCGCATGCAGGTCATCTCAAACCCCGCACGAGCCGAAGGCGCCCAAGGCAGATCCCGGCGGCCATGCAAAGCAATTTGATAAAATAATTGCACCAGTTCAGGCGAAAAAGCCGCAGCAAAATCTTTAAAACGCTCATACCGCGATTGATTTATTTGCGTCGCCTGAGGCACCGTTTGAATCAAGGCAATGTCATGCAGGGCCTGGATCAAGGCTTGCAGGGCTTGCTCAAAATTTCCTGTATCGGCGGCAATCGCATCCACCACGTCCATTAAAGCAGGACCATTTTCCTGCTGAAGCGCCAATAATAATTGCGTCACCGTTTGCGGATCCAGCGTCCCCAACATGGCTCGCACCGATTCGGTACGAACGCTCCCCGCCCCATGGGCAATGGCTTGATCGAGCAAGCTAAGGGCATCACGCATGCTGCCCTGCCCTGCATCGGCCAAAAGATTTAAGGCTTCGGGTTCAGAAGGGATCTGTTCCGCTTTTAAAATATGGGTCAGTTGCTGGGCAATCAGCGCAGCATCCAGATGCTTCAAATGAAATTGTAAGCAACGAGACAAAACCGTCACGGGAAGTTTTTGTGGATCGGTCGTGGCCAATAAAAATTTCACATGCGCGGGGGGTTCTTCAAGCGTTTTTAACAAGGCATTAAAGCTGCTGACGGAGAGCATGTGCACTTCGTCAATGATGTAGATTTTAAAACGGCCTTGTGTCGGCAAGTATTGAACGTTGTCGAGTAAATCGCGAGTGTCTTCCACCTTGGTTCGCGAAGCTGCGTCCACTTCGATTAAATCAACAAAACAACCGCTGTCAATCGACTGGCAGGCATTGCAAGTGCCACAGGGCTCGGGACTGACTCCACGTTCGCAATTTAAACATTTGGCTAAAATGCGCGCGATCGTTGTTTTACCGACACCGCGCGTGCCTGTAAATAAATAGGCGTGATGCAAACGTTGTTGCGTGAGGGCGTTAATCAGGGGTTGCAATACGTGCTGCTGGCCAACCATGGCTGAAAATGATTTGGGGCGCCATTTGCGCGCGGTGACTTGATGGGTCATGTTGAATTATTCCTTGCGATAAGGATTTTAGCACAATATCAAGGGCGCTTATATTTGAGTCAAGCTTGGACGAAAATGCTAGGAGGAAGCGGAGCATACACGCCAGTATGTGAGCATTCCGACGACGCATTTTCGTTCAAGATTGGCCAAATAGAAGCGCCCGTAACAGAGTGGTGGAGCCCTTCCCCGCCTTACCTCACACCTAAACCATTCACTACTGCTGCTTCCTTCCGGACCTGACAGGGTTTGCGAGGGTCTACCGCGAGGGGACGAAGAAGGACAACCATAGACTTGTCCTGCGAATGAAGCATATCAGAAAATTTTTGGGTTGGCGAGATCTCTTCGTTGAGTTTTTCCGTCTCTTTAAATCCCCCCCCACCCCCCCTTTCCTAAAGGGGGCTAGGGGGATTTCTGGGCTAGAGTGACCAAGAGCCAATCATTCAGCTTTACAACTGACTCCCGTAATGATACGATGAAACCTCCTAACCCGAGGTGAATGCAATCATGTTATTAGCCAACACTGAAAATCTCACATTAAATCATACAGATAAAGCGTATGAACCCCGCTGGATCATGGCAAGCAATCGAATCGAAGATCAACTGCGCAACTATGCAGATTCCATGAAGCATTTTTTACATACCCAGGCCTTCGAAGAGGCCACAAGGCTTGCCCATAAAGTCGAAACCCAATATTCCTGCCACTATTTTGACCAGGCCCCCGGGCATTTTAGCCTATTTCGTATTTTTGCGAACGCAGCCGAAGCCCACGAAGCCCTAGGCGACCTCTCCCAAGCCCGCCATTTCCGAAAATTAGCCCTAGATCAACATATTGAGACCGAATCAGAAGTCGACTTAGAAATAATGTGCTTCTTCATGATTTAAAAGCATTTTTTAAAGCCTCGCCCCCTTGTAATCTACCATAGGTAGACTATTATTAAGTTGACCATCTTATTTTTGAGAGGGTCGGACGTAATGATATGAAAGATGTAAATCAAACACATGGCGTAGCGGTTCTCCCAGTCTGGGGAGAGGCGGCCTGCATATGCTTATTGATCGTCGCCCAATCGGCCCTGGCCAACCCAACAGGGGGCAAGGTCACTCAAGGGAACGCGACCATCACCAATTCTGGAACCACCACGACCATTCAACAATCGTCCAATAAGGCAATCATTAATTGGAATTCATTTTCGATTAATCCGAATGAAACGACGCAGTTTTTACAACCTTCTTCAAAATCATTTACGCTGAACCGTGTGATCGGCGGCAACCCCTCACAAATTTTGGGACACCTGAGTGCCAACGGCACAGTGTACATCATCAACCAAAACGGTATCTTATTTGGAAAAAATGCGGTGGTGAATGTCGGGGGCTTAATCGCCTCGACCTCCAATATTTCTGACAAACAATTCATGAGCAATGGCCCTCAAAATTTCACCCTCTCGCCTTCTGATGCCTCGATTGTGAATGAAGGCACCATCAGCATCAAAGACGCGGGGATTGCTGTTTTAGTTTCACCCACGGTCGTTAATGACGGGATCATTTCTGCGAATTTAGGCACCGTGGCCCTGGCCTCGGGGGATCACTTCACCCTGGATCTCTACGGCGATAATTTGATTTCTTTCGACGCAGGCAAGGCCATGACGAATGAAATTCTCGATAATAAGGGCATCATACAAGCCAATGGCGGCAAAGTCATGTTAACGGCTCAGGCCGCCGATGCCCTCGTTTCCAATACGATTAACATGGACGGGATTATCGAAGCGCAAAGTGTCAGCACGAAAAATGGGAAGGTCGTTTTGCAAGGCGGTGATAATTCCACTGTCAATGTTTCCGGGAAAATTGATGTTTCCGGTAGAAAATCAGGCGAAACGGGCGGCTTGGCCCAGGTCACTGGCACGACAGTGAATTTGAAAAATGGCAGCACCATCGATGCTTCGGGTGATGCTGGCGGGGGCACAGTGAATATTGGGGGCGAACCCCATGGAGCGGGCACCCTCGCCCACGCGAACAATGTCAACATGGACGCAACCGCCACTGTGTTGGCCTCTGCCTGGACGAAAGGCAATGGGGGCATCGTGTCCCTCTGGTCGGATGAAAACACGAATGCGAATGGTTCCATTTATGCGCAAGGCGGGGCTGCTTCGGGGAATGGGGGATGGATTGAAACCTCTTCGCATAATACGTTAGATACCTCTGGCGCAGTGATTAATGCGAGCGCCACACAAGGACTCGCAGGCACCTGGTTAATCGATCCTATTACTCTGACAATCACTGATGCTACAGCGCTCGGCTATCAAAACTCGCTTCAATTAGGCACAGATGTCCTCGTCTCTACCAGTGATCAAATTCAATTTACCAACACGACTCAAAACATCACTTGGAACACCGGGGCTACGCTCAGTCTCTGGTCTAATACGGCAGCCAATAGCATTGGGGCCGATAGTATTCTTTACAGTGGCGGTTGTACAGCAGGGGTCACCTGTCAGATTAATTCCACAGGCTCAGGGGCTGTCAATTTCTATTACACACCCACCGCCTATGCAACACCCACGAGTTTTGCAAGTTATGTGACAGGCCCATTCACCGCTTACATGGAAGTCAACAATGCCACAGAGCTACAAAACATCAGCACCAATTTAGCAGGCAGTTATGCGCTCAATACCAATATTTCTTTGCCCGTCTTTGTTAACAATTTCACCACGCTGGGTCCTTTCTCAGGAAACTTTACCGGAAATATCCAGGGCACGCAGTTCACCATTTCAAACTTAAACATCAACCAACCTGCAACAAATAATATTGGCTTATTCAGCTCTGTCTCAGGCACGCTCGATAGCGTTCACCTGGATAACGCCACCATCGTAGGTCTCGATAATGTCGGCGCTGTCGTGGGTACCAGCACCGGTACGCTCAGCGGTTCCTTCAGTGTCACAAACAGCAGCATCACCGGCTCAGGCAATAATCTCGGCGGAATTGTTGGTTACATGAACGGGGGCACGATGGGCGCCACGGCCACCATGAACACGGACAGTAGCACGACTGTGACAGGTACTTCAGGTGCCACGAACGGTACCGCAGGTTTGATTGGGAATATCAACCTCGCCGCGGGCACTTGGAGCGCATTTGGCACCTTCAGCAACAGCGCGACAGTCACCTCGCTGGGTGATAATGTGGGTGGGGTCTCCGGTCAGTTTATTGCGCCCCTCTTTCCCTCCATCGGCGCCACCTTCACGAACTCGGGAACGATCAACGGTGGCAATAGCGTTGGCGGAGTTTTTGGACGAACTTCGGTCTCATTGAATGGATCAAGCACCAATTCTGGAGATGTTTCAGGGGGTAATTTCGTTGGGGGATATGTTGGTACATCAACACTCAACACCTCACTCTTTGATTTCACAAATTCCGGAACCATCACTGGCTCAGGAAGCAACATAGGTGGGGCAATCGGAGAAGCAATCAGCACGATATTATTTGGTACCTACAATAATACTGGAACCGTCAATGGGGTGAACCAGGTGGGAGGATTCGTAGGATATTTTGATGCGGGTAGCCAAACAACGGCAACGATGCATAATTATGCCAATGTACAAGGAACGACTGACGTCGGTGGTGTGCTTGGATTGAATGATGGTAATGCCAGCTTCGGAGTTTTGATTGACTCAGGAAATCATATCACTGGCTCCAGCAATGTCGGGGGGATCGTCGGAAATAATACCGGCACGATCAGTTTTGCACGCGTCAATGATGCAATCATCGAGAACAGCTTAGGGGGGGATCATGCCGGAGGAATCGCAGGGTATAGCGGGTTTGGTCTGCAGAACGGTTCCGTCACCAACCCCACCGTCTTTGGAGGCAGCGGATGCTACAGTGGGGGTTTCGTGGGTGTGAACCTAGGCTCCGTCAGTGATGTCTCTTTCAGTGGACAACTCACCAATATATCGACCAATGCGGGGGGGATCGCGGGCTATAACGGATTCAACACTATTCAAAATGCGCTCAGTCTGGGAAGCATCAACGGATCACCTTCTCCAAGCGTTGGGGCCTTAGTAGGGAATAATCAAGGAACACTCACCAACTCTTTTTATGACACGAGCAAAACCGGAAGTTTGAGTGCCGTGGGTTCCATCAGTGGTAGTCCTGCGGGTCCAGGGGTCTTTGGTAGCACCGCCTATGCCACCACGAATCCGTTGAGTAGGTTGTCAACCTTCACGAACAATGGATTTTCTGCATTTACCTGGACTCAAATCACCGGGTATTATCCTTCGATTTCATGGTGCGGTTCTTCTTGTGTAACGCTCTTACCCTCAGTCATCATTCCAGACGCTAACACGGTTCAAACCCAATATGTGAATGGTGTGATCACCAACGTCCCTCAGCCTTCGATCACAACCAATAGCTTGATGGTGACACCTGCAGGAAGCGTCCTGGCTGATATGGTTATAGATTCACCGGAGGCCGTTGGCTACTTAGGTGACAGCTTCGTGGTGCAAGGACTCGGTGGAATGAGCACTCAAGAAAACTCTGATCCCGATTATGTCAAACATGCTATGGGAGACACGGTCAGGGCCTTGCAGAAAGCACGAGGATGTGCAGCTAAATAAACAATGATCCTTATTCCCTCTCCCTCTGGGAGAGGGTGGCGCGTACTCGCGTCGGGTGAGGGGGGGGGGCGGTAAAATCAAGAGGGCGCCCTCACTCTCAAAAATAATGCTTCCTCAAATACTCAACCAATCCCTCAATCCCCACCCGCTCTTGCGCGAGCGTATCTCTGTCCCGCACCGTCACGGTATGAAGGAATTCAGGGTTGCTGTCAGGAGCACCGATCGTGTCGAAATCGACCGTCACGCAAACGGGCGTACCAATTTCATCATGACGGCGGTAGTTCTTGCCGATATTGCCTGAGTTCTCCAAAACCACCCGACCCTGAAGGACCTGACGCAAATCAGAAACGATTTTTTCAGCCAATGACACAATCTCAGGTTTATTTTTAGCCAAGGGGATCACGGCGACTTTAATCGGCGCCAAATGCGGTTTTAATTTTAAAACCGTACGCACTTGCCCATCGGGTAAGGTTTCTTCCGTATAGGCTTCCGCCAAGACGGCCAAGACCCCGCGATCAACCCCGGCTGAGGGCTCAATCACGTAGGGAACAACCCAGGACTTGCTTTCTAAATCTTGAACGGCCAATTTTTGAGTGGAGTCGTTATTTTCATTCACCTTGGCGGTGATGTTTAATTCATTTTGACCCTTGCTGTGAGAGCCTAAATCGTAATCGGTTCGATTGGCCACGCCTTCCAGTTCTTCCATGCCATGAGGGAAGCGGTAACAAATATCGACCGTGGCTTTGGAATAATGAGCCAGCTCGTCGGAGGCCTGGGGCTGCATGATGAGATTATCAGAACTCAGACCCTGATTTTGCCACCATTCAAAACGTGCTTTGACCCAGTACTCGTGCCAAGCATCGTCTTCGCCCGGTTTCACAAAAAACTCGAGTTCCATTTGCTCAAATTCGCGCACGCGGAAAATAAAATTACGCGGCGTGATTTCATTACGAAAAGCCTTACCAATTTGCGCTATGCCAAAAGGTAATTTGGGGACCACTGAGTCCATGACATTTTTGAAATTAGTAAAAATGCCCTGCGCGGTTTCGGGACGCAGATACGCCATGGCGTCATTGCCTTCGACAGGACCGACCTGGGTTTTGAACATCAGGTTAAAGGGACGGGCCTCGGTGAGATTTTTTGAGCCACAGGTGAGGCATTGGCCATTTACAATAAAATCCGCGCGAAAACGTGATTTGCAGTCTTTGCAATCCACCATCGGATCAGTGAAGGTCTCTTCGTGGCCTGAATGATTCAAGACCAAACGATTAGTAATAATATTGGAATCAAGGCCTTCGACATCGTCGCGACGATAGACCATGTCGCGCCACCAAGTCGCCTTGAGGTTGTTTTTCAGCTCCACGCCCATCGGACCGTAATCGTAGAAGCCCTGAAGGCCCCCGTAAATTTGGCTGGAAGGGAAGATAAAGCCACGTCGTTTGCAGAGCGCGACTAACTGGTCCATGGAGGTTGCGGGCATAAAACACCTAAAAGTCGATAGGTTATCGAAAAATGTTCAAGCCCGCAACTGAGCTTATCAACCAAATCAATCGTAAAGGTCGCCATAAGGACGTTTTACACCCACAGTATTCTGTGCCTCTGATTTAGCCTCAGGCTGAGATTGATTGAGACTGAACATGAGCATGTGCAAAACCGAAGAAACGGTCGCCTGATGGACGGAGATTTTTTGAAGGATCCCTTCATGTTGGCCCGTCTGAGCGTAGGCCAAGCATTTTTCATAGAGAGGAGATTCAAGCCTAGCGCCTGCCTCAAGCAACAACTCCACAATCAAGGGATGATCGCGTTCGATTGCCAGCTCAAGGGCTGTCTGACCTTCGTCTGTAAGATGATCGAGCCCAGCTGCTCGAACAAGCAAGCTGCCGAGCGCAAAGGCATTTCCATTCACTGCCGCATAATGAATCGCTCTCCAACCATCATTATCTTTGATCTCCGGATCCATATAAAGGCTAGCAAAGCAGGCTTCCATAAAATCAGGCCAGTCTCGATGAATCGCATGAGAAAGCAAACCTCGATTATCAAGAATGGGAAGCGTTGTATAATCAGCGCCCGCTCTCACCAAGGCGAGCACCGCAGATAGACATTCATCAGTGTCCCTCTCCCATACGATCTCGATCGCTGATTTACCTTCATTGTTTAAACAGTCAATAAGTTTGACTCCATTTTTTTCTTCATGAATTTCCTTGCAACGGAGCAATTCGTCCAAAATTTCCAACCGACACATGAAAGCAGCATTATGCAGCGGCGTGAAGCCATCGTCTTTTTGAACCCAGGGGGAAACCCCACGCCCAAGCAGTTTTTTCACCACAGGCAAGTTTCCATTCCGAGCGGCGTAATGAAGTGTTGTCCAGCCGCCCTCAACAGGCGAATGGAGATCAAACTGATTCAATTCAATACAGGCGAGGGCCACCTCAGTCCAACCTTCATCACAGGCTCGCATGAGTAAGTGATGCCCCCTGGAATAAGTCTCCGAAAGATCAACGCCTTTATTCATCAAGGCAAGAACCAGGGATGGGGATCTATTTTCGGCGGCTATCGCGAGCAGAGTTTTATTATGATGGTATTTCCCCGAAAAATCGGCCCCTGAATTGATCAACAGGATTGCCAAGGAACTGTTGTGATTATAGAGAGCGAGACCCAGTGGAGTGTAACCCTGAGCATTGGGGACTTCAAGAAACTTTTGACGTTGGGTCAGTTGCATGAAGGCCTGACTCTGAATAATTGCCTCCACCGTCTCCTGACGACCCCTGGCGATAGCCTCGTGCAAAGCGTTCCCAGCGCCTGCACGTGTCATGGTTAAACGTGCCCCCTTCGCCAGCAAGGCTTTAACGACCGGAGTATTTCCATGGCTTGCCGCATAATGCAAGGCTGTCCAGCCTTTATCCGAGGCATCGTTGATATTCAGATCGTCTGGATTATCGTTAAGCCTTCTAAAACATGCCTCAATGATGGGAGTACATCCCTTCGCTACCGCGTCACTCAACAGGGTCCGACTTCCCTCAAAACGTTCAGCATTGTAACGTTCATTCAAGAGGACACCCGAATCAATCAAATAAACGGCAATCTCTGTGTGATGATGCGTCACCGCCCAATGGAGTAAGGAGCGTTTTTCATCTCCATAAAAACCTGAGGGCACTGCGCCGTTTTTCAAGAGTTTCATCACAAGCGAGGGATGTCCATGTTTGACTGCATGGGCAAGCGGGTTCATGCCATGCAGATCCGAGCTATTAATAGCGGTTTTGTCGCGAGCCAGAATCGAATCAACCATCGCTTCAGAGCCCATGCGTGCCGCCGCGCACAAAGCGAACTTATGAACAGGAAACTGTGTCATGTATTTTAGAAGCAGCGCCAATTCCTTTGGAGTTTTATTCTCTGCTTGAACCCAGCATGCATTCGCTTGTTCAAGGGAAAAAAGACGAATGATGTTTTTGAATTGATCTTCATCAAAGGCCTCATGGCAAATCTGTAAATAATCCAGATCGCCTGCAGTCTGGCCTGTTTGTAAATTGCCCAGCGCTTGGACATAGCCTTTTTTAGAGTCCACCAATAAGGAATGACTGCCTTTGAGATGCTCAACGCCCTTTCGTTTCTCTAGATTTTTCACTATCGCATCGGCCTGCGCCATGAGGGCCTCAACGGATTTACACGCATCCACTTGTTTGAAAAAGGCCTCGTTCTTGTTCAACATTTCCTTAATATCATTCGAGGCGAGATCGATGCAGGTGAACACCTGGTCTCGATTAACTTGTTCGTATTCTTTATCAGAGAGAGGAAAAGAATACGCTTTGAGCATCAACAAATATTGACCAAAGGTTCTGTTGCAACAACGCACCTTGAAGAATTTTTCCTTGTCTGCTTCGGTGCATAAATGAATGCAGTCTTCGAAATATTTTTTGATCAGTGGGTAAACGGCGGGGTCTGCACCAAATTCCTCGCCCGACCCTTTCACTCCGTTGGCTTTGAGATCGTTACACAGCTTGAGCGTGGCATCATACAAGGTACAGGGCTTGGCCAGCAATTCCAGGTATCGTCGAGAGTCATCGAGATAATCTTTCGATATCTCATCGCAGACCGCAGCCATTTTATCAAGATCGGCCTCTGTCATTGGAGGCGCTTGATATTGATCAACATAATTTTGGAAGGTCACACAAGTATCGTAAGGGGGGGTATTTTTTTGGGCTTCAAATTCCTCATAAGACAACAGGTGTTCTGAGCCATCCACGCCGAGTCTATGGAGATACTTCAAATAAGGTTTAGTTTGATCTTCTAAAGCGTCCCCCTGAGCCTCGAACCATTCCTTGAGAGGAATCACACAGGTTCCCTCCTGATTGACAATAATATTGCTCAAATCAAGCACGCGCTGACCCGAAGAGTTCTTCTTTTCAGTGAGATCTTGCAGGGATTCTTCTAGGTTTGCATAATACTGAATCGTGATCGTGGGCATTAACACCACAGCGAGGGCTTCATTCGAATCAGCGATCAAGGCTGCGATCTGGGCGCAAGCGGCGTTCATCCCATTCAAGGGTTGTTTCACAAATTGATCATACGAGGCAGCGGTATTGCGTATATAAGCCCAGCGCAATTTTAAAAATTGGCGAAGCGCAAGCTTAAGCGTATTCTCATCCAGGGCAAGGAGGCTTTGGAGGTATTTTTTAGATTGCTCAAACTCATGATTAATCAAGATTTCGTGGGCGTGACCGCGCAGGTCAGTCGCTGATTTTCTAGGCCCTGTCATAGAATCAAGGAGGGTACGTAAGGATTGAGCTAATACTGTCATCAGGAACTCCGAAAAATCAAAGAAGCAGGTTAACTTGATTTTTGAATTGGGTCAACGAACTTTTATGAGGCCGGAGTACCCGCCTCTAATCCACCCCTACGCACGATGATAGAACTGTACTCTGGGCTATCCACCCTCGTATACCTCCACAATCCTTGCCCAAGCCTCTTCAGCGGTATTCACATAAATAAAGCGTTCGAGATCTTTGGTGGAGATCACCCCCTCCTCTAAAAGCCCTTGAAAATTAATGATTTTATCCCAGAACTCCCGCCCCAATAAAATCACAGGGATGGGATCGAGTCGATAAGTTTGCATGAGGGTGAGGGTTTCAAATAGCTCATCCAGAGTGCCATAGCCTCCTGGGAAAATCACCAGGGCACGGGCGCGCAAGAGCAAATGCATTTTTCGAATCGCGAAATAATGAAACTGGAAGGTTAAATCAGGGGAAGAATAGACGTTCGGAAATTCTTTAGGAATCGCAATCGTGAAACCAATATTGATGGCCCCCGCCTCACTCGCGCCTCGATTGGCGGCTTCCATGATGCCCGGGCCACCCCCCGTGGCGACATAAAACTTCATGGGCGAGTCTTTGGCCATGAAATTTTGACCAATCAAATACCCGAGCTTGCGCGCTTCTTCGTAATAATGTGATTTTCGTAAAAGAGACAAGGCTGCCTGGACACCCTGTTGTTTAGCAGGATCCTCTGGAGCGAGCTGCAAGGCTTCTTCGGCTTTTTTTAGTTTTTGCTCTGCATCTTTTTGATCCGCAATTCGCGCAGAACCGAAAATCACGATCGTTTGTTCCACCCCATTTTTTTGCAAGATACTTTCAGGTTTCATGAGCTCAAGCATCAAGCGAACCGGTCTCATTTCGTCGGAGACCAAAAAATCCATGTCGGTGAAAGATAACTTCAAGGCCGGAGGAATATTTTGCGCCGCGGCCAAAGTGTTTTGTGCTGCCACGAGGGCCTTAGCACTGGGATAGGGACGTTTTTTATAATCGCGTTTGGGCATAGTGAAACCTCAATACAAGGCAAGGAGTTCTTTGACGTAGCGACGCCCCTCAGTTTTAGCGCTGATGCTTCGCAACACTTTAACGGTGCATAATTGCGCGCCTGCATAAACCTCGCGCGTGAAAGGGGTATCATGATTGGACAATAATACTGCCGTCCCTTGAAGCGATAATCTTTGCGCGATTTGCGCCAGTTCCTCTTGCTCTGCCTGACCAAAACACCCTGAAGCATATTGAGTGAAATAGGCAGTGGCGGTCAAAGGTACGTAAGGAGGGTCGGCATACACCGCAGCGGCACGAGACACCTGGCTCAAGGCATCCCTAAAATCAGCACAGACAAAGACCGCTCGTTTCGATTTTTCAGCAAACACTCGAAGTTCCTGTTCAGGAAAGTACGGTGATTTGTATTGCCCATAAGGAACGTTGTAAATGCCTTGTTGATTGTAACGGCACAACCCATTAAAACCATGACGATTCAAATACAAAAACAAGGCCGCGCGCTTTTGCGGTTTTCGGCTGCGATTGAATTCATCTCGCATCGCATAATAGCGTTCAGGCTGATTATTTTTAGAGGTGAATAATCGTTTTGCATAATCGATAAATTCCTGGCCATGTGCTTGAAGCTCAGTATACAAACCGATTAAATCAGGATTGGAGTCACTCAGCTGATAAGCGTCGTAATCAGAATTTAAAAAAACAACACCGGATCCTACAAAAGGCTCGACCAATTGCTCACGCTTGGGCAATAAACTTAAAATTTTGTCCAGCAGGCGATATTTTCCGCCAGGCCATTTTAAAAAAGGCCGTTGGTGCATTGAGATTTTCCTAAGGATATGTTAATGTCCGCGCATCAATAAAAAGAATAACAAGATGAATAGTAGCACAGTCCAACAAGTCACCACCATCATTTCGCACGCTTTAGCGCGCCATGCCTCTGATATCCATTTTGATCCCGAGCCTGGATTTTGTCGACTCCGCATGAGGGTCGATGGACTGATTGCGCCCTACGACCACTTAAGCATTCAGGCTTACCAAGCGATCTTAACGCGGATCAAAACCCTCAGTGGGTTGGACATTGCGCAACAACGCATTCCTCAAGACGGTCGTCTTGTCTTTTTTCATGATCAGACCCAGGCACAATTTCGAGTCCATACCTGCGCGAGCATTCATGGGGAAAAATTGGTATTACGCCTGATTCAAGAAGATGATCAGGGCCTTCCCCTCGAGGCTCTGGGACTCTTGCCAGACCAAATGATCCTTCTGGAAACCTTACTCTCACACACGCATGGATTGATCCTGGTCTGTGGGCCCACGGGCTCAGGAAAAACCATGACACTGTATGCGATGTTGCAAGCCTTAATGAAACGTGATTTGCAGATCATCACCCTAGAAGATCCGGTCGAAATCGCCCTGGAGGGCATTTCTCAATTGCAGGTCAATCGAAAACAACAGCTGGATTTTGCGACCCTTCTGCGCGCCAGTCTTCGTCAAGATCCCGACGTGATCATGATTGGGGAAATCCGCGATCAGGAAACCGCCGAGATCGCGGTGCGCGCAGCCCTCACGGGCCATCTCGTACTCACTTCATTACACACGCCTGATGCCCTCACTAGCCTAGCGCGACTTCGCAATATGGGGATTGCACCTTATGATTTAGACGAATGTTTGCGCGCAGTGATTGCCCAGCGTTTGGTTCGAATCAAATCTCAAGAAGGCTTGAAAGGCCGAACGGGTATTTTTGAATGTTATCAGAGCAACAGGCCCTATCTCAGCTTGCAAGAAGTGGCTGCGCTCAAGGTGGCTCAAGGGGTGACGACTGCAGAAGAAATTAGGCGGGTTCTGTGAAAAAAATCCATCCTCGCGACATGCTGATCTTTTTTCAAGGATTGCAATCCCTTTTAGCGGCCGGACTGAGTCTCGTCACCGCCCTGCAGCTCTTGCAAGACGAAGATAAAACACAAGGGTGGGCTTTAGGGCAAGTGATCTTAAGCCTGCGTGAGGGGCAGCCCTTTAGCCAAGCCTTTTCAGCCGCGATGCAGATACCGCCTTTAATCACTGTTTATCTTCGATTGGGTGAAAACAGCGGCGATTTAGCCCAGGCCTGTGCCTTGTGTGTGTCCTGGCTAGAACGTCAACAAGCCTGGAATCGCCTGTGTTGGCAGATCAGTTTTTATCCTTTGTTATTATTCGTGACCAGCATCGGTCTTCTGATTGTGATGCTCGGCTTCGTGCTACCTGAATTTGCCAGCCTGTATCAGGTCTTAAATGTGACTTTGCCCGAGAGTACAGCCTGGCTCTTAAGATTGGCTCAATCAGCCCCGGGGGTGATTGAGCGATTGATTATTGTGATCGCGGTCACAATGATGCTCCTCGCCCTCACTTGGCAAACCTCAGCAGGCCGTTATCAATGCGAACGAGCATTGTGGTGTATTCCCGGGATCAAACGGCTTCTTACCACCCATTACGAATTTCAATTGGCACTGCAGCTGGGGACACTCTTACAAGCCGGCTGCCCCCTGTCGGAGGCACTGGATTTTTTACGATGCGGGGCAAGCAGCCCGCTCTATCAGGACTATCTGACAAGAACCCAGCAATCCATTCGTCAAGGGCAAGCACTCAAAGAAAGTTTTTGTCATGGAATGATTTGCAGCCCAACCTTTACGGCCTTGCTCAGTCATGGACAACAGACGGGTCATCTCGAAACGGTACTACTCCATTTAGCCAGTCAGCATAACCATCTCTTCATGCACTGGCAAGCAAAAGCAAAACATGTGGTCCAACCCTGCATTACCTTAGTGATGGGCGGTTTTTTAGGATTTTGGATATTATTGCTTTATTATCCCATGCTACAATTGGGAACAAACCTAGGTTAAGAATACCCCCATGCTAAACGACTGGACTTTTTACTCTCTGATTGCCGTGATCGGCCTCATCATCGGCAGTTTTTTAAACGTCGTGATTTATCGCCTGCCTCGCATGATGCAACGCAGCTGGACACACGAATGCACGGCCTATTTAGACAATCTCAAGGCCCAGGGCAATGCCTTCAAATCCCTGCCTCTCCCCGATAATCTCCCCATGTTTAATCTCTGGTGGCCCGTCTCGCATTGTCCTGAATGCCAACACAAGATTCGCCCCTGGGAAAATATCCCCCTGATCAGTTATCTGTGTTTGCGCGGGCGCTGCAGTGCCTGCCAATCGAGAATTCCTCTACGTTATCCGGCCATTGAATTTCTGACCTCCCTCCTTTCCCTGATCGTTGCTTTTCACTATGGGTTCTCGCCCGCACTGCTCGCGGCCTTAGCGATCACCTGGCTGCTGATCGCGCTCACTTTCATCGACATCGACACCCAATTGCTCCCGGATCAACTCACTTTCTTAGGCCTGTGGGCGGGTTTACTCCTCAGCACTCAGGCGGTGTTTGTTCCTCCTGTCGATGCGATCTTCGGCGCCGTGCTCGGCTATTTAATTTTATGGACCTTGTATTGGGGCTTCAAATTACTCACTCGCAAAGAGGGCATGGGATATGGGGATTTTAAACTCATGGCCATGGCGGGAGCCTGGGTGGGTTGGCAGTATTTGCCGATTGTGATTTTTATTGCTTCATTCACAGGGACGCTTTGGGGTCTTTACGCCATGTTCAAGCGCGGCTCTCATAAAGATCATCCCCTTCCCTTTGGTCCCTTCATTGCTTTGGGCCTGTGGCTGACCTTGCTTTATGGGGAAACGATCGTGTCTCATTATTTCATGTGGGTGAACTGATGTTGATTGTCGGCTTAACGGGAAGCGTGGGCAGTGGGAAATCCACCGTCAGCGCATTATTTGCCAGTCTCGGCATCGAGATCATTGACACGGATCTGATCGCCCGCGAGCTGGTGGCCCCAGGAATGCCCGCCCTCAACACCCTGCAAGCGCATTTTGGGGACGATATCTTAAATCCCGACGGAAGTCTCAATCGTTCTCACTTGCGCGCTCATGTCTTCGAACATCCTCAAGAACGCGCCTGGCTTGAGGGTTGCTTGCATCCTTTGATTCAAAAAGAAGTCAAATCACGGATCCCTCTCAGCCAAAGCCCCTACACGCTTGTCGTGATCCCCTTGTTGAAAGAAAATTATCGACAGACTTATCCCTTCCTTGATAGAATCTGCGTCGTTGACTGTGAGGAGGCTCTTTCGCTAGAGCGCACAGCAGCCCGAGACGGTATTAGCTTAACATTAGCAAGCCAAATCTTGGCTGCCCAACTTCCTCGTAAGGCACGGCTATCCCTGGCGAACGATGTGATTGTGAATAACCACAGTTTATCGGACCTAAAAAATCAGGTAATGGCCCTGCACGAACAATATATTGCCCTTTGCAAGAAAAAATCTTAGCTATACTAGTGTTATGACAGGATTAATTTACGAACAACCGCTCAATGAACGCATGCGCATGTTGCTGCGTCTTGAACATCTTTTTGATCAGCTGAATCATTATTTAGCTGGCGAATCCTCCTGGGACAACCGAAAAACGATCACCACGCTGATCGATATTCTCAATTTATTAGAACGTGCTGATCTCAAGACCGAACTGATGAAAGAGCTCGATCGTCTCAGCGTTTCTTTAGCCCGCCTTAAAGCACAGCCCGATGTTGACAGCCAACAGCTCGATACGATTTTGAATGATTTGCAACGGCATCATGATATTGTGAAACATATTCCTGGCCGATTGGGCGATGAGCTCCGCTTTGATACCTTGATTGGGGCCGTCAAACAACGCATCGCTATTCCCGGGGGCAGCTGCTGCTTTGATTTACCTGGCTTTCATTATTGGCTTGCGCAGCCGAATGCCACTCGTAACAAACAATTAAAGCAATGGGTCAGTGTCTTAAACCCCATCGAAAGCACAGTACGTCTGCTGCTTGAACTCATCCGTTCCAGCGCTTACACCGAAAAAGCCACAGCCAAAAGCGGTTTTTACCAAAAAATGCTGGAAGCCACCTCCCCCTGCCAACTCATTCGTGTTCAAATGAATGGGGACCAAGCCTTCCCTGAGATCAGCGGGGGCAAACACCGGATCTCCATCCGCTTCCTCTCCCCCGATGAAGCCCACAAAGCCGATCTCTTACAACAAGAAATTCATTTCGAAATCGGCTGTTGCATTATTTAATCAATTAAACGCCATGCCGATCGGCTGCCAACCCGGAGGAGTGATCTTTGGGGTAATCTTACAGTCGGTAAAAAAGCCATCGTTATCGAACTTACAACGGTATGAACTTCCGTTAGGTCCCTGATAATTGGACACGTATGCGTATTGTGTCCCATAGACCGTTTGAAAGGCAAGATAAGCAGGCGTCCAATTGTAACTCGGCGAAGGCACGGGCGTGGGAGTGCAAAGATTAAAGCTGCCATCAATATTTAAGGTGCATCGATACACATGGCCCGTATCGAGATCCGTCCCATTGTCAGCCACATAGGCATATTGAGTTCCATTGACTGTCGCAAATGCCACTGCGTAAGGGATCCAATCCGGCGCTTCGGAAGAAGGGGTCTGCGCGCAACCGCTGAATGCGCCGGTCGCTAGATTAACCGTGCATTGATAAACATTGCCCGCGGAGGTCCCGGGCCCCGCATTCGCGATGTAAACATATTCTTGACCATTCACCGAAGCGAAGGTGATTCCGTAGGGCGCATCCACACTCGGACTACCCGTGACAGGGGAACAACCAGTCAAAGCTCCATTCTCAAGCCCGCCGACAGCAATCGAACATTGATAAGTCGAACCCGACTCCGCACTCGTCACATATAAATAGGGAAGAGCGTTCACCGTCAAAAAAGCAATCCCCACGGGAAGTGAAGTTGCCCCAAGCAGGATTTGAGGCATCGCCACACAGGGGGATAGATTTCCATCCTCATCGAGTGTGCACTGATTCACGGTGCCTTGATTTTCATCCACTGAATAAAGAAAAGTCGATCCGCCGATCGTTGCGAACACGGATTGACCGAAATTCATGCCATTATCATCGTAGGCAAGCGCCTCAGAGACGAGGAATCCATCAGAGGGATTCACGGCAAATCGAAGCACTGAACTGGCCCCTGGAGACGGAGTGACGTAGACAAAGGAGGATTGGACGACTGAAAATGAAATTTCACTCGTGAGAGGGGCTCTCCCCTGATAATCGAGTTGCCACACTCGAGTGACATGTGAACCTATTTCATCATCAGTCGGGTTAATGATGATCCCGATATTACAAGTAGACTCCGCCGGCAATTCCGAACGGCAGTCATTGTGAACATGCGTACGAGAGAGTGGGCTTGAAATCCCCGTAAGCTCGATGGGCAAGCGTTTAGGCACGCGATTGGTGACAGTATAAACGACCGTTGTAGGCGCATTATTGCCATACACTGAGGAGAGCGGAGGCTCAGGCTCCGAGAGGGTGACTGGCTCAAGCGCCAGCCCCTGGGTGGCATAAAGAAGAGTCATCATGGAAACATAAGCAGTCCATTTCATCAGCGGTGTCCTTGCATTTAAATTTTAAAACTTAGGCCTAATAAAAAAGTTTGAGGTTGATAAGAAAACTGCGGGGCCTCGATGATGACCGCGTTGTTCTCGGCATAAGCCTCTTTCAAAAACCCATAAATATATTCGGCCGTGAGGCTGAGTTTCTCATTGATCTCGTAATCAAAACCAAGGCCCAGATCCCAGGCCCAGACCGTTTCGGTGTTCTCAGAGAGGGATTGAGCCGTACGCGCATTCGTTCCGGGATTCGCTTCCTCGTAGTAAGACGCCGTGTTCCAAGCCACTCCAAACCCCATAATGAGGTAGGCACTAAGATCATCCGAGGTGACAAAACTGGGTTTAAAATCCAACATGAGGCGGGTGCTTGAAATGGGGGCACTGAAGGTGTAGTTATTAAACCGTAACAATTCGTATTGCCACACCTCCCCCTCTACCGTATTAGACACCCCGTAAAGATTGAGCTCAATCGCTAAAGAATCTTCCAAAAAAGGAAAACCCACCCCGACATTCCATGCGCCCCCCACAGAGGTATTATGGGTATGATTGGTATCTGTCTCAGAAGGTGAGATCACCAAAGAAGTGTCTTCGTCGGCCATCCATGTCACGCCCCCCGCGATTTTAAAATAAAGATCCTCAGTTAAAAAAGAGGAAGTTGCATAGACTGGATTTGCAGAAAAAAGTGCGAATGAAAAAATCAGGGGAAATAGTTTGATCTGAGTATCCATAAAGCATCCTTGCTCGAAAGTTTAATTCTAGCCTACCGAAGCACGATAAACAATTTTTGTTACTTGACATACTTCCATTCGTGAACCATAGTTACCTAACACATGTTAGGTATGAGGTCATCATGGGTATCAATAATTTTTATATCGCCAGTAAAATTGAATCCTGGCTCATCGAGGTGTATGAGCTTGGGAATGGATTTAAAGCCTACGAAGTGCGTGAAAAATTAAGACCTGGATCCCCCCTCACGGTTGCCCAAGCGGCAGAAATCATGAAACGAATCATTCAGGTGGACGATCTCAACATCCAATTGAGACGGGCCTGCAATTACATCCAACAAACTCCCGACAATGCCACTGCGGAAATGCGCGAAACGGTGGTCAATATCAATAAGGTATTTATGATCATCGAGAATTCACTCTGTAATCACTATGAAGCAACCGCTCGAAAAACACTCGAGCTCTATCTCAAAAATAAAAAAGAAGAACGAAGAGTCTATGGCTTTGGTGAAAAAATTGAGGCACAAAAGGATCTCGAAAAAAAGGAGATCGTGGGAAAACTCCTTGGCAGAGCCCCTGCCCCACTCAATCGACACCATATTGCAATGACACGATGGAAAATTGCGATTGGGAAAGTCATTGAAAAAAATAAAGCAAAAAACCAGAGCTGGGAACTCCTCCATAATACAGTGGAGAATTATTATCAACGTGTCGACGATGAGGTCAAAAATCAAATCCAATTGAATTGTAAGGCGCAGCACGAAATCTTAATGAAGAGACATAATGCCTTAATGACCTGGCTGGACCTTTATGAAGCTGCGATTATTTCGTCAGAAGCTGGGTTGAATAAGCTGTTCACCAGTATCGACATGAGCGAGAATCAAAAAAGGGAAATCATTCGAAACCTCCTAAGAGTCTCGATTTCCGCTGCAGTGACGCCTTTAGTATTTAAAGTACTGGATCCTGTTCTCGCAGGAATTGGGGGAATATTAAAACAGATTAATACCACGAAAGGGGAACTGGAATTAGAAGCGAGTCAGCAAAACGCAATATACCAAATGACGGGGTTTTTGCCAGACAAAAATACGAATCAATACAAAAATGCTTATCAGTCACTGGCGAATGAATCGATGTATGATTCGATTACACGCTATAAGAAATATCTCAATCACAAAATAAATTCATTATCCGTAGTCAACGAGCTCGGGAATATGATGGGGGCGGATGCCAAGTTATGGGGAAGGCACACTCCCGATCAGATCATCCGCGCTCATCGAATGGCGATTTTAGACCATGCCGCCTACCGTCATCCGCGGGTACCGCTCCTCAATCCTGAGAATGAAAATGCCTTAATTCATGGAATGATGAAAGATTTTGATACGATGATCTTGTCGGTCTATCGCCCTTTACAGGCGCAATATGGAAGTGACGAAAGCCTGGAATCCATGCACGAGCTGATCGACAAAATCAATTTCGAGACTGGGGTGGAGGGAAAGTCCGCACAAAATAAAAATCGAGAAAATGCACTCGTCAAGGCTCTGTCGAATGAAATTGAAATATCATTGATCGTCAAATACCTCGTCCAAAACACTCGGTATTTCGGATGCAGCACCTATAACAGACAGCTGTATCACGATTATCTTCATCTGGGGCCCAATGACCCCGAAGTGGGCGATTATCCGGACGATGCCCCCTGCATGAGCCTTGTGACAGCATTGCTTGATCGAATTCATCGTTCTGAAAATGCAGGGCTCAAATACATTCTTAAGATCGACAAAGAAGGACCGCATCAGGGATACTTCGATTCACACCCGTTGCTGTGTTACCGGATCACGAACGGAATAAAATCACTCTACCATGCTTACGCAGACCCCGGGAAATACGACTCATTCAAAAGACGGCAAGCTATGATCAAAGCGATCATACAACATTATTTCAATAGAGATATGAATGAAAATCTTCAAAGGATCGTCGTTCAATTCGCCAAATCACATGAGGTTGAAATCACCTCCGGAAACAAACATCCCTACGACGAAAACAATCTCCCGGTACAACACTGGCTTTCCGACGAAGAGAGCAAAAGGACAGTGTTCGAGGCCACAAAACCCTTCATCGAAATGACAGACAGGCGAAATCAAATGTCCTATTTCTGGTCGGGGGCCTGCTATTCGTATGCGAGAAACAATCGGATTCTTTCTGAAGTCAAAATATCGCAGGCAACCGAATCAGTTGAGCAAGCGGCCGCAAAATCGAAAAAGAAAATTCAATTCAAAATGTAGTCAGGAGTATAGTATGACAGGTAAAAATCATTATATAGAAAGCGTGATGGAATCTTGGTTCACCGAGACCTATACGATCGGGAATGATCTTAAAAAATACATCGACGATAAAAAAATTCAGACCGGGATCCCCATGACTATTGATCAGGCCATTGGGCTGATGAAAATCATCAACGCGATTGAATCACTCAAGCTCAAGGTCTCAAGGGCTTGTATCTATATGCATAATCATCCTGAGGAATTCACGGACAATGCAAAAGAAACGAACAAGGCGATTAATAAAGCCTTTCGATGGATTGAATCATTTCTGATGAATGGATATAAATCAGAAGCCAACCGCACGATTCAGTCATACATTGAGAACAGACGTTCGCTCAACGAAAATTTTGCCTTTGACGGTGAATTGAAGCTGGATGAGGTGCCCACGAAAGAGGCATTGCTGGAGCAGCTCCGAAGCAAAGGGCCTCAAAACCTCAGCACGAGGTACCTAGCAAGAGTGCGATGGAAACTCGCTATTGCTGAGGTCATCAAAAAAAATCGCTCCAAAAACGAGCGGTGGAATGATGCGAACGATACGGTGATGAATTATTTTAACCGTGTGGAAGAAGAAGTCAAAACACAAGTTAGGGACATCGTACAAGATCAATACGGCGTTTTGCTCAAACAACACGAAGCCTTCATGAAATGGCTCAGCCTCTACGAAGAAGCTGTTTTGCAAGCAGAGAAGAATATCAGCAAATTATTTGAAAACCTGGACGGCGTCGCAAATCGCAAAGCACGATTGATTCAACTGTTTCTTCGCGGGTCCATTTCTGCTGCCTTAAGCCCCTTCATGTTGCAAAATTTCATCGACCCCACCCTCACCATGTTCAACGACATTATCGCCAGATTAGACCTGTATAGTGGCGACATTGAACTCAATTTAAGCCAAACGCAAACCCTCTATCAAATGACTGGTTTTCTACCCGACCCCGACAAACGAACCTATCGTAATGCTTACGAAATATTGTCAAAAGAAACCTTTTATGATCAAATCGGTCGCTACAAAAAATATTTACAACACAAAATGGATTCCTTGAGTGAAACCCGTGAATTGTGCGAAATGATGTCTGAAGACTCAAGCTTATGGGGCCATCATACAACCCGAGAAGTACTCCATGCACATTTGATGAAAATGATCGATGTCAGTCACTATGGGAATTCATCGTCTCGTATCAAACAACCCGAAAATGAAAATGCGATGATCAGCGCCATGGTCAAACCCTTCGAAACGATGATTAAAAGCGCATTTTCGCCGATGCAAACACAATACGGGAACAAAGAAAACTTAAGAGCGCTTTGTCATTTTATCGACAAAATCACCTTCGACGACAATCGTGTCGGACCGGAATCCCATCGTCTTTTTCAAAACAATGCACTCGTGAAAATGATGGCGAATCATGTAGAGATCTATTTCATCGTCAAATATCTCGTAGAAAGCAGCACCTATTTCGGAGCGAACTCACATAAAAATCAATTCCATCGCGACTATTTAAAAATTGATCCAAACGATACCGCCTTCGGTCTCAGTGCTGAAGACACCAGCGTCCGTGAACTGGTGAGCACGCTGCTTAAGCGGCTTATCCTTATCGATAATCCGACCTTGAAAAAGACGCTCATGCTGGACACTCCAGGACTGAGTGAAAAGAAACTCATCAAGAAAAACCCCCTCATGCAGTCCTCCGGAGGTGAAACAGCTCATCATCGCCTAAGTCACTGTTTGAGAGGTGTTTTTATTTCTTACAGAGTGGCGACAAGTGAGCAACATCGAATACGCCAAGAAATGATCAAGGCCATCATCGAGGAATACTATAACCAAGACATTAGCCAACTGCTCCAAAAACAGGTCGTGGGGTTTGCACAAACCCATGGCGTCAATCTTTCCACAGGAGGGGATCACCCCGATCCATCTCATGCCGTCATTGAGCCGCACTGGCTCTCTGAAAACGAGCTCAAGCATCATGTGCATGAACAAATCAAACCCTTCATCGAACAAGTGGAGGAGCAGAAATATGCCGGGGCCTATTTTGGAAAACTGGGTTTGATGTATTATCGAGACAAGGCACTGGTGACTGAGGCATCGAATGCGCGTGCGATTGAAAAAACAGAAGAAAACATGTCGAAACAAGCGAGTCGAATTATTTTTAAGGGGTGAGAATGAAGGCCTGCTGGAGTGCGTGCAATTCATCGCGTACTCTGGCTGCTTCTTCGAACCGCATGTTCTTGGCGTGATCGAACATTTCATTTTCAAGTTGCTTGATTTTTTTACCCACATTGTGGGGTCCCAGTTTTTCAAGATCAACGAGGGGAAGCGCACGATTCTTCTTGCTTCCAGGGATTCCTCCTCCATGCGCTTCGAGGATATCCTCGATGGATTTGGTCACGGATTTGGGCGTGATTCCATGAGCCAAATTGAAAGCGATTTGTTTGTGACGGCGTTGCTCCGTTGTTTCCAAGGCGCGTTTCATCGAATCGGTCACTTTGTCCGCGTATAAAATGGCCTTGCCTCGTGCATGTCGGGCTGCTCGACCAATGGTTTGAATCAAGGCGCGATCGGAACGTAAAAATCCCTCTTTATCTGCATCCAAGATACAGACTAAAGAAACTTCGGGCATGTCCAAGCCTTCGCGCAGGAGGTTAATGCCCACCAACACGTCGAATTCACCCAAGCGTAAATCTCTGATGATTTCCACTCGTTCCACCGTATCAATTCCCGAATGCAAATAACGGACGCGCACCCCATGTTCGGTCAAATAGTCGGTGAGGTCTTCCGACATTCGTTTGGTCAGGGTCGTGACAAGCACTCTGTCCCCTAAGGCTACGCGGGCATGGATCTGAGACAATAAATCATCGACCTGAGTGCGGGCAGGCCTGACCTCCGTTTCAGGATCCACCAAGCCTGTGGGACGAACGACCTGTTCATGAATCGCATCACTCTTCTCTTTTTCATAAGGCCCCGGCGTGGCGGAAACATAAATGGTTTGCGGAGAGCGCTGTTCAAATTCATCAAAGCGCATAGGACGATTATCCAGTGCACTGGGCAAACGAAATCCATAATTCACTAAGGTTTCTTTTCGAGAGCGATCCCCTTTGAACATGGCACCAATCTGCGGCACGGTCACGTGGGATTCGTCGATCACCAATAAGGCATTCTTGGGCAAATAATCAAATAAAGTGGGAGGCGCTTCCCCTGGGGCATATCCGGAAATATGTCGAGAATAATTTTCAATCCCTTGGCAGTAACCCAATTCATTGATCATCTCAATATCAAACCGCGTGCGTTGATCCAGTCGCTGGGCTTCGACTAATTTATTCTCGTTGTAAAATTCTTCGAGGCGTTGTTTTAATTCGTCTTTGATGGCATCGACGGCTTTAAGCACCTGATCTCGAGGCGCCACGTAATGCGATTTAGGGAAAACTGTGGCACGAGGGACTTTTCGTAAAATCTCTCCTGTGAGCGGATCAAAATAACTCAGGTTCTCGATCAGATCATCGAACAATTCAATTCTCAAGGCTTCCTCATCCGATTCCGCCGGATAGACATCAATCACATCGCCACGCACCCGATAGGTGGATCGCCTAAAATCCGTTTCATTGCGGGTGTATTGCATTTCGGCAAGACGATGCAAAATTTTACGTTGATCCACCGTATCGCCGCGATCTAAATGCAAGACCATGGACAAATATTGCTTGGGATCGCCCAAGCCATAAATCGCCGACACTGAAGCCACGATAATGCTGTCATTCCGCTCCAATAATGCTTTCGTGGCGGATAATCGCATTTGCTCAATGTGTGCATTGACCGCAGAATCTTTTTCAATGTAAGTGTCTGAGGAAGGAACGTAGGCTTCGGGTTGATAGTAATCGT
>CAYMDW010000009.1:0-38203 GCA_964389615.1 uncultured Gammaproteobacteria bacterium | reverse complement strand
AATATCAGAGCCGGTGCGCTCCATGAGTCCTGAGAACATGCAGGTCATCTGCATCATTAAGAATACAGCGAAGGTAATCCCAAGAATAAGGGTATAAAACTTGCCACGATCATTGGCAAGAAGCTTCAAAGCGATGATGAGGAGTCCATTCACGTGTCGCTGTCCCTAAATCATTTAAGTTTAACACCAATATACGCAATTGCACGGGTATTGACTTGTTAGCAAACTAACGTTATAATGGGTTAATTTATGAAACCCTCAGGAAGTTCAATATGTTACATCGTGTTAAATCCAGCACACCTTTAGATCTACAGCTCCCAGAGATAATGAAAATCAAGATCCCTGAAGGGCTCAATCTGCTTTTTTATGGATTTAACAGCCTCAGACATGCACTCTCGATACTTCATACTGAGGGGGTCAGCAGTCTCATGAAAGATCGCCTCGAAAAACTCATCGCCGCAACCGACATCGATCTCACGATCTGCCCTGAAAAACAATCATTAACTCATTTAGCAAACCTCGGCGCGGTGTATTATTATCAAGAGATTAAACAACGTGTCAAAAAGACCGAGGTCCCCGATCTTATTACTGAACGTCAAAAACGATATGCCTTCCTCAATTTTCAGCACGAAGGAATCGATTGTTCATTGCAGGCAAAACATCTCGATTTGCTGATTCATTCGAGCACCCAGGCTTTTTATGATCTGCATCGTCAGGAATTTGTCTTCAAAGATCAGCTGTGTTATCAAAATTTTTTACTACGACGCATTTATACTCCCGATTTAGCCTCCCTGATCGAAGGGGCAACGAACGACCCAATCGCATTCAAAACCTTGCTATTCATCCTGAAGAACCATTTAAAAATGCGTTATCTCGGCTGGACTTTAAGCGAGCACGACAGAAAGATTATTTGTTTCGCGGCTCAAAATAAAATCTTTATCAAACGCGTCAATCAGTCTCTTCAACAGATGCTGAAAGATTATCCTTACATCGAAGAACTCAAATCCGAATTAGGCGCTCAAAGCAGTAATATCGATTTTATTCTCATGGAAAGAGAGGTTGAGAAAATGGATTACATTGTCTACCGAAATGACAAAAGCATTGATACCCTCATTGCGGACATTCATTGGCTAGAGGATCAGGTGACTTGCACCGATTCGGAAAAATCAAAAATCATCGAAGATTATTGCACTGAT
Organism: uncultured Gammaproteobacteria bacterium; assembly: GCA_964389615.1. Taxonomy (GTDB): domain Bacteria; phylum Pseudomonadota; class Gammaproteobacteria; order JABCZS01; family JABCZS01; genus CAYMDW01. The sequence goes on along the minus strand of CAYMDW010000009.1, from coordinate 37,007 downwards.
CTCCTGACGGATCGGAATCGAAACGAAGAGGACAAGCAAAAATTCGTTGATAGAATGCCAGTCGAATTTATCGAAAAATCTGAAAGCGTGAAAAAATGGACACTGAAAAAAAGAGCCGTTTCTCCCGTTTCAAGACCCATCCAATTTTCTGGGTCTGCCTCAACCACCAAAGCTCGTGCGATCTACATGACTAAACACTTCGACATGAAGCATTTTAAAACTCCGTGTGAAATTCCACTCATTGATGAGATCATTCTCAAGCTTTCAAACGACGCACATGCAAGATTTGAAAAGGAACACAACGAATCCGCTCACAGACTTTTTGTGTTTTGTGCAATCGTCCCCTTCATGAGCTATGAAGGAACCCTACTCACGAAAGAATACGAACTTGATCGCGCAAGCACAGCATTATCGATTGGCGCTCTCAGCATTGCATCTGTTTTGGTGGCTAATTTATTCAGCCGAGTCACGTACAATGCTTTTTACCTTGGGCGAGCGCAGCATTTATTGGTGATACAAGCCTTAGAAGACATGATGCGGTATTCTAAAAATCATGATGATGCACCGCACACCTTCTCCATGATTGTGTTAGCTTTAAAAGCCGCCCTGGATACTCAATATCTCCTTGATGGAAGGGAATCAGAAGACACTTTTCCCGTGAAAGGGCCTCGTTTTTTCAATATTAAAACCATTCTCCGACATATTCGTGAAAAAGAGGCAGGCAATCCAGGGGTGATCTCCATTAAACAAGTGATTCATCACCTTTGTATATTTTGCACAAGACATGAACTCAAACTGGAAGAGGCTTTCACCGCACGGATTCAAGTTTCAGAGGAACTGGAGTCTCAGATTGATTCATTGAAATCAGAACTCGAGCAAAATTTCGATCAGATTGTCGGGCATATTCAAGCATTCAAACCCATGGATAAATCACTGCTCTGCGCCCTTGCGATGCATTTTTCTCTTTCAATTCAGCTCCATACCCTGGGCCATCATGAAAACCCCCTGCCTTTGGTGACAGAGTTTTTCAAAAAGACGCTTGAAGAAGAAGGCACTGATCCGGCCAAGGTGCACTGGCTGCACACTGAGCCGCTCAGCTTATTTCTTCAGGGGAAGGAAAATCGACTTGCACTGGCCTTAAGCCTGAATGAGCTGTCCGAACCCAAAAAATCTTCTAAGGAAAACGACCAACTTCCAAACATAAGCTACACTTGAGTTATCTACCAAAAATAAAGGAGCTCGGTCATGCCCTTCAAGAACATTGCAGACGTCTTACTGTATGCCTATGCCCAAAATCAAGCAGATGAAGCCTCAGAAGAAGCAGAAAATACGCCCATTCAACCGCCCGCAGCCCCTACTCAAGATCAATATCCTATCATCTCACCCGAAATGATCATGGCGGATATCCTGGGAAAGCGTCTGGCAGTTCATTGTGCTGAATTTTGTCAAACTTATGGCGCCTATAGCCAGCTCCTCCAGTTTTATACCTCACAGACCAATCATCCCGTTCCCTTCTCAAGGGTAGAGGCTTTCCTAAACAAGCAAGATCACCTCGGATTGTTGCGGAGCTTTGAAGTCAGTGTGAATGATGCGCGAGCCTACGCAGAATATTGGGAGAGCGGCACATCTCAGGAACATGAACTCGGACAGACCTTGGGTCTATCCACGGCTAAAATGCGTAAAGCAGCCAATGCGATTCTTGATTATTCTTTGCAACTTTCTGCTCCAGCGATGAACGTCTTGAATAATTGTGCAGGTCAACAACTGCAGCTGATTAAAGAATTGGCAGGGCGTCAAAACAATGACGCGCGTTTGGGTCAATTCAAACTAGGGTGATCAGCAATGCTTATCACCCTTCCAGCAGGCGTTATAACAATTTTCTTGCGCATCCCAAGAGTCTAATTCAGCGCACTGAGCCTCGCATTGGGAATGAGCAGCGCCACACCCCTTGACCTTACAGTAGGACTGGCCACGACCACAGGCATCATGGCACATCGAGGTCTTGCAATAAGCACTGCAAGATTGGTTAAACCCTTCGCAGCCCGCGTAAGCGAGGGCAAAGGGTGAAAGAATGAATAGGGCCAATAAAGTTTTTTTGATGAATAGTTTCATAAGGCCTCCAATAAGCACTTACACTAACTATAGCTCATCTCCGGCGTTTTTTTGCAAGTTTCTTCAAGCTTGGGTTCATCCGGATAGGCTGTGAAGCGCAGCGGCCGCGTCGTGCTTAGACTTTCAAGTTGTGTCGCCCGGAGGTTCTCCGCCTGGATGGCTTTATTCCCGTGCTGACCGTTTTGGTATTTAATCATGTATAACCCGGCCATCGCAGCAGTGAAAATAGTCCCAAAGCCCACGAAACCAAGAATATCAGTCACCTGCCCCATTCCCATGGTCATGGCGACAACGCCCACTGCCATGGAGATTAGGACCCCGAAAAAGACACCCGTGAAGGACATGCAGGCTTGCTTGAATTTAATTTCTCGACGAGAGATGCGAGCAGTGAGGTCTTGATGCTCTTGTGCCTTCGCTCGCAAATAGTCATGACCGTGGCGAAGCAGATTGAAGGGCTCATTCGTGTCATTTTTTACAGCCAAATAATGAGACCAGATGACTGCTCTGTTGTCACGGTTTTCTGAAAAATTAGCAATATGATCCGCATTCATGATCGTAAGACCCTGGAAGACCGCATACGCTTTTTGGTTTTCCTCATCCGCCATCCAGGCCTCAAGATCCGCCCTACTCTCTTTTAGCTTCTTTTCTTTATAATTACAGTCGGTCCATTCATCCACCAAAGAGGTGGTTCCCACCAGGAAAATGGGCGCAAAAATATTGGCCACAGACAGGCTGACGAAAAACGAAGCAAGAAACGAACCAACAGAATAAGCCGTCGCCATCGCAGAAACATTCTTGACTGTCCCGAACAATTTTGCCTTGAATGCGGTTCGATCAAGTTCTGCTTTCAGCGTCCCACGGCTATTGGCCTTATAAAAAGCGAGATCGTTTCGATCATGATAAGAGTGATAATGTCGATAGAAGGTGTGAAGCAGGGTTAATGCTCTGTCACGATCCGCTGAATTATCGACACGAAACCTCGCTAACAAGGCCTGCTGTGCTTGATGAAGCGAGACTTGAGGTGTTTTTTCAAGGAGGCTCAACTCATAAATGAATTGCTCGACATGGACCTCATTGATGAGCCTCGATGAAAATGTTTTCAATACATTTTCGACGAAATGATGTTCAATCGATTTGAAGTGATAGGCGCCCTCAAAATCTAACGCGACCCTGTCCTCACTGTGAAATGAAAGATCAGAGCGCAAATCAGCCGTTTTAAAATTATAATAAAGGGCGGAGTAATGCTTGCGATGCCTCACTTTTTCGAAAATGTGGCGCCACTTGTCTAAGAGGGTCTTGGCCGCTGGGAGATTGTGAGGGCTGATAGCACGGGCATCGTATTTCAGGAGGTGAATGATATAAGACTCCGCGTCTTTTGAGCCCCGGTTTCTTTCCAGCTCAGCAAGCTCATCTTCATTCAAGGCAGCAAGCAAGGCTTTGGCCTTATGTTGATAATAAGCAGCGGAATTTTTATCAACAAACAAATCGTGACGCTGCAAAAATTTTTCTTCGCGATAGTAAGCCAAGGCAGTCATGATGGAATAAGAAAGGATGTCCATGCCGACAAGGCCTTGAACAGGAATAAAGGATTCTTTGCCAAAACCATACCGCGCAACGGCGTTAAAACCATCACTGAAGGTGGTCATGGTCATAAACTGAATAAAATCGGCGATTTCACCATAATAAGTGACTTGTTTTGTTTCTGCAGAGTTATCACAATTATGGGGGTCGATGAGTGCGGCAGGATTTGTCATACTAGCCTCCTTCAGTCGCCATTCTAAATTTCGCGTTGTATTTAGTCAAGACCTGACTCGCTACCGGAGGGTGGCGGAGAGAGAGGGATTCGAACCCTCGGTACGGTTGCCCGTACACACACTTTCCAGGCGTGCGCCTTCAGCCGCTCAGCCATCTCTCCATGCCGTGCAGAGTACCTTATTTTTATGTAAAAGAAAAGGTTGAAATACCCGAAACCTCATGTATAATCATAATTGCTCACAGTTCAATCAGGCCTTCCCGATCACTGCTAAGCATTCCTATCATGTTTTTCAAGAGGTTAATCTCATTATGTCTGAAGCTAAAATTTACGTCGGTAACTTGTCTTACGGCGCAACCGACGGAGATATCGAAAGCTATTTCCAAAAATACGGCAATATCAAAGATGTTAAAGTTATCACCGATCGTGATACCGGCCGTTCAAAAGGCTTTGCCTTCGTAACGTTCGAAACTCCTGATTCTGCCCAAAACGCACTTGAAGCTGATGGTAAAGAGCTCAGTGGTCGCAACCTTAAAGTGAGCATCGCTCGCGAACAACAAGGTCGCACTGGCGGAGCTGGTGGTCGTGGCGATAGCCGTGATCGTGGCGATAGCCGTTACTAAGCTACTCAGTATTGAGAGGGCCCACGCCCTCTCACTACCTAAGATAAAGACCCTCCCACTATGCTCCAACAAATCAGTTCCTCCCTGACTCAAATCATTACCCTTATGCAGGCCAACAGCCTCGTCGCACTGAAAATCATCGCACTTTTGTGGGTCATTCAGTTTGCAAACGCAGCCGTTCATTACCGGCTCAATATTCTAGGCATTCAGCCACGCGAGCTTTTTGGTCTCGTGGGCATTCCTTGCTCCCCTTTCTTACATGGGAGCTATAATCATCTGTTTTTCAACTCTATCCCACTGTTTTTATTACTGAATCTCATGCTCGCTTACGGCTGGCATGCCTTTGAGGTGTTCACCGTGAATATCGCCCTGTTTGGCGGTCTCATGACCTGGATTTTAGGTCGAAACGCTATTCACGTGGGTGCCAGCGGTGTCATCATGGGTTACATGGGCTTTTTACTCATGCAGGCGATTCATCAGCGTACAGCTTATTCGGTTATTTTGGGAATTTTGGCACTTTACTACTGCGGAAGTATTCTTCTTTCCCTCTTTCCTTCCGATGTCAAAACCTCCTGGGAAGGACATATATTTGGATTCGCGGCCGGTCTAGCCGTCGGCTATGGCTGGTATCTCCATTTTTAGACAATTTGTCACAGTCTTAGGCTCGCTGTTTAAGCTGCAACGCTTATACTAGCGCTATGAAAAATCACCCCTTTATCCAATGTCTAGAACACTCAGAAAAACCCTACAGTCCCTTTGTTAAAAATTTTCTTTTTCTTTATGCAAACGAACTGAATAGGGTTGCCGAAGAAACAGGCTCACCCGAAGCTGATTTTGAAGAAGCTCGAATACTGCAAGGGATGGTTTACTCAGCCACAGCCATTCACACACGACTCCCGCAAACCATGGAAGACTGGGCGCTTTATGAAACCTTGATCAAAGGCTATACGGCCAAGGTGCAAAAACTCATTTCGCAAAACACGCCTGAAGATAAGCCCGAAAGCATCATCAGCCTTGCACTTCACCGCTGCTTTTTGGAAAAACTCACGGCATTACGGTTACAAAAAAATCCCGTTCTACGTTGCATATTAAATTGCTGCTGGGAAATTCAACAATCCCTGAAAACACCCGATAATTTCGAACCGACACTCGCCATGATGATGCGTCGTTATCAAGAGGTCTGCAACTATTACATCACTCGACGAGGGAAATTTGGGAAGTTCTTGACCTATCTGCGAGATAAACGAATCCATAAAATCGAGCCTTTTGCGAATAAGGCCGTATTTGATCCCGAACACCCTTTTGTGACGGAGCTCTGGCAGTCACCGCAGACCCCTTTTGTGAGCAACATGCTTCGATTCTATGCAAAAGCGCTCAATCACTCTTATGAAAAGAACAATGATTTCTTGATGGCTTCAGCCCTGCAAACAGCATTCAATTCAGCGCTCTCAGGATTGATTGCTCAAAAATTCAAGCCCACGACTGAACGTGATCACACACTGTTTGTTATCTTGTCTTGGCGATATTATGCTGCAGTCAATCGGCTCAAAAACATAAAAAATCCTTCGCCCCTGGAATGTTCCGCCCTTGCGATTCATCTGTATTTTTCCCATAAACATGCCACCTTTGTGAATCATAAAAATTCTCTGATGTCTATAAAACTCGGGGCTGCCACAAGACTTCAAGAACTGTTGACGCAACGAATGCTAGGACGGTGCGTTTATGAGTCAACTGTTCAAAGTTTGATTGATTGGCATGCAGCACAATGCCTCAGTGAAGGCGCTCCCGAGGGTCAATTCGGGCTACTTGCAAGAATGGTTCTGAATGATGCGATCACGAGTATGCAACAACCTAGCCTGGAAAATGCGATCGCTATGCTGGATCCTCAACACCTACGTGCGCACCTCAATGAAAAAGCCGAGGCACTTCACTGGCACGATTATTTCAATAAACGATGGCTAGGGCAATTGGCAGATGATTCACATCAAGCCGATTATTATCAAGCCTGGTCCCGAGAAAACCCTTATCAGCATGCCACTTCCATGGCCCTTCGCAGTACCGCGAAATATACTCTGGCCGTGGCCACACTCGCTCTAGCGGCTTCACTCGTTGTCGCAGCTGCCATGGGAGGGATCGGTGGACTGGTTGCTCTCTCAACATTCAAATCCTTTATAGAGACCATGCCTGGACTTTACGCCTTAGGAATCACAGGAACCGCCCTGGTCAGCATGCCCCTAAGCTACCTTTACAACAGGAAAGAATGCAGCTTTAAACAGAGGGCGATTGAGGATTGTATTCGATTTGAGCCAAGCATCCCACAAAAAACAATGACTTAGAGACTTGCTTTCTTGACTTACTTATGAAATAATGGGATTTAATGATTAAGTTGGGTTTCTAGTTATGGCTAATTATAACGCATTAAAATCCAGTCTCGATGGCTGCAATGCCAACGGAACGATGATCACGCATCGTTGGCAAGCTTATGATGCAGCCGAATGGGATGATGTGCTTAGACACTATTATAATGTCCCCCCCATTGACCCCAAACGCCCTCTCCTGACCACCTTCACGCGTAGCTTGCAAGGCCTGCGAGAATACACCGGTTTTAATCGCGATAAAGCGGCTGAAGCGATCGCGCAATTCATTTTTGATCTTTTTTTAGAATACACGCACGATGATATCGACAATGCGGAGCTCGCCCTCAAAGCATTTTGCCTTGATCAAAAAAAATCGGGCGAACTTTACATGCCCACGAGGAGCATTCATACAGGCGAAGATTACGACTGCATCCCCCGCGATCCATTCATCGCTAAAATCAACTCGCTGATCAAATCAAAAAAAATCAACAGAATCAAAAATGAAGTCACGCGATTAATCGACGCAAGGATCCCAGAGAATACTCAGACCTGGAAAAGTCAAATCAAAGACAAAGCCACGGTTGAAGCTTTCTTGATCGATGTACTCAATGAAAAATTGCCGATCAACGAGCTAGCAGAATCCTTGGCACGAAAATTCCTTCTTGCCAATGCTGAGAATGATTTATTTAATACGATCCAAATGATTTATTATGACACTCTGCCCGACAATCGTCTGAATCAAGCAAAATCGCGTTTTCGGCTCTATGCTGCGCTGAGGGACGCAGGTCGCATGGCTCCTAAAGCATACAATGCATTTAAAACGATGGCGAATAACCAATCCCAAGGCAACATCGTTTCGATTCTGCTGCATGAACTCGAAGAAGAGGCACCCCGCGATAAATATATCGATGAGATCACCTACACTCAGGCAACCCCTGAGGTAGATTCGTTGTATCAAATCGTGAATAAGATTGAAGAACAACATCGAACATTGGCCGCACAACCGATCCATCCCAGTACTGCACCCAAATGGTACAGCAAAGCAGGCAGAGTTATCACGGAAAGGCCCACGCGTTGGTGGATGGCGGCATTTGCGATTTGCGCGTTTGGAGCCATCTCTATCCTACTGTATGCAGGCCTTCCCGTTTGGCTCGCCATGGGATTGCTATCTCTAGTGCCGATGCTCATTCCTAAAGGGATTCATGCCTATATTCGTCGCAAGCACAATAAAGACATCGGTTACCTTGAGGCAAATCATTACGTGCCCCCCGAGAAGCCCAAAACTGCGACCGAAATTACCGCTTTAATCTTCGACAGCGAGATCTTGCTTCCTGTATTCAAGGACGGAAAACCCGTTCTGGACGACGGAGTGCAGCGGTCTCAAAAAAGCACCTGGCATACCCTATTCAAGGGATGGGAAATTGACGACGCCCCTTTCTTCAATGAAAAATGGGATGAACCCACGTATAGAAATATTTTGAAAAACAATTTTGAACCCTTGGTCGACAGTTTATTTCACATGGACCAACCGATTCATGAGATTGCCTCGCTTCTTGAAAGCTCATACCTCCCCCATCGGCCTGTGGTCCTGTTTGCGTTGATGGAAACGCTATGCAATTACCCTAATACAAGCCTCAATGAATTCAACATGAATGCCGTACGTTACCGTTTATTTGCTGCCCTGCGCCTCACGATGGATTCTCCTCATTACAAACCGTTCGAAGTGTTTGCCAACGAAAATAATCGATACCTGGCGAAATTATTACAGGATACTAAAGAAACGCGAGGCAATATCGCTGAGATTGAAAAACTCCATAACCGTTTGCAAGTTCCCTATTACATGGCCTCTGCCAATGATCCTGCCTACAAACGTGCAGAGCTAGACAAAAGCTCAGATAAACCTAAAGGACCCTCATGGTTTTCCAATGAATGGTTCATCGTACACAGAACCCCGATCTTTTGGGCACTCGGCGCAGTCGCCTTGACAGCAGGCATTGCACTCACCCTAGGTTCCTTCGGTTCCTTCGTACCCGCAATCGCGCTGAGCGTGGGAATTGCTGGACCCAGCTGGTTAAACCTAGGGGTTTTACTGGCGGGGATTGGTCTTGCCGCTGCACCCATAGCCTATGCAGCTGCATCGATCATTCACCGTGAAGAAATTGCAGAGCTGGAAGTCAATTACGGTGAACAAGAGCGCCTGAAACTGATCGAAAAGACTCGACATGAATCTTTCGGTGGAACCTCTCAGGTTGCTGAACAATTGACCCAGGAAGCATTGTTCACTCCCTCCGCCAGAAATAAAATTTGAGCCTAAGTGCGCGCTCAAATGCCCAATTTTTCGCGCGTTAAACCATACTCATCGATGAGTTTAATCGCAGTCGCATACCCCAAATCCCGAATTTCAGACCAATGCTCTGAGTCAAGCAATGCGTATTTATCCACCCCTAAATTGAAGGAATAGTCCGCACGTAAACTCATTTTATGTTCATGTGCATTGCAAGCGGCCAAGGATGAAGCCAAGATAGTATCAATGATGCTGGGAACCACGGGCGTGCCCCGGTGAGTGATCATTTCAGGCAACATTCTCCACCCAGACAAGGCATGGGTATAACCCAAATACTCCTGATAAGAAGGTTTACCCGAGGCAAGGGAAGCAATGATCGTCCCTTGATTATTAATCGTTCCCATCAAATCCACAGGTAAATTATTCATGGAGGCCCCATCCACAAATATATTCGCCCCTTGAATCACCGGAGGGAAAACACCGGGAATGGATAAAGAAGCGCGAACCGCCTCCCATGCAGGCCCGGTCCGATGCATATGCGTGCTGAAATTTGCAATATTCGTTGAAACGCAAAAAGCAGGAATCCAGAGATCCTCCATGAAAATTTCAGGAGGCATTCCTTCTGTGAGCAATTCATAGAGCACCTCGCCCTTGCTGATCGCAGCGAGCGGCAGGGTAAAATCGACCACCTTTTTGATTTTATCGATCAGAGAAACCCAAGTTTGAAGCATGCGTTCAGGGGTATATCCCATCGCTAATAAAACAGTGGGGAGAGCACCAAAACTCGTCCCTCCGGCCATGTCAATCGGAATTCCGCGCTCGTGCAAAGCAGCGACCAACCCTTGATGCGCAATCCCACGCAAGCCCCCGCCACTGAACACGACAGAAACCGTACGACCTAGCATGTAGCGAGCCAATCGTTCAAAATCTGATTTTTGCTTGACATGGAAATGCTTGTCGCATTGAATTCTGGCTAAAATTTCTTGTGTGCCCTGCGGAAATTGGGTGGAACTCGGGTGAACAAGAATCAAATATTTTTCAGCCAAAATCACATCGGGGCGATTCACGTACCGGGGAATTTCAGCATTGATCTCACCGTGGGGCGTTGCTACCATCAAAATTTTATCGGACTGCGAAATCGCGAGTTTAACAAAATCATTCATCCCGGACTCTGACACATAGACCAGCATGTCATGATCACGCTCAAGTTCCGTCAACCAATGAGAAAGTGAAGATTGATCTTGTTTGACGTGGATCAAAAATTCAGGATCATCGGCTCGGAGAATTTTCACCTTGATGTATTGAGACAAGGCGGCTGAGATATTCGCCGAAAATGATTTCATGTCCATCGCAGGGGTACAGGCAAGAAGACAGATCGATTTGACGCTGTGTTTTTTTTCAGTGAAAGTAGGGAGCAGGCGTTTAACGCATTCAGAGACCACGCCCATGGCGGTTTGAGTATGTTCTTTGATAATCGCCTGGAAGAGTGGGCGATCGATTTTGACAAGGGAGCAATCACGCACCGCACGAACCGTGGCCGAACGCGGCAAATCTGTGAGCAAAGCCATCTCGCCGACGATATCCCCTACCCCAATTTCCCCAATTTTAACTTCCTCACCTGCGGGGTTCTTGACGGTGACCAGCATACGTCCGTGGGCCAGTATATAGAGGCAATCTGCCGCCTCCCCTTGCCTCATGAGATAATTTCCACCTGAAATATCGACCGAGGACATGGCCTGGGCCAATTTCATCAAGGTCTCATCGGAGACTGAGTTAAAGAACTTGATTCCTCGGATAAGCTGGTAAATCGTTTGCGTATTCATAGTCCCTCCAGCCAAAGTATAGAATAGTATCTTGAAAATAATGCTTGCCATTCTAAATGAGAACCGTTATCATTTACGCCAATAGAGATAAAGGGGTCCGCATTTTGGGCATTGAACGAAAAAAATCCACTGGTAAATCCGCTGGTAAAAAGAAAAGCAAGAAGCAGATAAAAAATTCAACGATTATTCCAATAAAAAAACCTGTCGTAGAAACTCCGGCTCATGAGCATCACGGTTTTTTGCACTGGGTTAAAGAAAAGTACTACAACAAATACTGGTTACCCTGGTTGATCAAAGTAAACAACTGGACGGGCGGACGGGCTCATGCTGGAGAAGTCGCTAGACGGGCCAGACTCATTCGTATTGCCATGAATGTGCTCTCTATCGCGGCGATTTTATCCTTTATTTTCATCACAGGCGGTCTTTCTGCCGGAGCCTTTGTGAGCTTTTGGAACACCGGCTCTGAGCTTCCCTTGAGCACCACAGTCGGACTTGTTGCCGCCACGGTGACCATGTTCAGCATGGTCGTCAATATGTTTGAGGTTCAAATCGGCACGGCGGCCAATTTTGCGAAAATTCAACAATACACTCACGCCGAATTGGCGAACCAAGAATGGCTCAATGAAAAACGAAATGAAAAAATTCAAATTCCTCATTTTTGGGACAGCCCTTTCGATAAAAAGGTCATGTTATTCGTTCGATATGCACACGATTTCAATGGACTTGTCGGTTCAGCCATGAGCAGTTATTTATTCATGGCCTGTGCAGTTTCCGTATTCACCCCTTGGTCACTGCCCTTGTCCTTGCTTGGCGCAAGTGTTTTATTCGTTGCCAGCCGTGCCTCTTCCTTGGCTTCTGTCACCTTAGCTCCCTTCACTAATCAACTTCGGCTCAGCTACTATAAAAAAAGGCTCGATGCACAGGCCGATGAGTATTATCTTCTACATTTTAAAGCCAACCCGAAACACGAAGCTCTGATTAAAATGATTATCGAACGTTCCTTTAATCAAACAATTCAGGGGCAAATTCCGAAATTACACAGCCGTGTGAAATTCTTATGTTATCGCGCTTGTGAGGCAGCCATCGGTGAGGAGACCTTGGATGCTCGTGACATTGACCTCAAAGTCATCTTGGTACGAAGCGTCATTGAAGAGCACTTCAAAGCCGCCAAACCTGAGGACGTTTCCTATTTTGAAAACTTATACCTACTCGGGGCGAAACTTGAGGATAGATTGAAAAGTGTCTCGGTGAAACATCCCGACATTCGTCAGGATTTAGCTGCAAATCACAGTGAACTGCGCGCTCGATATCCTGAGCGTTTATTAGAGCAAGAGCTCTGTGCGAACGTCAGTCATGCAAACAAAGAATCGGTGTTAAAAAACATGACGGAGAGCCCGTATCTTGTGTCAAGAGCCGGGCGACCTTATGAGATTAATCAGAAAAAAGCGGTTGAGGATTTTCCGTTGAAGTGCAATACGCATGGGGAAGAATTCGTACCTGCTTATCATTGTGAAAAAATCGTGCAATCATTAGTTCGGGCTAAATAAGAATGCGAGTCGGAAATCTTATTGATGAGTTCTGTGATCGTATGTTGCGATGCTGAAATATAATTGACTTCTTGAACCTCAATCAAGTCGGCAATCAACTGGCTTGCACGCGCGTTTATCGATTCAAGGACCTCCTCATCAGGATCCTCAGGGGCTTCTTGTTGAATAAACGCGGTGGCATCATGAATTATCTTATTCCGCGCTAAAAGCGATTGCACAAAATCCCAGATTTCAGTGGGATAACTCTGTGTTCTTCCAACAATGGTTATCGAGGTCAGGGTAATATTTTCCGTTTTGAGTATCACAAAAAGATCATTAACCAACCCTCGATACTCTCCTAATGAGAGCTCCTCCAACACCCTATTCGTTCTCAATTTTTTCATGAAATATCGATAGGCGCTCTCATCTTTGAGAAGCAAAGGCGAGATCGTCAATTTTCGAATCATCGCCACTTCTACCAAATCAAATAATTGCGCTATTTGTTCATCGGTCATCGGGGTTCTGACCTTCAATACCAGCTCTTCGAGGGGATCGGCCACCGAGCAGATTTTCGAAAGGACCCCTAATTGTGCAGGGGCCAAACCAATCGTTTTCAAATGCTTCATGGGGAAATGCCGATACAGCTCTGCGTACTCCTCATCGGTCAGGGTTTCGATAAGAGTGATACTTTTTGCCCCATAACTGTAATTGAGAATGGATTTTAACCAAAACATATCAAATGAATCCAGTCCACAATTTTCAAATCCAATTTTTTTCAGCGGTCGATTCGAGAGCAAGATGCTGATCTGATTCTTCACATCGCAGGTAAGTTCACAGTTTTTAAAATAAAAACACGAGAGAGAGATATCGAGCTGAGCATTATGGATCGCGTTTAAGAGATCCAATTCTTTTAGGTTTTTATACTCACGAGCCTCGTCAATCACTGTTTGCTTTTTTTGTTGTGCTGCAAATTCTGCGAGAAGGATTTCTCCTTGATCATCAAGCTCAGACTCGGAGGATTTTTTTCGGGTGGAGAATCGTAACACGCTAGTTAATCCTCTTGTTTTTAGGCGGGCTTGCGAACGAATTAGAGCTAATAGAGTTATAGACAAAGATTGGAGATATGTCAAACTGTTCGTCTGATCCCACTCGGTCTCCATGCGGGGGCAATCACATTGGGCATAGGCTGATGCGAGACCAAACGCCCGGGCATAATCGTGTTATTTCCGTAGCGATCATTGATTTTATCAACCACCTGATGCAGCTGATCACGCCGGGGATCCGGTTCGGTGAATAAATCCGCCTGGCCCAAGCAGGGCTGAGGGTCAAGGGCAGTCACCTGGATTTGGCGAACGGCTTCGCCTGACCAATAGGTGCTCATCATGTAACGGCACACTTTAAATAAATAGGCGCCGTCGTGCTCTGGCAGTATGAGCTTGTATTTTCCGCCAGACCAGCCTTCCTCCGTAGAATACCCCAAATAATAATGCTGTGATTTTAATCCGTAGCGTCGCAAACGATGCGCGACTTTTTCGCACATTTGTGCGAAATAATTCAAGATCACCCGCTCATCCCTGCAGTGAGGCGGCAAGACTTTTCCATGGCCTAGCGATTTGGGTGCCCTGCTCTCGAGCTGCACCGGCTCAGGATCTTTTCCTTGTGCCATAAGCCAAATACGTCGACCCAAGTTACCAAAACGTTTACCTAAAACACTGACAGGGATCTGCTTCATATCGCCACAACGATAAACCCCGTGACTTGCTAAAAAATGCCCAATTCCATCGGCCACGCCACAAAGCTCTGTCACTGGCACCGCGGACAGTCGTTCTTCGGCCTCCCAAGGCGGAATCACCACCAAGCCGTCCGGTTTTTGCAGTTTGGCAGCGTATTTAGCCGTGGTTTTGTCCCCACTGACGCCGACACTGGACAATAAACCCGTGCATTCAAAAATAATATTTTTTACCATGCGCGCCATATGCACAGGAGTTCCATGCAGTCGTTGGCAATGGGTGACATCTAAAAACGCCTCATCGACTGAAAATATTTCAATGTCAGGGGTGATGGCCTCGAGCGCTTGCATGATGGTCGCAGACACCTCCGCGTAAACCTCTGGGCGCGAGGGCCTCTGAATAAGTTCAGGACAAAGTTTAATTGCATCGTAAAAACGCATGCCGGTTTTGACTCCGAAGGCGCGTGCCTCATAGGAGGACGTGATGATGCACGTGCCTTGGGAGCCATTGGTGACTGCAACCGGACAACCGCGTAACTCTGGAAAATCGCGTTGCTCAATGCTCGCAAAAAAAGCATTAAGGTCGACGAGCAAAATCGCTTTAGGCCAACGAAAAGGACAACTCGGTTCATCCGTGCTCATGATTTCACCCGAAGTAAGGCCTTGAATATTCCCTGTATCTGGACGCGCTCTGCATCAAGGATTAAAGGCTTCATGCTCTTATTGGCTGGGACCAATTGAATCTGAGTTTTATTTTCCCAATAAAATCGTTTTAAGGTGACCTCTTCCCCATCGATCAAGGCCACCACAATGTCCCCGTCTTGGGCGGTCTGTTGTGCCTTGCAAATCACATAGTCGCCATCAAGAATTCCTTCGTCCTGCATGGAAAAACCACGAACCTTCAGGGCATACATTTGCTCACCGATGAGATCGGTGAAATCGAGTGTGTCTTGGTGGGGGATGGCCTCAATGGGCTTGCCCGCGGCAATCATGCCCATGAGAGGGAGATGAGAGGGACGGAAAGCTGGAACCTCTGGCACGCTTAGAAGCCTTAAGCCACGAGATTTTCCCACTTCTTTCACCAGATGACCTTCGTCAATAAGGGCCTGGAGGTAACGGCTGACCGTGCCTTTAGAGCGTATTCCAATCCCTGCACAGATTTCATGAAGCTTAGGGCTGAACCCATGGCTGGCCACGAATTCTTGAATAAAGGTTAATGTTCTACGCTCGCTGTCTCTCATAAGGTCATTATAGAGAACAAAAAGAGAACATGCAAATAAAATTAATCGGCGGTGGTTAAGGCCATGAGATCGGCTTTCAAATCCTTCACGCGCATTTGTAAGGTCTTGATCTCATGAGGGAGCCTAGAGGCGAGGAGTTCTTTTTCTGCCACTTTAAGTGACAGATCTAATTCTTTGTTTTTGCGGGCTTTAAGAGAAGAGACTTTGTCTTGAAGGGCCGTGACCAAAGCCACCTGTGCTTCGTATTCACAAATCAGCTGGTCAAGCTTGCGGCTGTGATTGGCTATTTCATAAGCGAGATGATGGGATTGAATATGACTATCTCCAGCCTCCTGAAGAGCCCCTTTTACAGAAAAAGGGGAAATGCTTGGAACATAGATTATAGCCATCTAACTTACTGCTCACTCTAACTGCTTGATTTAACGACTTATTCGAGGAACTAACAAGACCATCTTACCCTTTTCTGAGGGTTTTTGTCAATGGTATGTTTCTTATAATCCCCCTCAACTCTCATGCTCACCCAACAACTGGATATTTTGATACCCCAATTGCCCTGCCACGTCCATCACCCGGACAATCATTTGATACGGAGCCTGTCCATCCGCATGCAAAATAATTTTTTGACTGGGGTCAAATTTAGGGTGAGCACGCAAGGCTTCACGAAGCGTCCGTGCATTGGGGTTCGCCAGGGTTTCACCCTCTAAAGAAATTTTTCCTTGTGCGTTCACAGTAATGTCAATCACACGATCAATCGTGGGAGTTTGCCAGGTTTGTATGCCCGGCAAATGCACCTCAAGCTGCGTATTTTTATTGAAGGTCGTCGTGACCATAAAAAATATCAGCAATAAAAAAACCACATCAATCAAGGGGGTGATATTCAGTGACAAAGGCTCCCTTGGGCGTGTGTGAAATTTCATGCAGAAACCTCCTGCAAATAGACAGAATCGGCCTGTTCCATTTTGCGCAGAGAGTGCTTCTTGCGGCGTAAGGCCTCGAGAAAGAGCGCAGATTGTTGTTCAAGTTCAATGGACAAATTTTCAACCTGACGTTCAAAGTAACGATGAGCAACCAAACTCGGAATCGCGACCAAAAGCCCTGAGGCCGTGGTTAACAAGGCCACCGCAATACCGCCAGCCAAGGCTTGTGACTGACCGACGCCCTGCATCATGATATTGGAGAAGACATCGATCATGCCAATCACGGTGCCGAGCAACCCTAGCAAAGGGGTGATCGTGGCAATTGTCCCCAGCGCGGATAAATATTTTTCCATTTCATGGACCGCGTGCCGCCCCGCATCCTGAACTCTTTCAGTAATCACAAACATGTCAGCTGAACCATACTTCAATGCGGTGGCCAAAATCCGACCCAAAAGTGAGCTGCGCGCCAATTGTTCAAGCTTGCTTTTGTCCATGTGATTCAACAGGGCCATGGCCTGTGAGACAGTGTTTTCAGGAATAATGCGACGCAGGCGCAAGGCCCAATAACGTTCGCAAATCAGGGTGAGTGCAATCATGGAGCATAAAAGAATGGGCCACATCAGTGCCCCGCCTGCGCTAAATAACCCGAGCATGTTGCCTCCTTGTTCATGGCCCACCAACGTGGGTGTTCTTGGGTATAACAGTTGATCGACTCGATGCCAAACTTTGAAAGTTTAACACGCAAAGCGCCCTCTTGCGCCGTATTAAACTGCTTACTACCCAAATGAGTATAGCGCGCCACAATGTCTGGGTGAGGATGATGATAACTATTTAAAAATCCGGTTGGGTAAATAACAATTTCGGGTGAAACTGCTTCGATGAATTCATAACTGCTCGATGTTTTGCTGCCGTGATGCGGGGCGACAAGAAGTGTGGATGACAATGTTTCAGGAGGAAAGAATCTGATCAATTCCTGTTCAATTTTGCGCTCAATATCCCCCGTGAATAAAATACTCTGCTCCCCTAACGTTATTTTTAACACACAGGAAGCATTATTGCCCTGACCGTTCAAATCAATCGGTGCAAGGAATTGAAAACTTGCCTCCTCCCAATGCCACGACTGTCCGGCCCTGCAGGCCACCTGCTGCTCAGGCGCGACCTCAGGCAATAATTCACCACTGTAAAGGGTCCCTACACTGATATTCTGCAAAAGATCAGCAAGTCCTGCGCGATGATCCTTATCATTATGACTAATGACAAGCACATCCAAATGTCGAATTCGATAATAATCCAAATAATCGCTGACCATCGGACTGCCCGCATCAAATAAAAGGTTTTTATCTCCCACCTGCACGAGCAAGGCAGTCCCCTGCCCCGCATCAATCACATGCAACAACAGTGTATGGGGTTCCGGGTAAATAGGCTTCGGCCAACTTAGGGCCCCCATCAATAGGATGAATGGGATAGGCCCTATAAAACGCCAAGGCAATAAGAGACAACCCACCAGGCCAGTTAACATGAGTTGATCAAGGAGCGTTAATAATGACCAATGATGCATGACTGCATAGTGACTCAACCAGGTCAAAAAGCGCCAGAGTCGATCCACAAGCCAACCCGTCGCCCAAAATAACTCCTGCGCGCCGGGTATATTGATGACACTCATGATCACCGCCAATAAAGCCGCAGGAACGATGAGCATTGAAACAAATGGAATCGCCACGAGATTTGCGATCGGTCCAAGCCAGGCGGATTTTAACCAAACAGAGCTCATGGGTAACATCAAGAGAGGTAATTTCCAATGCACCTGCCACTGATTTGCATTGAGCCATATCAAGGCAAAAACAGCCCCGGCCGATAACCAAAGCCCCATCCCCATTCCAGCCAAGGGATCGGTGAGCAAAATAAAGGCAACCACCCAGAGCAAGATTTGCAAAGCATGAAGTTGTGATCGTCTGACCAAAAGAAGCGTGATCACGCAAAGCATGCCCCAGGCACGTAAACTGCTGACCCCTGAGCCTGAAATCAACACGTAAAGACCCGAGGCGATCAAAGCACAGGTGGATGCGAGGATCAGCAGATTCATGCGCAAAAAGATCAGGCTCATCGGCCGCAGGGCCCATTGCAATAACCAGAGCACCCCCGCATAGACCAACCCAATATGCAGCCCTGAGATGGCCAGCAAATGGGCTGTCCCGGTTTTTTGTAAAATATCCCAATTCTGATCCGTTAACCCCTCCCGCTCTCCAAGGACTAAGGCGGTGATCATCGTATTCGCTGTCTCACTCAAATCCGCATGATCGATGAATTGTTTGATCTTTTGCCGAAATTCTGTGAGGGAAAACCAAGTCACCTCACAAGGAATGGGTCGAATTTCTTTTTTATTATCTATATAGCCCTGAATAAATTCTCTGTTGACCCATTGATTTTTTGCATGATGGGCCGTGTTTGGGTTACCTAAGGCATGGCGCGGTTTGAGTTTCACGGTCAATTCGTAACAAGCACCGGGCCTCAGTGCTTGGGGAATCACATAGTGCGACAGCTGAAAGGATTGATTCAGGAGCCGGCTGTGAACCCGATACTGGTGTGCATAACTGCTCACCAGGGAATGGGCCTCAACAGAAATTTGTATTTCCTGAGGTACCTGCCATAATTCAGGTGCTAAGCGCTTAGTTTGATGGTAAGATGCAGCCAGAAAAACGAGGAGAAATCCACAAATCCCAGCCGTCGCACAACGTCCCAAGGGTTTAAACAAAGCCAAAACGAAGGCCAAGGAAATCAGAAAAATAACTTCCGCCGACGTTGGCATACTCGAACGCTCGTAGGCGAAAATTACGCCTATAATGAATGCAAGTAGATAGAATTGGTATAGCATGTCAAGAAAACTACTCAAAGAATGGTTGCCTACGCGCAACAAGGCCAAAGAGCTCAAATACCTTCAGTCGTTCAGGCACGTTTTTGATCGCCCTGAAATTTGGTCTCTTACCCGTTACTCGGTCGCCAGAGCCTGTGCCATCGGTATGTTTATCGGGATGCTCCCCCTGATGTCCGCGCAAATGTTGATCAGCGGAACACTGGCCATATTTTTTAGAGCGAATTTATTCATCAGTGTTGTTCTTGTTTGGATTACCAATCCCATCACGGCGATTCCTATTTATTATTTTCAATACAGAGTGGGCCTGCTTATCTTATCAATCCCACGATCCGACTTCAGCCAAACATGGACCCTCGCCTACCTGGCGCATGAAATGGGCCGAATCTGGCTTCCGCTGTTTGTGGGTTCATTTGTGGTTGCGAGCGTGACTGCTGTATTAAGTTATTATTCTGTTCTTCTTTTTTGGCGGTTCAGTGTATCGCGTCGCTGGCTCAATCGCAAGCAAAGAAAATAATTCTATGATATAACCATGGGATGACAGTCAAAAGGAAGTCGCTGTGCCCTGGTTATTATTGATATTCATGATCTTACTCTCCTCAACTCCACTCACCCTCGCTGCAAATGATCATTTCATGCAGATGGATGGAATTACCTTCACAGGTGGACTCTGGGGAGACAGCACGAATCGACGTGGGTGGAGAATCGCCCCACGATGGGATTGGAACGTGAAATGGCTTCAACAATTCCCCATCACGGTGACGGGGTATTGGGAAGCTGGAGTAGGCGAATGGAGTGCCTTTTCGCATCACGAGGGCGGCAACGATCATCTCTGGATTTTGTCTGGCAGCGAGGTCTTTCAATTTTGGGTCGGACCCGTCGATAAAACGCGTAATGCGCTTTTTTTTGAATTCGGGATCGGCCCAGCATATTTATCCGAAACCGAATTAGGCAAACGGGATTTCGGGAATCACTGGGCCTTTGAAGACAAATTTGGCGCTGGAGTTAACTTCGGCACGGATCGGCCGGTTCAATTAATTTACCGCTATTATCATTATTCGAACGCAGGATTTTCAATGCCAAACCAGGGATTGGATATTCATACACTGGCTTTTGTGCTGTTTTTTTGAGCGTAGCGATAACCAATTGATTTATATCGTTTCTTTATTTGCAGAATAATTCAGCTAGCTGGTTGACATTTTCAGCGGTTTAGGTATAATGGGGGTCTGTAATCCATTGAGGTGCCCCCATGAAAGACGTCACGACTCTCACCGAAAATGCGGTAAGTTCGCCTGATATTATCAGCAACTTACCGACTGAATTCATCGTCATGATGTACAGAAGGATGAGTGTTCGTGATGCGCTTGCATTTTCTCAATCCAATAAACGTTTGCATAAAATCCTCAATGAATCAGAAAATAAACTCTGGGCATTTTATTTAAAGCGGGATTTCCCCACAGCTTATCAGGTCAGTCCAGGCATTACCTATCAGGCTCTTTACAAAATAACTTACAAAAACGTCCATTACCACGGCACGACCTTAATTAAAATTTTAAACATGGTTCATCAGGAGCGAGGCAGGACGGATACGAGGGTTCAAATCAAAAAATTTATCACTGAATTAGAAGAGTGCATTTTGCTCGCAGATAAATCCCCCCAGCTTGAGACTAAAATACAAGAAGTCACCGCCTATGTGCGAAATGAACTCCATAGCCATTTAGATGAACCCGGCCTGAATCCACTCACCCTTGCCATTCGAAACCAAAGAATCGATCTCGCCCTTTATCTGATTGAAATCAATGCCTACATAAACACCCAAACGAGTACGGGTCAAACCCCACTCTATTTGGCCGTTTGGTACAGGACTCCCGAAATTGTCTCTGCATTATTGAAACACCCAAGCATCAGTGTTGATGAAAAAAATGAACAATTTAAACACGCGATCAAAGATGACAGACTAGAAGTGGTGCAGACCTTCATTGAGAATGGAGTGGCCTTGAGTCACACGGGGGAATCGATCACAGAACTTCTGAGATCTCCTCCAGACCAGATTAGAACAGAACAATACATCACCTATACCTCTGATCCGCTCAATGTGGCAATAAATAATTCCTCTTCCGAAGTCGTCTTCGAATTGATGAATCGAGGAGCGGAGATCAATGAATCCGCCATGGTAATGGCCATTCAAACAGAGAGAGCCAACGTCGTTAAAGCGCTGGTGAATGCTGGATTGCCGGTGAGTGACAGACTTCTGATTGCAGCGATCAAATGTAAAAATGTAGAAATATTAGAGATTCTGATCTCAAAAATTGACAAGGTGAGCGACGAGGTGCTCAAGCAAGCGATGGCCTCTGGAAAAGAAAGTATATTCCTTGCATTCTTGATTGATCGGCTTGATTTCAATCCTAATTTTGTTATGGATGGCACGCCCCTCATTTTCAAAGCCGTCAGCGGGGCGTATCTTAACCTATTCCAACTCTTAGTAAAAAAAGGGGCTAAATTAGATGTCTGCGACAAGAGTGGGTTCCATATTTTATCGCGAGCGGCTCAATTGAACCTCGTCGATGTTGTAAAAACACTGATAGACAAGGGCGTGCAGCCCCACCCTGTTCAATCACCTCTCTGCGAAGCCGCTAATCTGGGACACGACACGATGGTTGAGCTTCTGATCGAGTACAAACACGATGTCAATAAGCCAGATGAAGCCCAATTATGCGCTATTCATCTCGCGCTCAATTCACCCCAAAAAGAACCGCAACGAGTCCGTATCCTAAAAATGTTGGTCGATGCAGGTGCAGATATCAATGCCCGTCTCGAAAGTAATCATACCCCCCTGATGCTCGCGGCGGGGATGGGCTCTTGCGATGCAGTGGAATATTTAATTCAAAAAGGCGCGGATCCATTTGTCCGCAGTCGCAATGATGTGACACTTTTTGGCACCAAATTCTTCACCCGAGAAATGACTGCCTTGGATTTTACCAAAGCTTCTTCAAAAGAATATCATCTCATTAAAAGAAAAATGGATGAGTTAAACCCGAGCCGATTGACGTGGTTTTTTTCATCAAATCCACGCAGCAGTACATCTAATCAAAGGGGAGACTCTCAGCAGAGTCCTCGCCCTTTCATGCATAAGTGAGAACCTCCATGAAAGATGCAACGACACAGCTTGACAACAGGAAAGAAGAGAGCCATTTCCAGGATTACCCGACTGAGCTGATAGTCTTGATGCTCCAACAAATGAGTGTTCGTGAAGCGATCGCTTTTTCGCAAACGAACAAACGTCACCATGCGATTCTCAATCAAAAAGAAAACAACCTTTGGCAATTTTATCTGAATCGCGATTTTCCAAAAACCAAAATCCCCAGCACCTGCGAGGACACGCGGGCTCTTTACGAAGAAACTTTCAGAGCCCTCACCTATCATGCGACTTCGTTGATAAAGGTGTTCAAATTGATCCTTGAGGCATCGCTCACCCAAGGCAGTGAGGAGATCGTCAGAAAGGTCATACAAGATTTGGAAGAGGCTCTAGCGAACCCTCTCATGCGTAAACAACTGCAAGAAAGAACCGAAGAAGCGAAGATACTAGTGCGCAACAGTGCAAATGAATATTTCCACAACAACCACCTTACCCCATTCAATTTCGCCTTACTGAATAAACTGACAGATCTTGCGTGCTACTTGATTGAAATCGAGGCGATGACACCCCGGGGTGATCGTGATGACGAAAGCCCTCTTTACTTTGCCGTCTTGCATGATAACCCTGTGGTGACACGTCGTTTATTGGAAAACTCCGCAGTTGACACGAATCTAAAAAATCGAATTTTCATGTTTGCGGTCGTATTCAAATCCCTAGAAATAGTGAAGCTTTTCATCGAACATCAGATCAATATAAATGCTGAAGGACCTGAGGAGGTTCACAGATTCCAAGCCCGGTCACTCGGACTTTTTCACACAATCCGCTATAGAAGAAAACCCTTGACCGTGGCAATCATTCACTCTTCCAACGAAGTGGTCTATGAGCTGATCGATCGAGGAGCCACTGTGAGTGAATCGGACATGATTCTCGCCATTCGATTATCAAAATTCGATTGCGTTCAGAAAATGCTTCAGACAAACATTCCAGTGACAGAAACCATGCTCCTAGAGGCGATCGAATTCAGAGATGTGGATATATTGGGGTTACTTGTCACGCATGCAACCGAGATCAGCGATAACGTCTTGATGCAGGCCTGTGAGAGCGGGAAAGATGATCTGGTATTGAGTTTACTCAAGGATCATGTCCAATTCAACCCGAACTTCAAGTACGAAGGCTATTCCCTACTGACGATGTCTGCACGGAATGGAAATTTCGCGCTTTTCGAAATGCTGTTGAACAAAGGCGCTGATCTGAACACTCATGATGAATACGATACCCATATCATGTCAATCGCCGCGTCGATCAATCAGGTTCAAATGCTAGAATGCCTCATCAGAAAAGGCTCCCAGCCCTCGCAAGACAATCCACCTTTGTCTTATGCTGCAGCCAACGCGCACGAAGAGGCGACCCGAGTATTAATTCAACATGGCCATGATCCTAATCAAGTGGACGAGAATGGAGTCACCCCACTTGTCTATGCCCTCTCCAAGCCTGAGGACTTAGATAAACGACACCAGATTGTTGAAATCCTCGTGGAAGCGGGCGCTGAGGTGAATAAAGCGATCCGAAGCAATATGACGCCTCTGATGTTCGCTGCGAAGATCAACAGTTCAGACTCCGTCCGATACCTCATCGATCATGGGGCCGATGTCTCTCCCACCACACAAGGGGATTTCACCTTGTTCAATTTTTCTCTGTTCAAAACGAACCTGAACGCTTTGAGCTTTGCAACACGAGGCTCCCCCTCATACACTCTGATTAAAAATGAAATGAATAGAAGGCAGGGAACTCGCCTCCCTCAGCTATTCTCACAGATGTTTAATCGAAGAACGAATAATCAAGACGAATCTTCGAACTCAAACAATCATCGTCCGGGGAATTCGTGAAGTCTTCGTGAGGGCGGATTAAGGCATGTACTCATGACTATCCGCCCACATGATGTTTACTCCGAAACCCTCATTCAGTTCTCGAGACTAACTCATAGATAGCAAGATTTTTATAGACTCCTTTGCTTGTACTCATTTGTCGCAAGCCAAAGAATCCTGGAGTTGAAAAAGCGTCTTTGTAAATAATCGAGGGGATCCCATCCACCGTGAAATGGATCTCATTCTTCCATTTTACGAGCTGAATTTTATGGCGCTCGTAAGGAGCATACCCGATAATATCAGTGACCTCGACCAGAATATCAGGTTCATTAGGATTCACTCTTAAATGAGAAGTGCCTCGAACATTTCCATCGTAACGTGCCCCGTAGGAAATATGGTAACTGCCAATATCACCCTGGGTGTATTGTTCAAACACACCGATACGAGGTTCAAGCCAAGGACTGAAAATCGATTCTCCCTTGGCCTGTGCTGAAAAGAAATTGATGTACAAGCCCGCAGGAGAAACATTCAAGAAATCGTAAGTGATCATAAAATTTTCCGGGAGCCATTGATTCAGCCAATACACATTATGCCCCCCCTTAAACCCCTCATCCGTCATGGCTTGTTCTGCATGCACCGGATCAAGCACCAAGGCGATCTCGTACATCATGGCATTAATGCCCGCACTGCCTAGGCTCAGGCGTTCTTCCTCGGGCATGGCGAGCCATTCCTTCATGAAATCATCATAGAAAAGGCTCCGCATCGTCATCCCATTTTTACCAAACTCCAAAATACTGGGCCCCTCCATGATCCATTCATTGGGTGCAGGAGGTTTTGTAAAATCATTGAAGTAGATCAATTCATAGTTGAGTTTTTCAGGAAGCTTAGGGCCATCTAAGGCATAAGCCATAAAAGTAGACAGTAATAAACAAAGACCAACAAATTTGAACATAAGATTACATCCTATATAGCATCCTTAAATAACAATAGAATATTTGTAAATATTTGTATAGGAATGATCATGACTGCGCTATCATTTCATTATGTATCACGCGAGGAGGTTAAGTATGTATCGCTGGATTGAATCAACCGTGGAAGGCGCCTCCCAGGGCATGAGCCACGGGCTTGCATATGGGGCGGTTAGCTACAGTCTCACTGGGCTATACGCCTTAGCAATTTTTTCATTGACGGACGACCCTGATGAGCATCAACGCATGATACTCAGTATCGTTGCCCCCAATCATCTCCTCTCTTTTTTACTCGTCCCTTTCACTGGGGCGGCAGCAGGCGCTATCGCAGGAACGGCAGTAGGCGCCACCCTAGGCGCGATGCGAGGGTTGTATCGGTCCACGAGCCCTCATGACCAACCCAAAGAAGAAACAACACCTCACAAGCAGACCCGATATTACCTGAGAAGTTCTGTCAGTTTAGGATAAGACCCTACGCCAAGACCCCATCGCAAAGATAAAGCTGGCGCCCCATCTTGGCGACGATGGCGGGATCATGAGTGACAACGACCATACTCGTCCCATGAATTTCATTGAGTTTAAGGAGAAGATCAACCACAGTTTCTGCAGTTTTGCGGTCAAGATTACCCGTCGGTTCATCCGCCAAAATGCATTGGGGGCGAGTGACTAAGGCCCGCGCTAAGGCAACGCGCTGCCGTTCACCGCCAGAAAGCTCACCGGGTTTATGCATCACACGCCCTGACAGCCCTACTTCTTTAAGCATGGCATTGGCCAATTCACGCGCTTCTTCGACAGATTTGTTCGCAATTAACAGCGGAATGGCGACATTTTCAAGGGCAGTGAATTCATTTAATAAATGGTGAAATTGATACACAAAACCGAGCTGACGATTACGTTGCGCACAACGTTCGTTTTCAGAAAGCCTCATGATGTCTTGGGTTCCCCACAATACTTGACCCTGAGTCAAGATATCGAGGCCCCCCAAACAATGCAACAAGGTGGATTTGCCTGAGCCTGAAGCGCCTGCAATCGCGACGGTTTCACCCTTGGCAATCGTAAAATTCACGGAATTTAAGACGGTTAACTCGCGCCCTGCTTCTTTGAAGGATTTGGATAAATTCACGGCCTGTAAAACAAACTCACTCATAGCGCAAGGCCTCCGCAGGGTGAATTTTTGAAGCGCGCCATGATGGGTAAAGCGTGGCGAAAAAACTCATCGATAAGGCAATCAAGGCGACGACTAAGACGTCCTGCCATTGCAGATCAGAGGGCAAAAAGCTGATGTAATAAACGTCCGAGGATAAAAATCGAACTTTCAACAAGCTTTCGAGCAGTTTAACGCCTTCAGTGACGTTCAAGGCCATCAAGACGCCGAGAACCAAGCCTATTGTGGTGCCCACAACCCCAATTAAACTTCCTTGCACCATGAATAGACGCATGACAGTTGCGGGGGTCGCACCCATGGTCCGCAAGATAGCGATGTCGGCCTGCTTATCGGTCACGACCATCACGAGCATGGACAGGATATTAAAGGCAGCAATCGCGATAATCAGCATTAAAATGATGAACATCATGGTTTTTTCGAGCTTAACCGCCTCGAAAAAAGTACCGTTTAAAACAGTCCAATCGTACAAACGATAATTATCCTGCAGTTCAAGATTGTGCACACGGGCAAAGGCCGGTGCCTCGTAGATATTATCGAGTTTAATATTGAGCCCGGTCACACCGTCTGTGTAGCGCATCAGTTTTTGCGCATCTCGCATGTTGATGTAGGCAAAAGCAGCGTCGTAATCGTAATCCACTTGAAAAATGCCTGCAACGGTGAAGCGTTTGAACCGTGGCACCAAACCGGCGGGCGTGAGTGAGGCCTCAGGAATCGCGAGGGTCACTGTATCACCCAAGGTGACATTCAGACCCCGCGCCAAGGAGGCGCCCAGAATAATAGAATAAGACCCGGCCTTGAGATCCTCAAGACGACCGTAAACCATATGGTCGCCGAGATAAGAATGCGGCCCTTCATAGGCACTGTCGATACCACTGACTGAAACAAAACGCGTCACCCCAGGGGTACTGAGCATGCCCTGAGTTTCAACAAATGGAGTGACCTGAGCGACGCCAGATTCTTTCGCCAAAGACTCTCGCACCGATTCCCATGAATCAATTTCGCCCTCATAGCCCCTGAGCAGAACATGTGGCATCATGCCCAAAATACGATCTTTGAGTTCTTTGTCAAAACCATTCATGACCGAGAGCACGGTGATCAAGACCGCGACGCCCAAGCCAATACCGAGCATAGACAGCAAAGAGATGAATGAAATAAAATGATTGCGCCGTTTGGCACGGACGTATCGAAGACCGATAAAAACTGATAATGGTTTAAACATATAAAAGATTCTACACCCTTTTTTACCACCCGAACAGTCTAGTTTACAGGAGTTTTAAAACTATGTTAGTATGGTCCTCATAATAAAAAAAACAGGCATTCCCATGAACAAAAAAGAACGCACTCACTTTGATGATTGGCAACGACTCAACTCTCTTAAAAACCTCCCAGATAAATACCCCTCTTGGCCCCATGCTGGCGGTCTCAGATGAAGAAGCATTACTGCTTTTAGAATTTACCGACAGACGAAACCTTGAAAAAAAACTTGAAAAATTGCGCATTAAAACCAAATCAAGCATTACCTCTGGAAGCACCGCGCCCCTTATCTCAATTGAACGTGAGCTCCAAGACTACTTCAATGGCGATTTAAAACAGTTTGAAACACCGCTTCGGCTGATAGGGAGTTCTTTTCAGAAAGAGGTATGGAAGATACTCGAAGAAATCCCCTATGGCGAAACCCGGAGCTATGGGGAACAGGCACTGAGCATAGGGAACAAAGGAGCGGCTCGCGCTGTGGCTAATGCGAATGCTGCCAACCCGATCGCTATTGTGATTCCCTGCCACCGCATCATCCAGAGTAACGGGAAGCTGGGAGGCTATGCCGGAGGGGTTCATCGCAAACAGTGGCTTATCAAACACGAAACACTTGAGGCACAAGGACATTTTCAGGGGGGATTACCCTAAGAAAATTAGCGAAAATTAGCAGGAATGTTATATAATTGCCGGATAATTCAACCCAATTGACAGGTCTGCTATGCATCCAATCGTCGTCCTTGCTTTTTATAAGTTCACCACCTTAGAAAAACCCAGCAAACTCAAGCGCCCTATTCTTGAACTCTGCCAAGCGCATGGCATCAAAGGGACGGTTTTGCTGGCTCATGAAGGGATCAATGGGACGATCGCCGGACCCCGAGAAGGCATCGATGCATTTTTAGCCTTTTTTCGGGCAGATCAACGTTTTGAGGGCATGTCGGCCAAAGAATCCTATGAAGAAACACACCCCTTCTACCGCATGAAGGTCAAAATCAAGCATGAAATCGTCACACTCGGCAAACCCGAAGCCGACCCAACCCAAGTGGTGGGCACCTACGTCAAGCCCCACGATTGGAATGCTTTATTGGCTGATCCTGAGGTCATTCTGCTCGATACCCGCAATATTTATGAGTACGATGTGGGCACTTTTAAGAATGCAGTCAATCCAAATACTGTCAATTTCCGTGAATTCCCTGAATTCGTCGCTAACAACCTTGATCCTTCCAAGCATAAAAAAGTGGCCATGTTCTGCACGGGAGGCATTCGTTGCGAAAAAGCTTCTAGTTACATGCTTCAACAAGGGTTTGAAGAGGTGTATCACCTGGAAGGCGGAATTTTGAAATACCTCGAAGAAGTCCCCCCTGAAAACTCCGTCTGGGAAGGCGAATGTTTTGTCTTCGATAACCGCGTGACCGTTGACCATCACCTGGCGAAAGGCCATTACGACATGTGCCACGCCTGTCGTCATCCGGTCAGTGAAGCGGATAAACAATCCGATCACTACATCGAAGACATCAGCTGCCCTCATTGTTTTGACAAACAAACAGAAGAAAACCGAGCCCGTGCTGCTGAACGAGCCAAGCAAATGGAACTGGCAAAACAACGTGGGTATGTGCATATTGGAGATGCATCAGCTATACTCTGATTTTGTTCGGAATAGTCGCATGCTCTCGAGAAAATTCGTTCATAATTTCTTCATTTTTATCTTATCCATGGTCATGCTCACGGCGCATGCTGATAAAAAAATGGACGATAAGGTGAACAAATGGCTCAAGCGGAACGGGGTTCCCGGGGCCGCCATTGAGATTTATTCTCACGGCCAAATGAAATCTTATTATTATGGGTATGCCGATCAAGAGAAAAAAATCCCGGTCACCAAAGACACGATTTTTGAAATTGCGTCCATCACCAAAATATTGACGGCTGTTCTCCTTGCCGAAGAAATCATTGCGGGCACGATGAAACTCACAGACACCGTTCCCAACTACATGACCGACCTCCCGGCGACTCAACAAAACAAACTCAAAGAGATCACCGTAGAAAATCTTGCGACGCACACCTCTGGGCTTCCCTTCAACGCCCCAAAATCAGTGAATTCAAAAAAGAAATTATCCAATTTCTTTTCAAAATGGAAAAATCCCTCCCCCGTTGGAACTCAGTGGCTTTACTCTAATATCAATATCGGATTGGTAGGCTTTTTATTAGAGAAACACACCCAAAAAACAATTTACGAATTATATTCAGAAAAAATATTGAATCCCTTAGGCATGCATTCCAGCGGCGCCCTCGTCCCCGATCATTTAATGAAATTTTATGCACAAGGTTACAATACTGCCGGAAAGCCCGCGCCTCGACGCAATATGAAAATTTGGCTTTCGCCCCCCAACAGTGACTGGATTTTCCCTGCGACAGGATCGCTGAAATCCTCTGGCTACGACATGTCGCTCTTTTTAAAGGCCGCTCTCCGTCTCCCCGGCACCCCACCCTATCTCGCCGAGGCCATGAAGTTGACCCAAACGCCCTTTATTAAAACCTCAAGATTTCAGCAAGGGTTAGCCTGGGTAATACATCCCGATCCGATTAAGAACAAGACCAAGCTACTGAACCTCAAACCTAAAAGCGGCCCTCACCCTGTCACACTCAACTTCAGCAACCCCACCTTCAATGGGAATGCTCTGATGGAAAAAACGGGAGCTTCAGGCGGATTTCGTTCCTACATCGGGGTCATCCCTGACGAAGAGGTCGGTGTTGTATTGTTGGTCAATCGATATATCACGAGTGCGGAATTACTTCACATGGGCAGGGACTTGGTTCTTAATCAGTAGCTCATATCGATAAGATATAGATGCGCTGCGCTCATGTCCATAGTCCTCAATTATACATCAAAAAATACAACAGCATGACGAACCGCAAAATTTTATGTTAATATTCACCCATGCGAAACAACAAGAAGAATTCACTATGCAGCAAAACGAAGCCTTAGATATACTCAAAGCCGGTCACAATGTTTTTCTCACAGGAGCAGCTGGTTCCGGTAAAACCTACCTCTTAAATCAATACATTGATTATCTGAAAGAAAATAATGTCGTTGTCGCGATCACCGCATCGACAGGGATAGCCGCCACGCATTTGCAGGGGGTCACTCTCCACTCGTGGTCAGGGATCGGGGTCAAAGATTCTCTCTCTCAAAAGGATTTAGAAAACCTCAAAACAACGGCCCGAATCAAGCGCAATTACAAGAAAACAAAGGTACTGATCATTGATGAGATATCCATGCTTCACAGCCATCAGCTCGACATGGTCGATGCGGCCGCGCGTTTTATTTTAGATAAAGACCTTCCCTTTGGCGGCATGCAAGTCATTTTGTGTGGCGATTTTTTTCAGCTCCCTCCTGTCTCATCGGGCGCTTCAAGAGAGAACACACGGTTCGCTTTCGAAGGAGTCGCTTGGTCACAGGCTGATTTCAAGGTCTGCTACTTGAGCGAGCAACATCGGCAAGGGTCTGATCCCCTGCTCACTGTCTTAAATGATATTCGAAGCGGAACAGCCGGAGAGCATACCAAAGTCCCCTTGCGCACACGGTACAAAAAGGAGCCCGAGGGCGCGACCCAGGCGACAAAATTGTATACCCGAAATATCAACGTCGATGCAATCAACGAACAAGAGCTCGAAAAACTCCCCGGCAAGTCGAAAGCCTCAAAAAAAGCTGCCTCGCATTGGACGAATTAAAATTAAAAGTCGGCGCGCAGGTCATGTTCATCAAAAACGATCTCCTCGGTCGGTACGTCAATGGAACCCGATGCACAGTGGTTGGCTTTGACAAATTAGACGGCTGGCCACAGGTTAAAACTTACGATCATAAAATCATTACCGCTGAACCGGAAGAATGGAAGTTTGAGGACAATGGGGTGATTAAAGCGACGCTTTCACAAATTCCACTCCGTCTGGCGTGGGCCATCACTATTCATAAAAGCCAAGGGATGACACTGGATGCTGCAGAGATCGATCTGGGCGATGCCTTCGAACCAGGGATGGGCTACGTAGCCTTATCTCGCGTCCGAACACTGAAGGGACTCAAGCTCATGAATCTGAATGAAATGGCGCTCACGGTTCATCCTAAAATTCTTCTTCAGGATCATGAATTCAGAAAAAACTCTGAGGAGGCGCTGGACTATTTACAAGCGCTTTCCGAGACTGAAAAAGCGACTCTGCATAAACAAACGCTTACTCAGCGGTTCGAAGGCGATAAAACGAAATCGCCCGATAAAGAACGAAATGGCAGGAAGAAAAAATCCGAAAAACCGAGCCATGAAATCACCTTAGACCTGCTTCAAGAACATCCCTCGATTGAGATGATTGCCGAAAAACGTGGATTAACGGTGGGCACGATTGTCAGCCATGTGGAAAAACTCAGAGGGCAAAAACTGCTGACACCTGATTTACTGGAACAAATAAAAAATGAGATTCCGAAAAACGATTTTAAGAAAATTTTGTCGGAGTTACAACAAACGCAAGGGTACAAACTTTACCCTGTTTACAATAAATTTGAGGGAAAATACGATTATTCGCTGATACAAGTCGTAAGGCTGTTTGTATGAGTGGGCGATTGTAAAGAGGGCGGATTAGAGCCCCGGATGCAAGTCCGGGGCTACTCCGGCTCATCCGCCCATCACTCACGAAAAACTTAGAACATCGCCGTGAAATTCATGTAGGGTCCCATGTTTCCGTAGTTCGTGTAGCCATGGTCCGCATGTTGTTCAGGAGCCGGGGCAATTTCCGTATCAAGCTGGTCAACAGCATCCCAATAATAGGCAACTTGATAACCGGCTTCTATTCCAAAGCCTACGCTTTCGAAAGAATAAGGCACATTCCAGTTCAGACCTAATTTAGCATCCAAGCCAGGCACCAGTCTAACAATACTATCAGCCTCATAAGAAAGAATGCTGGAGGTGATCGTCGTATCCAAGCTCGCATCCTGCGTACCCACTAAAAATGCACCACTGAGATGACCAACCACACCGAATGTGTCGCAAATTTTATATTCGAGATCCATTCCGACCTCAGGACCGACGCCACTGAACGATGAATCATAATCTTCAATGGAATATTCAACGCCGCCCGCAGAATAATAATTATTAATCTCTGCATCTATCTTGGCGTAACGAATCCCAGCGAAAATACGGGCGCGAAGCATTTCAGTAATATTATGGTACTGACCTAAATTCGCATCAAAGACTGAGTAATCCAGTTGTTGGCTTGAATGCGCTGCATCACCCACTGGGAGTGCATAAAAATTACCCGCCAGAAGTTCAGAGGCAATGACTGAATCACTCAAACTCGAATTAAATTGCGCCCAACTGGCCTGAATATCATAATGTGCGCCGATACGATAGCCGGCCTGAATGAAATAACCCCAATCAAAGCCTGGCTCTACTGTTTCACCTTGGGTAGCAAATCCAGCAGATGTCCCTTCGTACAAATAGGCATAATCAAGGCCATTAAAACTGGGCTCAAGGTAAGTGGCGCCAGCGGTAATAAAGAAATTGGCATCACTGGCTTTTGTTTGGGTGGGCACGTATGGAGCCCCCTTATTCGCATGAGCGGCAAAACTAGCAAGCAAGCTGGCAAGGGCGATGACTGACAGAGAACGAGGCGTGTGTATCATGAAACATATCCTTATGTTTTAGGGAGATTTCGAAATGAGTCCGAAACAAATCTATCATGAAACAAATATGTCACGCAAGGAATCCGGCACGCGAATCGGCCTTTGCGTTTGAGAGTCGACGCAAACGAGTCTGCACTCCGTTCGCGCGAAGTGAACGCTTTCATCTTCAGAATAGAGATCGCAGAGTATAATAAAGCTCGTACGCCCGATTTCTTTCAGATAATGTTTCAGCTTGAGATTATTAGGGTAATCAATGGGTTTTAAGTAACTGCACTCTGCGCGCACCATAAAAACCTGAATATCATCCACAGGTTTGATGACTCGCTGAAGAATGATGGCACGCCCTTCCGTGAGGTACTCAAAATGTTTGGCATTATTCACGTGCGCATAAGTATCCAGATCAGTCCATCGCACGGGGATGAAACAATCGCCCAGATGCTTGAGATGCTCTACCGATTCAGTCATATTAACCGTCCTGTAATTGAATCATTCCATTGTGTATGCGCACTGTGTAGGTGGCAATCGGCTCAAGCGCCGGTCCTTTAAGTGGCTCACCTGTTTTTAAGCAAAAATGTGCGCCGTGAAGTGGGCAAGAAATCGAACAGTTGGAAATATCGCCCTCATCTAATTCGAACATGGCATGAGAGCACATGCTCTCAACCGCATAAAGCTCGCCTTGGTGACGGGCGATCATAATATGATTATCGCCCAGATCAAATATTTTGCGATTGCCCTCAGCACTTAATTCGGTTTCTGGGCAAATATCAAGCCATTTACTCATTACAACATTCCTAATTGCAGTTTAGCCGCTTCAGACATCAGGCCTTGGTTCCAAGGCGGGTCGAAGACCAATTCCACGTTAACCTGTTCGATGCCTGGGAGCTGTTTAAGACGATCTTGAACGTCTTGAACCAAGACGGGTCCCATGCCACAGCCCGCGGCGGTCAAGGTCATTTGAATCGCGATCGTAGATTCTTTGAATTCCACTTGATAAATCAAGCCTAGCTCAACAATATTCACGGGAATTTCAGGATCGTAACAGGTCGACAAGACTTCCCAAATCGCTTCTTCATCGAGGCGTTCGGGGATTGCATAACTATTGGCTGCGATCATGTGTTCATCGAGACCCAGCGCGGCCGCATGTTTCGCATCGACACGCGCCATGTTGCCATGAACTGATATGGTATAAGAACCGCCAATCGCTTGAATAATCATGATTTGCTCGCCCGCACGCAGGGTCACGGGAATGGCATTAGGCACCAACAGTGCATCACAATCTTCTAAAACCTGGGTCAGTGTGCCGTTCATGATTACTCCGTGGTCGCAACTGCTTCATTGTGTTCAAGGGCATTCAGTAGCGTATGCCAGGCCAGGGTCGCGCATTTCACGCGGGCCGGATATTCTGCCACACCCGAAAGAATAATTAATTTGCCGAGGCTATCGTCATTCACTGCGAAACCATCTTCGGTAATCAATCGATGAAAGGTTTCGAATAAATGCCGGGCCATGTAGACAGTTTTTCCCTTGAGATGTTCTGTCATCAAGGAGGCCGAGGCTGTACAAATCGCACAGCCTTGCCCGTCAAATTTGATTTCAGTGATCAGGCCCTCATGAATATTCATGTAGACCATGATCTGATCGCCACACAGCGGGTTTTTGCCATAAGCCTTGGCGGACGAATTTTCGATCATCCCGAAGTTTCGGGGACGTCGACCGTGATCAATGATCACATCTTGATAAAGATCTCGAAGTTCATTCATGAGTAAACACCTTCATGGTTGCATCGATCGCAGCGACTAAGGTATCGATGTCTTCGACACTGTTGTAAAGAGCAAGAGAAGCACGGGCCGTTGCAGGAACGTCGAAGCGTTTCATCAAGGGCATGGCACAATGATGGCCTGCGCGCACCGCAACACCGTTGCGATCCAAGATGGTCGCGATGTCGTGGGCATGAATGCCTTCGAGGGTAAAAGAAGCGACCCCCGTACGATTGGGCGCTCGGCTATACAGTGTTAGACCTTCGATAGCCTCTAAAGAAGAAAATAAGTAATCGGTTAATTGGGATTCGTAGTCAGCAATCGCCTGCATCCCCAAGGAATTCAAGAAATCGATCGCTGCACCCAGCCCAATCACCCCTGCAATATTCGGTGTGCCCGCCTCAAATTTGAATGGCAGGGCATTGTAGGTTGTTTTCTCAAAACTCACCTCAAAGATCATGTCTCCACCGCCCTGATAGGGAGGCATTGCATTGAGCAAGCTTTTCTTCCCATACAAAATACCTACCCCAGTGGGCCCGTACATTTTATGACCAGAGAAGACTAAAAAGTCGCAATCCAAGGCCTTCACGTCGATGGGCAGGTGATGAATGGATTGAGCCGCGTCGATCAAAACAAGGGCCCCTGCCCCATGCGCCAGCTCAATGATCTCCTGGATTGGGTTGATCGTACCTAGGGCATTGGACACATGAGTGACAGAGACTAGTTTAGTCTTGTCCGTCAGCAGACTCTTGAAAGAGTCCATATCCAAACTGCCATCGTCGAGGACGGGCACTACACGGAGAACCGCTTTTTTACGCTCACAGAGCATTTGCCAGGGAACAATATTGGCGTGATGCTCCATGCCAGAAATAATGATTTCGTCGCCCTCGTGAACATGAATCTCACCCAGACTGTTTGCGACCAGGTTAATTGACTCTGTTGTCCCACGCGTGAAGATAATTTCAGTACGAGAACCTGCATGAATGAATTCAGCGACCTTGTCACGAACCGTTTCATAGGCCTTGTCCGCACGCATACTGAGCGCATGAACTCCCCGATGCACATTCGCATTATCATGTTTATAGAAGTAGTTGACCGCTTCGATCACTGTGCTGGGCTTTTGCGTAGTCGCCGCATTATCCAGATAGACCAGCGGCTTGCCATACACCTGCTGATTCAGGGCAGGAAACATCGCTCTTACTTTTTTCAGATCGTAAAGCTCTGTCATCGCCTGGCCTCATAATATTCTTTAAAAACCGTCTTTACCTGTTCGTCTTGAATCGCATCAAATTGCTGTTCGAGAAAAGCCTGACGGAGGATGGCCATCGCTTCATGTTTTGGAATGCCTCTGGCCATTAAATAAAACAGAGCATCTGGATCCAATTGGCCGACGGTTGCGCCGTGTGCGCATTTGACATCGTCGTTATATATTTCGAGCTCGGGCTTGGTGTCGACTTCAGCAGTGGAGCTCAAAAGCAAATTATGATTCGATTGTTCCGAATAGGATTTAACTGCATTTTTATGAACACAAACACGACCGTTGAACACGGCTTTTGCACTGCCATCGGCAATGCCACGAACATTTTGATGCGTGGTGCAGTGGGTGGCCACATGATCTGCATTCAAATGGACATCAAGATGTTGCTTCTCGGAAATGGAGTAAATACCATTCATATGCGCGCTGGCTTGCGCCCCTAGGTATGCCGTCGAGAGATCAAAGCGAGCAAGCTTGGCGCCCAAAGACATCAAGAAGGTGTCGAGGGTTGAACCGCTGGCCTGCTCGGCATGAAACCCGTGAATATGAATCGATTCCTGATTTTCATTCTGCGCGAGGTAATAACCTAAATGTGAATTGGCACCGAGTTGAGCCTGCACCATGAGATTACTCATGCTGCGACCAATCGATGAATTCAAGGCATAGACAACGAAAGAAGCTTTCGCTCCCTCGCCCAAGGAAATACGATGA
>CAYMDW010000008.1:26830-43474 GCA_964389615.1 uncultured Gammaproteobacteria bacterium | reverse complement strand
CTTCGCTGCACAGCCCCGCAATCGCCGCGATCGACCCATTCGGATTGTAAGGATACTCTTGCGTGGGGTGACCTTGAGAGTCTATGTAACGCATGGCCACGGAAGACGGAACTTCGGTGATCTGCCCTTCTCCGTGTGCGATCACCACGGGAATTTGAGCCCCTTGCATCCCCTTCAATAAAACAGAGGGTGATTCAGAAATTTCCACCATCACCGTACGAGCTTCAAAACGCCCTGATTGATTGTGTTGAAGTCTGGACCAGCCCTTCGCTCCCGGAATAATGTCTTTCAACAGAGATAACATTTGGCAGCCATTGCAAATCCCTAAGGTGAAAGTGTCAGGGCGCGCAAAAAATGCCGTGAACTGGGCTTTTAATCGATCATTGAATAAAATCGTGTGAGCCCAACCGACCCCTGCACCCAAGACATCGCCGTAAGAGAAACCGCCGCAAGCCACCAGACCTGAAAAGTCCTTGAGATGATGCGTCTCGTCCAATAAATCTTGCATGTGAACGTCGATGGCTTCAAACCCAGCCAGTGTGAAGGCGGCAGCCATTTCAACATGGCCATTGACGCCTTGTTCACGCAGGATAGCCACACGAGGTTTAGGCGTCCCCTGCTCCGGCGCTTTGGGAGGACGAGGATTTTCGAAATCGAATGCCGAAAATAAACCCGTGTTCTCTTTGTCTGAAATTTTCGCAAAGGCCGCCGCCGCGGTGACAGGGTTATCGCGAGCCGCTTGAATCCGATAACTCGTGCTCGACCACGCTTCATGAAGGAGATTGCGATCGAGTTTCCATTGCAGCAAATCATGTTTGATGAGGAGTTGATCCGAATTCTCCGCAGAACCCAGAGGATAAATCGAATCGGCCAAACCCAGATCAGCGAACACGGATAATACCGCGGAACGCAAAGATTTTTGAATCTGAATGACCGCGCCCAGTTCTTCGTTGAATAAGATCGCGACAGGATCTGCACCCAAGGCAGAAATATCCAAGTTCAGCCCACAACGGGAAGCAAAAGCCATCTCGGCCAAACAAGCCCAAAGGCCGCCATCGCTGCGATCGTGGTAGGCTAAGACCTGATGATTATCGAGCAGTCTTTGCATGGCCTTGAAGAAATGAACCAGCACCTGCGGATCATCACAATCCGGGGTGATCTCGCCCATTTTTCCCTGAGTTTGGGCCAGAATGCTGCCCCCCAGGCGCTGCTGGCCCTGGGCCAAATCGATGAATAATAGTTCCGTGTCGGGAAGCGCTGTATTCAAGACCGGGGTTAAGGTTTTATGCACATCAAGAACGGGAGCAAATGCAGACACAATCAAAGAAACAGGAGAAATTTTCTTTTGATTGTCCCAGCTTGCGCGCATGGAGAGTGAATCTTTGCCGACGGGAATCGCGATCCCCAAGGCCGGGCAAAACTCCAGGCCTACGGCCTTCACAGTTTCAAAGAGTTTCGCGTCTTCTCCGGGTTCACCGCAAGCCGCCATCCAGTTGGCAGACAGCTTAATGTCGCCGATTTTTTCGATGCGAGTGGCAGCAATATTCGTGATCGCCTCCGCCACGGCCATGCGACCAGAGGCAGGTGCGTTCAAAATCGCTAAGGGGGTACGCTCCCCCATGCTCATGGCTTCGCCGGTGTAGGACATAAAACCGCTGCAGGTCACTGCGCAATCAGCCACAGGCACCTGCCATTTGCCGACCATTTGATCACGCGCGGTTAAACCACCGACACTGCGATCGCCGATGGTAATCAAAAAGGTTTTATCGCCGACCGTGGGATGAGCAAGCACCTCCACGCAGGCTCGATTCATATCAATGCCCTCGGTCCCAAAGGGAGTCGTCTCGGGTTGAACCGATTGAACATTCCGAAGCATTTTCGGCGCATTGCCGAATAAAATATCCATGTCAATGTCCACCGGCGGACGCTCTGATTGCGCATCATTCAAAGTCAAATGACGCTCAGCCGTCGCCACCCCCACCACGGCGTAAGGGCAACGTTCGCGTTGGCAAAGTTTTTCAAAGGCGGGAAGATTTTCAGGCAGAATACCGAGCACGTACCGCTCTTGCGATTCGTTGCTCCAAATTTCCATGGGAGATAAAGATGAATCCGCACTGGGGATCGCGCGCAAATCGAGCATTCCGCCCAAATTCGAATCGTTCAATAATTCAGGAATTGCATTCGACAGGCCACCCGCACCCACGTCGTGAATGCTGACAATCGGGTTTTTATCGCCTAAAGCCCAGCAACGATCAATCACCTCTTGAACGCGTCGCTCCATTTCGGCATTGTCGCGTTGAACGGAGGCAAAATCGAGATCGGCATTATCACTGTGCGAGCCCACAGAAGAAGCCGCACCCCCGCCCAAGCCAATTAACATGGCCGGACCACCCAAAACAATGATGTTGGTTCCAGGGGTCAGGGAATTTTTGGCGACATGGGGCTGACGGATATTCCCGAATCCGCCGGCGATCATGATGGGTTTATGGTAACCGTAATGCTCAAATTCAAAACTTCTGAAATAGCCGCACAAAGAAGGCCGGCCGAATTCATTGCTGTAAGCTGCGGCCCCCAGCGGCGCGCGTGTCATGATCTCGAGGGCTGAACACATATGAGAAGGCTTGCTTGTTGTGTTTTCAAATAATGCCGAGACGGTATAGCCGACCAAACCGGCCTTGGGTTTGGCCCCTCGCCCTGTTGCACCTTCGTCACGAATCTCGCCCCCAGAACCGGTGGCAGCGCCTTCAAATGGGGCAATGGCCGTCGGGTGATTATGCGTTTCGACCTTCATTAAGATATCGATCGGTTCTTTAACGAAAGTGTATTCGCCTTCAGGTTGGGCGAAAAAACGTTCAGCGATACTGCCCGTAATCACCGAAGCATTGTCATGATAAGCCGACAAGACGCCCTCAGGATGTTGGGCCGTTGACTGTTTAATCATGGGAAACAAGGCATGGGTTTGCGCCTGCCCATCAATGATCCAGTCAGCGCGAAATATTTTATGGCGGCAATGCTCGGAGTTGGCTTGAGCAAACATCATCAGCTCCGCATCGGTGGGCTGACGACCCAAGGCTTGGTAAGCATGACTTAAATAATCGATTTCGTCCTCGGCTAAGGCCAGGCCCAGGGAGCGATTCGCTTCTTGAATATCGTTAATCGATTGGAGGGGCTTGGGGTCATGGCTGGAAAAAATGGTTTCTAGATCTTGGGGATTAAGAATAACGCTTTGGGTCATCCGGTCGAAGGCTGGGCTCAAGCTGGCATGAAACTGGGCCTTTTCAATCCGCAGAATCGAGTCAAAACCGCAGCGCAGGGCGATTTCCGTCGCTTTGGAGGACCAGGGAGAGGTCGTGCCCAGCCTGGGAACAACCCAGCTATAAGGGGCCTTTAAACTGGCCAAATCCGCAGGGCCCGCCTGCAAGAGGGCATAAAGACGAGCCTGAGTCTCCCCTGTTAAAGGCTGAGAGGATTGGATGAGGAAATAGGCCTGATCGGGTCCTAGCGCGAGAGAAAAATACTTCATAAAACCCCCAAGAATGGAGGGGGTAGAATACCAGAATTGTCAATCAATACCAAATGCGGGGCATTTGCGGACAAATTGCGTGGAGTACCACGCGTATCCCGGCTCAAGGCCGGGACATGTTTGTCCCTACGGACCATGAGCTATACTTTGAAAAACCTACCAAATACCGCAGGAAATACATGAAGTTAGACGACATCCATCCTTTGCACCACATCAAGGCCTACATCGCAGGCTTTTTGGCCCTCTTTTTGGTGATTCTCGTCCTCTTTACCCAATACGGAGAGAGCCAGCTTGACCGCATTTATACCCTCAAAGAAATTCGATTTGTCATGCGCAACACCCCCAGCAATTATTATGCGGGCGGGGATGAGCTCGATGGCTTTGAATACAAGCTCGCTGAAATGTATGCTGACTATTTGAAGGTGAACCTCAACGTCGTGGTGGAAGACAATATTACCGATGTGATCCACACCTTATATATGGATCGAGCCGACATCGCTTCGGCGGGTTTGACCGCAGGCGTCGTTCGCGATCCCCCCATTCGCTACAGTGATATTTATCAAATTATTCAAGAGCGCGTGGTGTATTTTTCAGACACAAAAAAACCTACCTCGATTGCTGACTTAGGCAAGCGCAAAACCGTGGTCAGCGCACAAACCAGTTTTGCAACCACCCTTGAAAAGCTCAAGCAAAAGAACCCTGACTTAAAATACGAGATCGATGAAGACCGAGATACCTTCGAATTGCTCGAGCAAGTGACGAAAGGCGAGATCGATTATACGATTGTCGATTCGCATGAGTTAGAACAATTTCGACGCTTCCACCCCGAATTGCGGATCGGTTTCGAGTTCAAAGAAGAACAAGGCCTGGCTTTTGCTTTTAAGCCCATGAGTTATTACACCGGCATATTCACGATTTTGGAAAACCTCAAACGCTACAAAATCGGCGTTCCCGCGATCACGAAACTTCAACAAAAGCTTCCCCTCGATAACAGCCTGGTCAAATCCGCCAATAAATTTTTGACGCAGTTGCGCGAATCAGGCGAGTTAGAATATTGGCTCGATGTGTATTATGGGCATATCTTAGATTTCGATTATTTAGACACCCGTCGCTTTGCCGAACGAAAAGCAGAACATCTCCCCAAGTATAAAAAAATGTTTGAAAAAGCCGCCGAAGACGATTTAGATTGGAAGTTATTGGCGGCCATTGGCTATCAAGAATCGCATTGGAATCCGAATGCTGTTTCACCCACGGGAGTGCGCGGCTTGATGATGCTCACCACAGCGACCTCGCGTTCGGTCAGCGTCAAAGACAGAACCGATCCGGCCCAAAGTATTTTTGGCGGCGCTCGTTATTTCAGACGTGTTTATGACTTACTCCCGCCCGAAATTCAAGAACCCGATCGCACCTGGATGGCACTGGCTTCCTATAATATTGGTCTGGGTCATATTTTAGATGTCCGCAAATGGGCCCAAGCCGCTGGCAAAAACCCCAATCAATGGAGCGAGATTCGTGAGCTGCTGCCGAATAAAACCAAAGCGATTCATTACCGTAAATCGAAACACGGCTTCGCTCGAGGTTATGAGGCGATTAACTACGTTGAAAATATTCGTCGGTATTATGATTTGTTGAAGTGGGAAGAAGTTAAACAAGAGTAGGGGCATCTGTTATAATTTCTCCATGACGCAGCAACAACAATACCACTTCCCCCATGTGCCGGAATCGTATCGTCCTAATCGATGGGACGCGATTATTTTCGTCGTCATTTTTGCTCTATTTTCTTTGCTAGCTAGCTCCGCTGCTAAAATGGCTGTGCCTTATGAGCTCGGCGATCAACTGGCCATCACGCTGGAACCTTCTGCTCTGCCTGCATATGCCCTTCGCACGGTGATCCGGATGTTTATTGCCATGGGGCTTTCACTGTTGGCCTGCTTGACCCTGGGCACCTTGGCGGGGAAATCCCGTCGCGCAGAACGAATTATCATTCCTGCGGTCGACGTTTTACAATCGGTTCCTGTCTTAGGCTTTTTGTCGATTACGATTATTGGGTTTATTTGGCTCTTCCCTGACAGCTTACTGGGACCGGAATGCGCGGCCATATTTGCGATTTTCACCTCTCAGGCCTGGAGCATGATCTTAAGCGTGTATCAATCCATTAAGACCGTTCCCAACGATTTGCAAGATGCAGCAAACATGTATCGACTCTCTGGCTGGCAACGCTTTTGGCGACTGGAAATGCCCTTTGCCCTGCCTCCTCTGCTTTGGAACATGATGATGTCCATGTCGGCCGGTTGGTTTTTTGTGGTCGCAGCGGAAGCCATTTCTGTTGCCAACCAAGAAATCTTTTTACCCGGAATGGGTTCTTATATCGCCGTGGCCATCGATCAGGCCAATATGGTCGCGGTGGGCTATGCCATTCTCACCATGTTGATCGTGATTGTCCTGTACGACCAACTTCTGTTTCGCCCTCTGATCAAATGGTCTGAAAAATTCAAAATGGATGAAAGCGGCAACGAGGACGAGGCTTCTTCTTGGGTTCTCTCTGTCTTCCGCCGCAGCCGTTTTTTCAACCGCGCCGGGCTGGCCTTTGGACTGGCGATCGATGCCTTCATCAATGCCCCCTGGTTCATTCGCAAACCCATCAATCCAGGCTATACAAGTTCAAGACCCGCAGAACAGTCGGAACGCGATATTGTCTGGGATATTTTCTTGATCTTTATTGTGATGGCCTCCCTTTATTTGCTCGGTCGATTTGTCTTGCAGACCATCACCCTCAAAGAAGTCGGCCATGTATTCTTTCTGGGCTCAATCACAGCGCTGCGGATCATCATTCTGATTATGATTGCCTCGTTGATTTGGGTTCCGATCGGAGTTTGGGTCGGTATGCGGCCCCGGGTACGAGAAGTCATTCAACCCGTCGCTCAATTTTTTGCAGCCTTTCCGGCCAATCTTTTATTTCCCCTATTCGTTCTACTGATTGTTAAATACTCCTTGAATGTGAATATCTGGACCACCCCACTCATGATCATCGGCACCCAATGGTACATTCTCTTCAATGTCATAGCGGGGGCCGGCAATATTCCTAAAGATCTCTGCCACGCTGCGGCTAATTTTGGGGTCAAACGCTGGCTCTGGTGGAAACGCTTGGCCCTGCCCGCCATTTTTCCTTGTTACATCACCGGGGCCCTGACTGCTGCCGGCGGCGCTTGGAATGCGAGCATCGTCGCTGAATTCGTGAACTGGGGTGACACCACCCTCGTCGCCACGGGGCTCGGCGCTTATATTACCCAAGTCACGACGATCGGCGATTTCCCGCGGATTTTTCTGGGTATTGGGGTGATGTGCATCTACGTGATCACCTTCAACGTGTTTTTTTGGCAACGTCTCTATCACTATGCTCAGGCACGTTACCAATTACAATAGGAGAAGTCTATGAACACCCCCCTGATTAAATTGCGCAAGGTGCGAAAAGCTTTTCCAAAGCCCGATAACCAAGCCCTACTCGTGCTCGATAACATTGATCTTGAGCTGCATCAAGG
Organism: uncultured Gammaproteobacteria bacterium; assembly: GCA_964389615.1. Lineage (GTDB taxonomy): Bacteria > Pseudomonadota > Gammaproteobacteria > JABCZS01 > JABCZS01 > CAYMDW01. The sequence continues at coordinate 36,412 of CAYMDW010000008.1, read as the reverse complement.
TGAAATTGTGGCCTTGCTGGGAAAATCAGGCTCAGGTAAATCCACCTTGCTGCGAATCATTGCGGGGCTCATTCCCCCTACCGAAGGCGAAGTTTTTCATCGAGGTCATCCTGTTCATCAACCCGTCCCAGGCATCGCCATGGTCTTTCAGCAATTTGCCCTTATGCCCTGGCTCACCGTCTTGCAAAACGTGGAATTAGGCCTCGAGGCCCTGGGGATCAAACGCGAAGAACGTCGTCAACGCGCCCTCAAGGCCATTGATACCATCGGTCTGGACGGATTCGAATCTGCCTTCCCCAAAGAATTATCCGGCGGGATGGCCCAACGGGTGGGTTTTGCCCGCGCCCTGGTCGTTAACCCCGACGTTTTATTGATGGACGAGCCCTTTTCTGCCCTGGATGTCTTGACGGCTGAAAACCTTCGCTCAGATTTACTCGATTTGTGGCAAAGTCATCAAACGCCGCTTAAATCCATTTTCATGGTCACGCACGACATCATTGAGGCCGCGATGATGGCGGATCGCATCATCATATTTAACTCCGACCCGGGCTCTATCCGTGCTGAACTCGAAGTCGAATTCCCACATCCACGCAGCGAAAATGATCCCAAAATTCGCGAGCTGATCGATGAAATTTATGCCTTGATGACCACCCCCGAACGCGACGTGAAACGCCGCGCCTTCGGGCCCTATCAACATAAAACCATTGATTTTGGTTACCGTTTGCCCGACGTTGAAGTGTCTTCACTCACCGGTTTAATCGAAGAGATCGCTTTTTCTGAGCACAAGGGGGCTTTCCGATTGCATGAGCTCTCCGAATCCCTGCATTTGGATGTCGAGAATTTATTCCCCATCATCGAAATTTTAGACATTCTTCATTTTGCCAAAATTTCTGACGGGGACATTGAATTAACCAAGGCCGGTCGCAGTTTTGCAGATGCCGATATCTTACTCAAAAAAGAAGAATTTGCCTCTCATCTCCTTCACTTTGTTCCCTTGGCAAAACACATTCGAGAAACGCTCGATGATGCCCCTGGAAACCGTGTCAACGAAGAGGTGTTTTTACACGAGCTCGATCCTTATCTCAGTAACGAAGAAGCAAAACGCGTGCTCACGACGGTTATCGATTGGGGACGCTATGCAGAGATTTTCGCTTACAACGTAAACAATGGAATGTTAAGTTTAGATGATCCGGATTAAGGGTAAAGAAGGACGGGATTCTGTCAAAATCCGACCTAAACACAGGGGCGTGTTTGCCCCTGCGATACTGCTTTTACTCGGATTGACTCTCTCAGCCCAAGCCAAAGTCACCGTCACTCTGGAAGGCATCACCGATGAAGCCGAACTCAAAAACGTCCAAGCGCGTCTGAGCCTCATGCAACTGGATGCAACGGCCGAAACGCCTCGCCGACATGTTCGAAGTTTATACATCAAAGGCGAAGAAGAAATCAAAGAAGCCCTGCAACCTTTCGGGTACTATCAGACAGAGGTCGATTCAGACATCAGTCGGATGGGAGACGACTGGGTCGTTGTCTACCGTGTCCAATTAGGCGAACCCGTCAAAATCACTCAGGTTAATAATGCACTCACGGGACCGGGCAAAAATTTTCCGTCGTTTACTCAGGCTTACCATGAACTCGGTCTCGCGCCGGGTCAGGCTTTCAATCAAATTGCTTACGATAAATACAAACGTCATCTGTTAAACCTCGCGGATCAGTATGGCTACTTTGACGCCAGTTTCACCACGCAACAGATTTTGATTGATCCAAAAACTAATACAGCCGAAGTTTCTCTGACCTTTGACACAGGCAAGCCTTACTATTTTGGAGCGATTCACTTCGAATCAGAATACTTTGATCCAAACTTTCTGAAACGTTTTTTAATTTTCAAGCCAGGCGAAGCCTACGATGAGAATCAAATCGCCCAGCTTCAGGCCAATCTGCTTAACAGTGGCTTCTTTGCGGCAGGCACCGTCTTGGCCGACATCGAAAATCCTGAAGAAGACACCGTCCCCATCGACATTGAAGTCACCCCGCGAAAACGTTTTACCTACACTGCCGGTGCAGGCTATGGCACAGACACGGGGGCACGTGCTGACTTAGGCTTTCAATGGCGACGGATCACCGACACCGGGCATTCCCTACGGCTTGATCTTAACCCCGCGCAATACATTCAAAGTTATTCTCTGGGTTATCGCATCCCTGCCGCACAGCCTGCGACGGATTATTACGAAGTCTATTCTGCTTACATCATGGAACAACCCGAAGGCCGCGTCTTAGACAGCACGACCACGCAATTGGCCGCTGTCTGGTCCGTGGGGCAACCCTTGAACAGCGTGCAACGGGTGATCTCCCTCACCTATCAAGAAGACAATTACATTGATCAAGAAGGGAACACGAATTCCAGTCTTGTCTTGCCACGGGTCAGCTGGGAATGGATCGATGCAAAGAATCGCTACAATACCGAAAAGGGTTACCGCGCCCGTGTGGATTTACGAGGCACGACGAATCAACTCGGCTCCACCACGGAATTTTTGCAAGGTGAAATCAACGCCAAAGCCATCTATCCCCTCACTGAAACCACACGCTTTATCACCCGCGGACAATTCGGCGCGACCCTGGATGCCACCCTGGAAGCCATTCCCCCCTCGCTCCGATTTTATGCCGGGGGCGATAATAGCGTGCGTGGTTTTATGTACGAGGGCCTCGGCGTGAACGTGATTAATGAAGATGGCAAACGTCAAAACATCGGGGGTTCTTTTGTGGTCGTCGGCAGTATCGAGCTGGAGCAAGTGGTTTGGCGCGATTTATCCCTGGTCGGTTTTTTTGATACCGGGAATGCGATGATCAGCCTCACTGAGCCCCTGGCCCAAGGGCTTGGCATGGGGTTTCGCTATAAAACACCGATTGGACCCGTCCGTGTTGATTTTGCAACGCCCGTTTCCAAAAGCACGGATGCTGTCCGTTTGCACCTGACCTTAGGACCCGACCTATGAAGATGCGCCTAGTCAATGTATTTTTCGCCCTCATCAGTTTTTTGTTCATCGCCGTGCTCGTTCTCGCCTACTCGCCCCTGGGCCTTCCCCTGGCGGCGGGCCTCGTTTCTGCCTTGACCCGCGGTGAATTAACCCTGACAGGCACGCAAGGCCGATTAATCGATGAATTACAGATCGAAAAAATCGATTACCAAAACGAAAGCATGCACATCATGGTGGATAATGCGCATCTGCGTTGGGATGGCATTCGTTTATTGACAGGCACAGTCTACATTGAACATCTCACCGCCGATAATATTTCCGTGGAAAGTTTTGATACCCAAGAGGATGAAACGGAACAACCGAGTGAATTCATTCGCTTGGATAATTTCCAAAGTCCTTACCTGTCTTTGATCGTGGATCAGTTTGAATCGTCCAGCCTTCAATACAATCACTCCCCCAATATTTTTACCGACATTCGTGGGAGTCTCGCCCTGAATGAACAGGGACTGCGTTTTCGTAATATTCATGTGGCGCATCCTCAATTTGAGATCGAACTGCAGGCCAACATTGGGCCGCATTTTGACCCGCCCATTCATATTCAAGCAAAAGAAATTTTTGCCTTCGGAAAAGATAATTTTCTCACGGGAGAGACGGATATCGAGGGGGATCTCAGCACACTCCAAGGTCAGCACCGGTTCACCGAGGGCGTCGACGCCGCGCTTGATTTTACCCTGAAAAACCTTGGCCCTGAATTTACTCTGCAGGCTCAAGGCAAAGCAGACATGAAAGATTTGTCTCAATTTGATTACCGTTTGTCGGGCGAGATGCATGTTCTTTTACAGTTTGACTACGATCATTCCCAGGGTTTGGGGCAAGTGGCTTTAACCAGCGATCAAAGCCGTGTCAACAATAAAGATTTCAAGGTGGATTTTGAGGGGAGAATCAAAGAGTACATCGTCACCTGGAACAACAATCGTTTTGTCCTCGGAAAAAATCGTTTGAGCACCTCGGGTCAGTATGGGGCGGATCAAACACAGATTTCTTGGGAAATCACCGCCCCCTTGCTCGCCGAGTTCTCCGATCGTTTGGAGGGTTCCCTGCAATCTCAGGGGCGTTATGAATCCAATGGGCAAGCCTGGTCTGCGGATCTGAATCTGCAAGGAAAAAATATCCGATGGGATGAGTATTCGGCAGAACAATTGAGGGTCAACGAATCCCACTTTGGCAGCGAGATGAAGCACCCCCTCAAGCTCTCGCTCGAGGGCAATAATCTTTTAGTCAATGGTTTTCTGATCGATAGCCTGGATCTTGAGGCCAGTGGTTTGACGGAAAAAAATACCACCCGAGTAACACTCAAGAGCTATGAAACGGAGCTCAAGGCGCGCGGTGAAATCAATCTCAAGGACAGGCAATCCATGCAAATGGCTGTTCAAGATTTTTCTTTACTATTTCCTGATCAATCGACCTATCAGTTGAAACAAGCCTCGCGAATTGATTGGAATGATCAGGGTCTAGAAATCAATCCAGCCCTTTGTTTGACGGGTCCAGGCAAAAGCAGTCTGTGTGCAGACAATCTTTCATCGCAACTATTTCAGATTCAACTCAAGGATTTGCCCACGCAACTGGTCGCTCGTTACTTTACCTCACGCTTTCATACCACAGGCACGGTGAATGCCGAAGCGCTTTTCACCTTTGCAGGCAAACAATTGGAAAAACTGGAAGCAACCCTGAATCTTTCCCCCATGACCGTATTGCAAGGCAGAAAAAAACAGCGTGTGTTTTTCGAAACTGGGGCGACCCAGTTTAGTCTCACCGCGGATCAGGACCTGTTAACCTCCTCTGGCAAAATCGCTCTCATTGAGTCTGATCAGATTCAATGGAATCTCCAGGTAAACGATTGGCATGATTTGAATGTCGCCAAGCTGACAGCCAAATTCACAGGTCAGATGACGCATTGGGATCCCCTGCGTTTATTTATTACGGACACGAATGACTTTTCTGGCAAGGCCAAACTGGATCTGGCCGTGGATGGAAGCGTGTTAGCGCCTAATTTCAAAGGGGGCCTCGTCTTTCATGAAGGTCGTCTGGCCATTCCTAGCCATGGAATTGTCCTGGAAGATGGAAAACTCAACCTGACACCGAATGCCAAAGATCTGCAGCTTCACCTCGATGGCAGTGTACGCTCTGGCGATGGCACGGTGAAAGTCAGCGGCAAGGTCTTCCTCGAAAACACCTGGCCTGCCGTGGATCTGGCGATTTCCGGGGAGCGCTTCATTCTGAGCAATACCGACAGTGCCCTCGTGTACGCCTCGCCGAAATTACGCGTGGAAACCCATCAAAAAAATATTTATGTGACAGGCGAGCTCCACATCCCTGAGGCAACGCTCAACGTCAAAGGGTATCAATCCTATATTGCCCCCTCCCCTGACATCGTGATTTTGGAAGATAAACCGCGGGTGATTTCTGCGTTCTATGAGGTCAACACACGCGTGTTATTGTCCTTGGGACGCAAAATTTCTCTGACGGCCAGTCAATTAAAAACGGGAGTGGAAGGCGCTCTGCATGTCGTTAAACTCGGCAATCATCCCGTGCGCGCGACCGGGCAATTATATGCCGTCGATGGAACCTATGCCGCTTACGGTAAAAAACTCGACTTATCCAAGGCCATTTTAACGTTTAATAACAGTCCTCTGGATAATCCTTCGATGTTCATCGAAGCACAACGCCAGGTCCAGGTCACACAGGCAAGCAGTTCTCAATACATGTTTGCTGATCCGGGTCCCAAGATCAAAAATACCGCGCAATACGAAGGCACCGTGGGCATTCGCATTTCTGGGACGGTTCAAAATCCCAAATACACCTTCTTCTCTACGCCTCCGATGGCTGAGGCGGATCAACTCAGTTATTTATTAACGGGCGGTCCGAGCAGTCAGGTCGGTGGCGCTTCGGCTGCCTTCATGTTCGCAGCCTTGACGGAAACTTCAGGCATGCTGGGCGTCTCTGATACCGATGCCGCCCGTCTTCAAAATATCACGCGAACCATTGGCATCGATTTCAATATTGAATCGGGCAGCCATGTCGATGCAGTGACAGGCGACACGGTCAGCGACACCAATTTGGTCGTGGGCAAGGCCATTCGCCCACGCCTCTACGTCAGCTACACCGTCGGTCTGCTCGATCCCATGAATATGTTCCGCGTGCGCTACCAGCTCTCTCGTCGCTTTGCTTTGCAGACCCAAACCAATACCCAAGGCGATACGGGGGGCGATATCTTGTACGGGATTGAGACGGATCGTTTGTTTGGCATCGAGTAGGTTTGTGGTAGAATCCCCTCTTTTACGAGGGCCTCATCATGACCAAATTCCGCATCGAACGTGACTCCATGGGCGAACTTGAAGTGCCTGCAGACGCCTTGTACGGGGCCCAAACTCAGCGCGCCATCGACAACTTCCCAATCAGCGACCTCACCCTCCCCCGCGAGTTTATCCGCGCTTTGGCCCTCATCAAAGGGGCTGCGGCCGCAGTGAACCAAGATCTGGGGCTCTTATCTGCCGAGAAGGCAAAAGCCATTTTAACGGCGGTTGAGACGGTGGAGTCCGGGGATGCGGATGATCATTTTCTGGTCGATGTCTTCCAAACAGGATCAGGCACCAGCAGCAACATGAACTGCAATGAAGTGCTCTCTCGCCTGGCCAGCCAACAATCCGGCTTGAAAATTCACCCGAACGACGACGTCAACATGAGCCAAAGCAGCAATGACGTGATCCCCACCGCCATCCATGTCTCTGCGGCTTTGATGGTCGAAGAACAATTGTTACCGGCCCTCGAAGATCTGTCCAATGCCATGAAGGCCAAGGCCGAATCCCTCAAAACCTTCGTAAAAACCGGACGCACCCATTTAATGGACGCCATGCCGATTCGTTTTGATCAGGAAATCTCAGGCTGGTACACGCAAATCGATCATTGCCGGCAACGAATTGAAGCGACCCTTCCCCGCCTTCATCAATTGGCCTTAGGGGGCACCGCGGTGGGTACGGGGATTAACGCACATCCTGAATTTGGCACAAAAGTAGCCGCCCAATTGGCACAAATCACCGGCCTGGCCTTTGAAACCAGCCCCAATTATTTCGAATCCTTGAGCTGCCAAGACACGGCCGTCGAATTGTCCGGACAATTGCGCACCCTCGCCGTGGCACTCATGAAAATCAGCAATGATCTGCGTTGGATGAACTCAGGTCCCCTGGCCGGTCTGGCGGATATCCATCTGCAAGATCTCCAACCCGGCAGCAGCATCATGCCCGGCAAGGTAAATCCCGTGATCCCAGAAGCCGTTTGCATGGTCTGCGCTCAGGTCATGGGCAACGACACCACCATCATGGTGGCGGGCCAGTCAGGTAATTTCCAATTAAACGTGATGCTCCCTGTCATTGCGTATAACCTGCTGCAATCCATCGAAATTCTCAGCCATGCCTGCGATTGCCTAGGCGAATCAGCCATCGCCGACTTTAAAGTCAACGAAACGCATATCCAAGACGCCCTCGAGCGCAATCCGATTTTGGTCACCGCTCTCAACCCGATTATTGGGTATGAAAAAGGCGCTGCGATTGCCAAAGAAGCCTATAAAACAGGCCGAAGCGTGCGTGAAGTCACGCGGGAACAGACGGATTTGACGGATGCGCAGATTGCTGAATACTTGAATCCTGCGAAGTTAACGGAAGGTGGGATCGAGGGGTAAACTTAGCCCCCCCCCCCAGCCGTAGGGGCGAATCCGCGTGGTACTCCACGCAATTCGCCCGCTCAAATCAGACAAAAAATCAAGGTTTCGGTGGATGAGTAATCTCAATACTCTGATGCGGATAGGGTATCTCAATCCCCGCTGCACGCAAACTATCCCAAATCGCAAACAATACTTCCGAACGAATTTCAGTCCGCGATTTACCGAGGCTTAAATCAATGAAATAACGTATTTGGAATTTCAACGAATACGAAGCAAATTCAGAAAATAAAACACTCGGCTCTGGGAAAGAAACCACCGCAGAATGACGACGCAAAACCTGCATAATAATGGCCTGAGCCTGATAAGGATTTTCTTGATACGCGATATTCATATCAAACGTGGTCCGAACGATGGAGTCATGGTGTGTCCAGTTTGTGAGGGCCTGACTCACCGTTTCGGCGTTGGGGATAATCACGTCCATGTTATCCCAGGTTTTAATCGTCGTGGCGCGTACCCCGATATGAGTGACCTCCCCTTCATGGGTGCCGAGGGTAATAATATCGCCTGCGCGAAAGGGCCGCTCGATCAAAAGCAAAACACCGCTCACCATATTATTCGCAATGCCCTGCAAGCCAAACCCGATACCGACGGCTAAGGCCCCGAGGACAACCGTGAGGGTGGTTAAATCAATCCCGATCACTTTGAGAATGACAAAGGCCCCGACCAAAATCGTTGCATACTGGGTAAACACGGCCATAGAATTGCGCAGGCCCTTGTCTTTGTATTTCGCGAAAATAAAGCGGTAAGCGAATTCGCGGCTCCATTTGGCGGCCCAACGAATGACCATGAGGAGAATCGCGAATTGAATGACGTTGAAAGCCGTGATCGAGACACCACTCATTTGAAAAATCGGCTGAGTGACCATGGCATTGAGTCGTTCGATCACCAGAGGATTTTGATCCAAGCCATAGACCTTGAACAAAATCACGCCGGCCATGAAGAAAAATAGGAGCTGCAAGACCGTGTGCAAGGGTTTTAAGATCGACTCGGTCCAAACCCATCCGCTTTTAAGATTACGGATCGCTAATTTGGCCAATAATTCCATCGTATCGCCCAATAATCCACGGGCTAAAATCAGGGCAGTCAAGACCAGTAAAAATTGACCTTCGGCAATCCAGATGATCCAGGCGAGATTCACGTAGCCTATCAGGCCAATCACTGCGTTGGAGAATAAAGTAAAGGGAATTAAAAAACCCAGCCAATGCGCGATTCGACGCACATAGACCTTGGTTTTTCCTTCTTTGGCAATCAAACTGGGCAAAACCTGCCAGCTGCGCAAAAGAGGGACAGAGACCCCTAAGAGCACCAACATGAATAAGCGATCAAAAGAAGCAACAATGCTCGGAGACAAGGGCAAATAATGCGAAAGCACCGTCAGCGCAATGATAAAACTACCCAAGCCCAAACTCCAACGGAGGCCACGGTACAATTTGACATCGCTTCCGGATAAATCCCAGATATTTTCAAACAAAGAAATCCGGGCCAGGCCCGTGGCGATTTTGTAGAAAAACCACACGGCCGCTAAGCTGATCAACACGACCATATTATTGGAAGATATTCGCAACAATAAAAGCAAAATGAATAAGGTGCCAAAGAAAATAATGCTCGGGACATTTCTATAAATTAATTGGGCCACCACAATGAAGGCATTCGCAGAAAAGCTGATCCCCTTATCGCGGGCTCGCCCCAAAAATCCTGCCAACAATCGTTTCACCCAGAGGCAAAGCACGATCCAAGCGGGAATGAGAATGAACAGAGCCGCCCAGATCAAGCGTGAAGCATTCGATAAATTTTCAACCAATTGATCGTAGGCAGAGACCAAAGACTGAT
>CAYMDW010000008.1:18269-26820 GCA_964389615.1 uncultured Gammaproteobacteria bacterium | reverse complement strand
GAGATCTACACCAAATTGTTTCCACCCTTCCCAGGTTTTGGGCAATTGTTGACGCGTTTGCCAAGTTTGCCGCGCGCCTTTTTGCACCGTGACTTGCAAAGAAGTGAGACGCGTGTTCAGATCTTGGACGGTTTTGGCCGTTTGAAGATAAGCATCGTTGAGTTGGCTGTAAATAAAGGTCAAACGATTTTTAGATTCTGCTGAGAGAACCTGTTTTGCGCCGGGTTGTTTTAAAATTTCGAGCTGACGATGCAATAAACTCAGGTGATTCTCGACCAAGACTTGGTTGACCCGTAGCTCTTCCTTCAATTTAGCTAGACGCTCACCGAATTCCGCTTGACGAGCGGCGGGGGCCTCTGACAATTCACGTTTATTAAACACATGCAAAAGCGTGTCGATCCGTGAGAGTGTCAGCTGAATCTGGGTCAGCTGCATGTTTTCTTGAGCTTCAACGATCTGATCTTGGAGAGCTTGTTGCTCCGCTGTCAGGGGAGATTGCAAGGGGCGAAGCTTATCGAGGGCTTGACGGTAACTCGTCAGTTTTTGTTCCCAGGCATTTTGTTGTTCAGAAAGACGGGCTTCGTCGACCTGCTGCTCTTTACGAATACTGGCGACCTGCTCAAGGCGTAATTTTTGCGTAAGGCGATTGAGGTGATCCAGTTCCAGAGAATAAATTTCTGTGGTGATCTCTTTGAGTTGGCTCAAGTCTTTCAAACGTTGTTTTTCGATGACCAATTTTTGTCGCTCGATGGCAATGCGTTCTTGAAGAGAATTTGCCATGGATTCTGCTTTTCGCGCGCGGGCATTGATCAATTGCTGCTCATAATGATCAATGTAGCCTTCGAGCAAAGGGATGTTTTTTTCTGCGGTAGAAAGCTCTAGGCTGACTTTTTGAACCTGAACCTCGGCCAGATCGGTGTTGAATTTGGCCTGCTCAACCTGGGTAGATTCTACGAAGGCCAGGGGGGCCTCTTCTTGGGACTCATTGATTTTCTTCAGGTTTTCCAGATAGTTACGACTAAATTCGAGGAGATCGGTGTCGTCTTGGAGTTTTTGCTGTAGAATGAGTAATTCTGTTTGGTAAGTGGGGTTCTGGTAGATCGCCTCTTCGGCTTTCGCCACTTCTTCTGCACCCCAGGCGAGACTGGTCACCGTCATCAACAAGACGGTGACAATAAATTGGCGGCTCAGCCTGCGTAAATATATGTTCATGACCTAAGTATATCCGGAATAAAACATTAGATGAACGAGAATCGTCAACAAAAACTGCTTAAGCATCGTTTTCGGGGCTTCCTCCCTGTTGTTATCGACGTGGAAACCGCAGGCTTTAATGCTAAAAAAGATGCTTTGCTTGAGCTCGCTGCAGTGATGGTCGATTACAACGACGAGGGCAAGCTTGTGCCCAGCGATACCTACCATTACCACATTGAGCCCTTTGTCGGTGCCAATCTTTGCCCGAAGGCCTTGGCCTTTACCGGGATTGTGCCGGATCATCCTTTTCGATTTGCTGTCACGGAAACAGCCGCCCTTACGGATTTATTCACTCATGTCAATGCCGCCCTGAAAGCTCAGGGTTGTCAGCGGGCGATCCTCGTGGGGCACAATGCCTCCTTTGATTTAGGTTTTTTATTGGCTGCGATCACGCGCACAGGCTTGACGCGCAGTCCTTTTCATTCGTTTTCCTCCTTCGACACCACGACTCTGTCCGCTCTCGCCTATGGGCAAACGGTGTTAGCGAAGTCTGTGCGAGCGGCGGGGATTCATTTTGATCCAGAAAAAGCACATTCGGCTTTGTACGATGCGGAGCAAACGGCGAAGTTGTTTTGTACGATTGTGAATAGGTGGGATGAGAAGTAGATTGCCTGCACCCTTCCCTCACCCTAGCCCTCTCCCAGAATTCTCTCCGTGCACAAATGGAAATGGTGGCTGGGAGAGGGGACAGGATCGCAAGATTTGAATACAGCGCTTATGATTCGAAATGGTGGCAGGATGAGAAACAGGATGGCATTTTAAAGAAATATAGCCTAACTCGAACCCGGCACTCCTGTCCCCTCTCCCAGCCACAATTCATACCTATGAACTGTGCCAATTCTGGGAGAGGGTTAGGGTGAGGGTCAAAGCGATTAGAAGTACACGTTAATCTGCGCTTGGAACAAATCGTCCGTCAAGCCCGTTCCGTTGGTGACAACACCCCCGACATCGGCGACAGTAGACTCGCTGTAATCCAGTTTGTGCATGTATTCAAAGGTGACCCGTGTATTGAAGAAGGGGGCCAATTGGTACGAAAGGCCATATTCTTCAGAGGGTAAACCAAAGGCCAAGGACTGGCTGGTTTCACCATAACGTGCAGACAGGGTATTGGGCATGCCCCAGAAGGTATAGTCATAGGCTGCTTCCACATACATGGATGAGGGCTGTGCGCCATCGAGCACGGTGTCGCCCTCTTTGCCTGTCGCAATATCAGAGGCCGCGAATTCACGCATCGTACCCAAGTATTCGGCAGTGATACTGAAAGGCCCCTTGACCACTTTCGCGCGGAAATCTGCAGCGGGCACATAGTCTTGAACCGTGCTGTCGAGATCTTCCGCGATCACACCCTTCATGCCATTAGAGCTGGAAAGATTATTGACCACGCTGGCACCCATCATGATGCTGATGTCATTGTCTGGCCCCAGCTTCGTGACACGGGCTTGTAAGTTAGCGCCGATTTCATCTAAGCGATATTCGTCCGAAGTTTTTGTGGAACCATCGAACCAAAAGACGCCGCCGTTGATTTCCCAGTTATTGCCAGTCAAGATATTGAAAGCCCCGTTGGCTGCGGGCACTTGGATTCGGCCCATTTCTTGAACAACTGTACTTTCGATGAAGTTGGTCGTGAAGTTACCGAAAGGCACGTATTGGTAACCCAAGGTAAGATACATCGGGCTTCTGTCAAAATTGCCGTAGGTTGCGAAGGCTTGCTTCACGCCCAGATCCGTGTCGCTGCCGAAGGCATCGGCTTCGATTTCAAGGTAACCTAACCAATCTTCGTTGATAAAGCCGGTCATGTCGATCTCAGCGGAGCCCTTCATGAATTGTTCATGGCCATTGTCATAAATACCGAAAAGATTGCTGTTGGCGCCGACTGTTCCAGAAATATTGCCGGATAAAAGCAAGTGCGGTGCATTTTCAAATCGTTTGTATTTGTTATTGATGAATTGACGCTCATGCAAGAGAGACAGGTCACGGTTGAGACCAAAGTCGATCAAGTAGAGTTCGTCAGCATAGGTACCCGATCCCACACCGAACTGCATGCCGGTGCCAATCATGTAATTACGGGTTTCGTCGATGTCAGCCGTTTCTTCGAGGGCTTCAATGCGTTTTTTCAGCGCTTCAATTTCTTTTTGTGTATTGGTTGTTGCAGCGAGAACTTGCGGTGAAAGGGCCATGCTGGCCAAGAGGGAAGCAACCCATAACTTTTTCATACGTGTACTCCTTGATGTACGGTCTGTGATAGCACGTTGAGCTTCTTAGCAGTCTTCCTCCATGAAGATTTTTGTGTGAGACATAAAAAAACCGAACCCTGCGTGAACAAGATTCGGTTTCATGCGATAACTTGTTTGACAATCTAATCCATTAGAACGCTGCGAAGAATCTTACAAGTTTTCTCCATGTGCCGCAAGATATTCTTTTACGCCATCAGGAGAAGCTTGCATGCCTTTATCGCCTTGTTTCCAACCAGCGGGGCAAACTTCGCCGTGTTCTTCGGTGAATTGGAGTGCATCAACCAAACGCACGAGTTCATCGATGTTTCGGCCGAGGGGTAAATCATTCACTAATTGTGAACGCACTTTTTTATTGCGATCGATAATGAAAGCACCGCGCAAGGCCACGCCCGCTTCAGGATGTTCAACCCCATAGGCTTGCATGATCTCGTGTTTGATATCGGCCACAAGGGTGTAAGTCACTTTGCCAATACCGCCTTCGTTGATGGGTGTGTTGACCCAGGCATTGTGTGTGAAATGGGAGTCGATAGAGCAAGCCACCACTTCCACGCCACGTTTTTTGAATTCGTGCATGCGGTTGTCCAAGGCGATTAATTCTGAAGGACAAACGAAGGTGAAGTCGAGGGGATAGAAAAATAATACGCTGTATTTGCCTTCGATTTCTTTGTAAAAATCGAAGTTGTCGACGATATGCCCATCGGGCTTGACGGCGGGGACGGTGAAGTTGGGAGCCTGGCGGCCTACGAGTACGGTCATATTATATTACCTCTGAGTTGATTGTTAAAAAAAAATAATTTTACCAGTTTTCCGGGGATCTTCGTAGGGGCGGATTAAGACCGGTACTCCGGTCTATCCGCCCCAAAAAGCCGATAATCCGCCCTCTCCATCAAGGCCGATATTTCTTCGTAAACGTCGCCGTCTCAACGCTCTGACAAACAACATGCGCACTGGCAGCGAGCTTCTTAGAGCACTCATTCATAATTTGCTCAGTAAGTGAAGCTTTATTAGCGTTCGCGTAATCAAGGATATCTTGCTCACTAATATATGTCTCAACATTCTTACTGTCTATTTTTTTGAAAGCGACATATTCATCAGCTGTTCCCTTATACAGCAGTTCCCCAACGACTGAATATTTTTCGCCCTTCAGATCAAAAGCAATTTTAGGGGACAATCCGTTTAATTTATTCAACAAATCCGCGTTGTCTTTAAACACGGCTCCGGTCGGATCATCAATCTTAATTAATTCTTTAGGTTTATTCGGCTTGGCGACCGTGTCAATATCGGTTTTCAAGGTGAAGACTACGAGGGGTTTTTTTTCAGTCTCTGCAGCGAGCACAGCCAGCTTTGCCTCAAAAGACAAGGTGCCAAACCGAGTCGGATCATGGCTCACTTTTGCGGCGAATCGCACTTCTTTCGTTTTTGCGCGCGCTGCGCTGTCTTTCATGCTGGTTTGAAGTGCAGCATCGGGAGCTGGCGCCGTGGATGCGGGCGCGGGTCCATGAATGGCACCTGTTTCAAGGCCTACCCTTATCGCCTGAAGATCTTTTACAGTCTGAGAAGTCTTCTTATTTTTAGCTGTTTCAACCTCATTAATCTCTCGAATAATTTCTTCTTTCAGCCAAGTGCGCGCTTGTGTTGTATCGGTTTCATCATGCTTAAACCTCTTTTTTTCTTCGGCAAGGAGCTTTGCATCCTCCGTTTCTTGATACACCTTCAGCATGTCTTGAATTTTCGTCTGACGCGTGACCTCTTCCACTTTTTTGCTGGGCGCAGGAGGTTGAGGCGTGGGGGTTACTTTAGGTCTTTGACTTACAGAGGCGAATTTCGTGATTTTAGAATTATCATTGGTATGTGCCTTAGAAGCCAGGTCACCATTATAAATATTAATTAATGCATTAACCGCATCTTCTAGAGCATTAAAAACATTCAGCTCACCGCGCAAGGCATCAAATTCCCAAAATTTGCCACCCGAGTGCCCAAAGATGGTTGTGTGTGTTCTTGCGATGCTGGTGACTTGAATAAGAGCCCCGTCTTGGGCAAGTTCACTGCGCAAGGTTCCCTGGATATAAGCCTTGTGATCTTCAAGGGTTTCATAAGTCGATTCTTCTAATAGGAATTCAGTATCCTTTAACGCGCTATTTTTGAACAAGTCTCCGTTAAGTGCTTTCTCAGCCTCATTGAACTGCAGACCAAGACTCATTTCAGATTTATTAGGACTACTTGCAAGAAGTTGTAGAAATGCAGTATCAGACTCATTGATTAAGATCTGAATCTGTTTTGCCTGTAGATTATTCTTTTTATCTGCAGCCTTTTCGATTGCAGCAATCGCAGTGGGATTTTGCACGAGGTATGCGCCCACGGTCGCTGAATTAAGCATGCAACTGTTCTCTTTTTGAGTCTGAGTGACTTGATAAAGAGTTTTAGAAACGGGCAGAGGAGGAAGGGGGATAGAGCCATTTAAGTTGCTCTTGAGTCTGGGAGTTTTGCGTTTGCCATCGTCTGCGTAATTATCGCTTTCTAGAATATTCTCTGCAGCAGCAGGAGTCGAAATTCTTGCGTCGTAAACGTAATTAGCCGCATTGATCAAGTTATTTGGGGTGACTTCAGTAAAAGTTAACATTCCCTGATTCACTAGCAAAGCCTTACCTTCGGATGTTAGGGCATCGCGCATATT
The DNA here is from genome assembly GCA_964389615.1 of uncultured Gammaproteobacteria bacterium. Taxonomy (GTDB): domain Bacteria; phylum Pseudomonadota; class Gammaproteobacteria; order JABCZS01; family JABCZS01; genus CAYMDW01. Next base: position 20,661 of record CAYMDW010000008.1, on the reverse strand, counting down.
TGAAACGGCGTCTATTGCAAACCGTTTGCTGCCCTGCTCAAACATCGCTTGAGTCGAGTCTGAGTTATCCCGAACATTCTCTGTGATCTTAATTTCCTCTAGATCATTTGAACAAGCCATCCAGGCATTTTGTGATGGATCAAAATATAATAAGTACCACGCTGAAGGGGGTTGTTTGAGAAAATAGAGTTTTTCTCTGGCTGACTCTATGTCTTGCTTAACTTCTTTTTCGCTCTTTGCGGTTGTTGCGGTGGCGGGATTTGCATCGAGTGTCTCTTTGATGAACTGCTCTACTCCAGGGGAAGCATGAGCTAGAGTTGCCGAGCAAGTGCGTCTGTCTTTGGGTTCAGAAGTATCGATAAGAGGGCAGGTGAGATCGATGTCTGCTTGGGTATTAACCTTTGGATGTTTAGAATAGTCGAATTTAAGATGATGTTCGAATTGCCCTTTGTCTACGAGCATGGTTGCTGCTTTTTGAATCAGTTGTTCTGTCGACATCGTTGAATTACCACCACTTAGTTGATGTATTTAGTATACCAGCTTATAGCTGATAATACCTCATTTCTTAAATGACCTATTACCATTCTATGCGAAATTTCAAAGGCGGGGCCTTTGCGGGCGAATTGCGTGGAGTACCACGCGGATTCGCCCCTACGGCACTCCGCCTCCAAATTGCTGCCTGAATCGTGCGCCGTAGGGATGAATACGGCCGGTACTCCGGCCAATTCATCCGCAAGCCCCCAGGGATTGGGCCTTTGCGGGCGAATTGCGCGGGGTACCACGCGTATTCGCCCCTACGGCGCTCCGCCTCCAAATTGTTGCCTGAATCGTGCGCCGTAGGGATGAATACGGCCGGTACTCCGGCCAATTCATCCGCAAGCCCCCAGGGATTGGGAAATCTGCCCCTACGCACAGTTGACAATGATTCTCATTTGCGTTTATAATAGTAACATGATTATTTGTGTGTGCAACAGGGTCTCCGACCATGATATCAAACAAGCCGTCTTTGAGGGCTGCTGTTCTATACGCCAGCTTCAGGAGCAGACGGGCTTAGGCACGCAGTGCGGTCGCTGTTACGAAGCCGGGGCGGAGGTATTTGAGAGTCTTTCTGTGAACGGTGCCCATTCTTCAAGGGCGGATAGCCGTGAGTACACGGCTTAATCCGCCCCTACGCACAGCCCAACAACCTATTGAAAAATCGTGGCAGATCCGTATACTAGCCCGATTATGAATGAACAATACCATCCCTCTTCCGTTGAACAACAAGCCCAAGCCTATTGGCATGAAAACCAAACCTTCAAAGCCGATGATTTTGCGGGCGAAAAATTTTATTGCCTCAGCATGCTGCCCTACCCTAGCGGGCACCTCCATGTTGGGCATGTGCGCAATTATACCTTGAGCGACGTGATTGCACGCTACCAAGTCATGAAGCAAAAAAATGTGCTCCACCCGATGGGTTGGGACGCCTTTGGCTTGCCCGCAGAAAATGCAGCCATTAAACACCAGGTTCCCCCCGCTGCTTGGACACACAGCAACATCGATTTCATGCGCGCGCAGCTTAAAAAATTGGGCTTTGGGTTTGATTGGTCCCGCGAGGTCACCACCTGTGAACCCGAATATTACCGCTGGGAACAATGGTTCTTCTTAAAATTGCTCCAAAAAGGGTTAATTTACCGTAAAAAAACCTCTGTCAACTGGGATCCAGTCGACAACACGGTCCTGGCCAACGAGCAAGTCGTGGATGGCCGCGGCTGGCGCTCGGGCGCCCTGGTCGAACAACGCGATATCGAACAATGGTTCATTAAGATCACGGCTTATGCTGAAGAATTATTGACGGGCCTGGACACCCTCACGGGCTGGCCAGAGCAAGTCCGCACCATGCAGCGGAACTGGATTGGAAAATCGGAGGGCTGTAACGTCGAGTTTGCTGTCCAAGATCACCCCCAGGCTTTGGAGGTGTACACCACACGGGTCGATACTTTATATGGGGTCTCTTATTTGGGCATTGCGCCTCAACATCCTTTAGCCCTAGAAGCTGCTCACACTAATTCAGCCTTGGCAGCTTTTATTGAACAATGCAAAAACGTGAAAACCGCTGAAGCGGACATGGCCACGATGGAAAAATTGGGGATGGACACGGGGCTGAAGGCGATTCATCCGCTGACTGGGGAGTTGTTGCCGATTTGGGTCGCGAATTTTGTGTTGCTGAATTATGGATCGGGGGCGGTGATGGCTGTGCCGGCGCATGATCAGAGGGATTTTGAGTTTGCGGGGAAGTATGGGTTGGGGGTTAAAATTGTGGTTGACACTAACAACCCCGGTCGTTTTGCTCAGGCATCTGGCAATGGCGCGGCCCCCTTCAAAGGGGGCATGTCGCACGATTCAGGATTTG
>CAYMDW010000008.1:0-18169 GCA_964389615.1 uncultured Gammaproteobacteria bacterium | reverse complement strand
CTCAAGAATCCGGCAATGGCGCGGCCCCCTTCAAAGGGGGCATGTCGCACGATTCAGGATTTGCTCAAGAATCCGGCAATGGCGCGGCCCCCTTCAAAGGGGGCATGTCGCACGATTCGAATGATGTCGCTCTCGCTGAAGCAATGACAGAGTTCGGCACTTTGATTAATTCAGGCCCCTTCACCGGACAAAGTTCTGAAGAGGCGTGGGTGAATATTGCCAAGGCACTCGAAGAGCAAGGCAAGGGCAAGCGCAGCACGCATTACCGTTTACGTGACTGGAGTATTTCTCGTCAACGTTATTGGGGAACTCCGATTCCCATTATTCGTTGTGAATCTTGTGGCGATGTTCCCGTGCCAGAAACCGATTTGCCGGTACCTCTGCCGACCGATGTCGCCCCTGATGGCAGCGCTTCACCTTTAACCAAAATGCCAGAATTTTACGCAGTGAATTGCCCGAGCTGTGGCAAAGCCGCCAAACGCGACACGGACACCTTTGATACCTTTGTGGAATCTTCTTGGTATTACCTGCGCTACACCTGCCCGAAGGATGATCTTGGCATGTTTGATCCGAAGGTCGCCGACTATTGGGCTCCGGTCGATCAATACATCGGCGGGATTGAACACGCCTGCATGCATTTACTCTACGCACGCTTTTTCCATAAAGCCCTGCGCGATATCGGCATGCTCAGCTCAGACGAGCCTTTCACGCGCTTACTGACCCAAGGCATGGTCCTGAAAGACGGATCCAAAATGTCCAAGTCCAAGGGCAATACCGTCAACCCCGATGAGTTGATCGCTCAATACGGGGCTGACACGGTCCGTTTATTTTCAATGTTTGCCGCCCCACCCGAGCAAAGCCTCGAATGGAGCGATAAAGGGGTTGAAGGCGCATTCCGGTATTTAAAACGGTATTACAAACACGCGGTTGATTTGATCCAACGAGGCAAGGCGCCTGTGCTTGATACCCAAGCCCTGAACGCAGATCAAAAAGCCCTGCGTCGCGTGATTCATCTCACCATCGACAAGGTCACCAAAGACATTGAAGAACGTCAAACCTTTAATACGGCCATTGCGGCCTTAATGGAGTTGACCAATGCCATGACCCGCGCCCCGATTGAATCGGATCAAGACTTGGCCCTGCAACTCGAAGCCCTGCGCGCCCTGACCTGTTTGCTGCAACCCTTTGCGCCACACATTACGCACGTGGTCTGGGAAGCATTAGGTGAACCCGTTTGTCTGGCGAAAGCACTTTGGCCTGTGGCAGATAAATCAGCCATGCAAGCGGATACCTTGATGATGGCGATACAGATCAATGGAAAATTGCGCGGCAACATCGAAGTCGAGGCATCGGCCGATGCCAACACCGTTGAGTCCTTGGCGCTTGCGCATGAAAACGTTAAAAAATTCTTGGAAGGGATGTCCGTGAAGAAAATGATTGTGGTGCCAGGGCGTTTGATTAATATTGTGGCGGTGTAGGATGCGAAAATCATCCTCGCCCAGGTGGCTGATACTCAGCCTATGGCTCTGCTTTACCCTCGCCGGCTGTGGCTTTCATCTGCGCGGCACACAAGAAATGCCCATGCATTTAAAAACCATTGCCCTCCTGCCTGACGCGCCCTACACCGCTTTGCAAAAAGACATACGCAAAGCCTTGCGCACCGCAGGCGTAGCGATTGTCAACAGCCCCACGGCCGTGTATAGCCTGAATCTGGAACGCGACAAACTTTCTCGCTCCATCATGGTGATCGGGACAGACGGTCAAGCCAAACAAGAAGAATTAATTTACAGCCTGCACTACCGAATCACACCGCCCGGCGCCGATCCCTTGCCCGTTCAGGTGATTCGCGTACAACGAATTTTGAACGTCGACTTTAACCGAACCCTGGGCCAAGCACAGGAAGAAGAAACTTTAATTGGCGAAATGCGTGCAGAGGTGACAAACCAATTGATGCGCCGCCTAAGCGTGTTGAAGCCATGAGTTTACCTCCTTGCACCTGGATCAGCGGCGATGAGCCTCTCTTGATTGAAGAAGCCATCACGCCCCTGCGCCAACAAGCCCGCGCCCAAGGCTTCACACGCGAAGTCTTTCATGTGGATCAGCATTTTGACTGGGATCTATTCATCGCCCAAACCCTAAGCCTGTCTTTATTCACCGACAAACAATTCATTGAATGCCGTTTAAGGCAGCCAAAACTGTCTGATCAGGGCAAAGCGGCTCTCACCGAATATTTGGCCAAGCCCATTCCTGAGGTCCGCGTTGTGATCACCTCAGGCAAACTCGATGCCGCCATGCAAAAAACAGCCTGGTATAAAAAATTAGTGGCGGGAATCAAACTGGTTTCTGTCTGGCCCTTGCAAGGTCCGCAGTTCAGGCAATGGCTCCAGGCACGATGCCAAGAAAACAAGCTCAGCCTCGCCCCCGATGCGATCGAATACCTGGCTGCACAAACCGAGGGCAATTTATTGGCAGCAAAACAGTCTGTCGAACGTTTGAGTTTATTAGGTCAGGGCGAGTCCCTGACACTTGATCGCCTGCGTGAACTTCAGCACGATGCCAGCCTTTACGATCTCTTTGATTTGGTGGACTGCGCCCTCTCAGGCAATCCCACTAAAACCCTGCACATATTCCACCAACTGCTGGCCCAAGACACAGCGCCGATTTTAATGCTCTGGGCCCTGAATCGCGAAGTCAGCCAATTATTGACCATGAAGCAAGGCACGGGCACGCCCTATATTTTGGCACATCGTAAGGCATTGATTGGCAAGGCCCTGCAGCGCCTCGATGAAAAAACTCTCTTGAGCTGCCTCCAAAAAATCGCCCCCCTCGATGCAGCCCTCAAAGGCATGGGAGAGTCTGACGGAATTGATCTGCTCCTAGACTTGTATCTTACCCTTTCTGGAGCCATGATTAAGGTATGAACCAAACCAACGTAGAGGTGCCCATGCCACAAGCTGAATGCAAATCGATCGTTCTTGCCGCCTTGGATGATCTCAAAGCTCAAAACATCATCGACCTTCACGTCAAAGAAACCTCAGGATTCACCGATCACCTGATCATTGCCAGTGGCACCTCGTCCACTCACGTCAAAGCCTTGGCGGACAATATCTTAAAGCATGTCAAAGCCCACGGGATCCGTCCCTTATCTCAAGAAGGCTATGACTCTTGCGATTGGATTTTAGTGGATTTGGGGGATGTGATTGTCAACATCATGCAACCTCGTACTCGCGATTACTATCACTTAGAAGGCCTTTGGGGCGGATGAAAATCGAATTAATTGCCATCGGCACCAAGATGCCCGCCTGGGTGGAGCAAGGCTTCACCGAGTATCAACGGCGCCTGCCTAAAGACTGTGAATTGATTTTAACCGAGCTTTCCATGACCCCTCGTACCAAAACGGGCAACCCCGAACTCTGGAAAGAAAAGGACAGCGAGTCCCTGCTCAAGGCCATTCCCCCTCAAAGTTTGGTGATTGCACTCGATGAGCGCGGAAAACACTACACGAGCGAGCAACTCGCTGATAGACTACAAAGCTGGCGAGAATCTACGCAGCATCTAAGCTTATTAATTGGGGGTCCGGACGGGCTAAGCGAATCGTGCAAGGCACGCGCCTCGGCTTTATGGTCATTGTCTGCACTGACGTTGCCTCACCCGCTGGTGAGAATCATCGTCGCAGAGCAGCTTTACCGCGCCTGGACATTATTAAATGATCATCCGTACCATCGCGCATGACACGTCATTATATTCGCAACAATAAATTTGAAACGCGGCTTTTTCGCTCGCGGGTTTGGTTTGCGCTTGCGATCACGGGCGCCCTGTTTTTAGTGCTCCTCGCCCGCATGTTTTATTTGCAAGTCTTGCATCATACGGAATACCAAACCCTCTCTGAAAAAAATCGGGTCACCATTTTGCCGATTGCCCCCAATCGCGGTCTGATTTTCGACCGAAACGGAGTGATCCTGGCAGATAATCAACCTTCCTTTTCATTGAACATCATTCCTGAACAAACCGAAAATCTCAAGGACACCCTCAACGCCATCGACGAACTGATTGGCTTATCGGATGAACAGCGCAAACGTTTCGACAAAGAAAAAACCAGACGCCGCCGTTTTGAAGGGGTTCCCCTGGTCTTGAACATGACCGAAGAACAATCCGCCATCATCCAAGTCAATAATTACCGCCTTCCTGGGGTGAATGTCGTGGGCGATTTGGTGCGCAAATACCCACAATCCTCCACCTTTGCTCATATTATTGGCTATGTAGGCCGAATCAATGATCAAGATTTATTGCAAATCGATCAGGCCGAATACCGTGCCTCACTTTATTTAGGCAAAACCGGCATCGAAAAATATTATGAAAATGAATTACACGGAACAACCGGCTATCAACACATCGAAACCGATGTGCGCGGTCGAGTCGTTCGCATTCTTGACACGATTGAACCCATCCCCGGTCAAAATTTATATTTGACCATTGACAGTGTCCTGCAGAAGAAAATTGAAGAAGTCATGAAAGACACGCGCGGAGCGGTGGTTGCCATCGACCCGAGCAATGGGGATATTCTCGCCTTGGTCAGCAACCCCAGCTTTGATCCGAATTTATTTGTGACAGGGATTGATCATGAAACTTACGATAATCTCTCGCACGACATTAATCAGCCCTTATTCAATCGTGCGCTGAGAGGGCAATACCCCCCTGCCTCGACCGTCAAACCCATGTTTGCCTTACAAGCGCTTGAAACCAAGGCCGTCGACACAAAATTCACGATCCATGATCCCGGGTATTTTTCCTTGCCAGGCCAAAGCCACCAATACCGCGACTGGGTCAAAGGTGGGCACGGTGACGTAAATGTCTATAAGGCCATCGTGATTTCCTGCGACACTTTCTTTTATACAGCGGCCTGGAAAATGGGGATCCGCAAACTGGCAGACATTCTTCATCAATTTGGTTTCGGTTCAAAAACGAATGTCGATATTGCAGGCGAAATCGGCGGTCTGGTCGCCACGCCTGAATGGAAGCGTGCCAAATTCAATCAAGCCTGGTACCCCGGTGAAACGGTCATCACAGGAATTGGCCAAGGCTATACCCTGGTCACGCCGCTGCAACTGGCTCAGATGGCGAGCATCCTGGCCAATGCAGGACCGCATTTCCAAATGCACGTCGTCAATACGCGCGAACTTCATAACGGTGAATTTGTGGAGCAAATGGGCGAGGCGCTCACTCCGGTGTACCCTGGCTCACCCCATTGGGACACCGTCCGCGCGGCCATGCACGATGTCACCCGAAGCGGGACTGCCGCGTATTTGGCCAATGCCCCTTACCCCATTGCCGGTAAAACCGGAACCGCCCAAGTGTTTAGCCTACCTCCAGGGGCGAAATACAATCATGCGGACATCGAAGAACATTTGCGTGATCACACCCTTTTCATCGGGTACGCTCCTGCGGATAGCCCTAAAATTGCAGTCGCCATTATTGTCGAAAACCAAAAAGGGGCCGGACGTAAGGCTCGCGATATTTTCGATGTTTATTTAGGATACAACGAAGATGGTACAGCTACGAACAGCGAACACACCGTTCAATAACCGAGGTCTTGGGCAACATAAACCCGATTTTATGACCCGTTATCATCTCGACGGCCTACTCCTCTTGGCGATTGGAGCAGTCGTTCTCATGGGCCTGATTATTCTGTTAAGCGCGGGAAATCAAGAGCCCGGGATCATGCCGCGTCAATTCATTCGGCTGGGCATTGCCTTTACCTTATTGGTGGTCGTTGCCCAGATCCCCATCCGATATTATTTGTGGGTTGTTCCAATGATTTATCTCAGTGGAATCGCTTTGCTCGTGGCCGTGTTATTAATCGGTGATATCGGAAAAGGAGCACAACGTTGGCTTGATTTGGGCGTGGTGCGGTTTCAGCCTTCGGAAATGATGAAACTCGCAGTTCCCATGATGATCGCTTATTACTTTGCCAATCGCCCCCTGCCCTGCACTCTGACCAATGCCCTCGTGTGTTTGACCATCATTATTGTGCCTGTGCTCTTGATCGCAAAACAACCCGATTTGGGGACCTCCTTACTCATTGCCAGCTCCGGGATTTTTGGCATATTCCTCGCAGGCCTCCCCTGGAAATACATCATCACCATGGGCGTGCTGGCCATTTGCGGAGCGCCCGTCTTATGGTTATTCATGCACGATTACCAGCGTCAGCGCGTCTTAATGTTCATTGATCCGGAAAGCGACCCTCTGGGCCGGGGTTATCATATAATTCAATCCAAAATTGCGATTGGCTCAGGCGGTTTTTTTGGAAAAGGTTGGTTCGACGGCACGCAATCGCACTTGTCATTCTTGCCCGAGCGCTCCACTGACTTTATCTTCGCCGTACTCGCTGAGGAATTCGGTTTTGTGGGCGTGCTCGTCTTATTGATTTTGTATTTTCTGCTGATCATCCGCTGTGCCTGGATCAGCGCGCATGCCCAAGAAACCTTCACTCGCTTATTGGCCGGAAGCATCACTTTCACCTTAGCCATCTACATCATCATTAATATTGGGATGGTTTCTGGCCTCATGCCTGTGGTAGGCTTACCTCTCCCGCTCGTCAGTTATGGCGGGACCTCGATAGTGACCCTGATGGCAGGATTTGGTATTCTCATGGCGATTAAAACTAAGGATGCATTATGATAAAACGATTGATGTTAGCTCTTGTCCTGATGTTGTCGACGTTCAGCGCCTGGGCCGGTCTGGCGGATCGCCCTGACGTGAAACAATTCATCAATGAAATGGTGCAAAAGCACGGTTATAAACAAGCCGATCTGGTTGCCATCATGAACAAGGCCACCATTCAACAAAGCATCATTGATGCCATGAATCGTCCTGCCGAAGGCAAACCTTGGTACCAGTACCGTCCTCTCTTTGTGACTGAACAATCGATCAGCAATGGGGTCGCTTATTATCAGGCCAACAAAGAAGCCCTCCAAAAAGCACAGGAAATTTATGGGGTCCCTCCAGAAATGGTGGTCGCCATCATTGGGGTAGAAACGCGTTACGGAAAAAACAAGGGCAGTTATTCCGTCCTCGATGCCTTGACCACCCTCGCCTTTGATTATCCCAAACGGGCTCCCTTTTTTAGATCCGAGCTTGAACAATACCTCCTGCTCACCCGTGAAGAAAAAATTGATCCCACCAGCTTAAAAGGCTCTTACGCCGGTGCCATGGGAACCCCTCAATTTATGCCCAGCTCTTACCGCGCCTGGGCCGTGGATTTTACCGGCAATGGAAAAAAGAATCTTTGGAGCGATGACAGCGATGCCATCGGCAGTGTGGCCAATTATTTTGAGAAACACGGTTGGAAGAAAGATCAGCCCGTGATCTTCCCTGCGACCCTGACCAAACCGCTGGTGATCACCGAAAACGTCGTCAAACCCACCACCCCCTTCAAGACCTACCAAGCCAAGGGCGTGAAAATTGCCAGCGAATTACCCGAAGACGAGCTGACCACGCTTTTGCATTACGATAATGGCAAAGGAATGGATTATTGGGTCGGATTAAATAACTTCTATGTGATCACCACCTACAACAAAAGCCCGCTTTATGCCTTGGCGGTGTATGAGTTGAGCCAAGAAATTAAGAAGCGGGTGTGATCTCGATCGTCAATCCCTGCGGGCTTGCGGATAAATTGGCTGGAGTACCAGCCGTATTTACCCCTACAGCGCACATTTCTTGAATCGTGCGACGTAGGGGCGAATCCGCGTGGTACTCCACGCAATTCGCCCGCAAATGCCCCGCATTTGACACCGCTTAAAATGTTAAATATTCTTTACTTTTTGACAAAAAACTGATTTTTAGTTAACTATTGTTTACTTCCTCTCTTGCGAAACCCGAATTAGTAAACTATAATATACTTTCAGAAAGGAGTTATCATGGCCAGTTTTTTATGGGGCAAAGTTTTTTATCAAGATACCTATGCAGGGGTCCTTCAAGAAGAAGCTGGGGAGCGGGCATCTTTTACCTACGATGAAAGTTATCTAAACGCAGGACACCCTGCGATTGCATACACTCTTCCTCTCCGACCAGCACCGCACCTAAGCATAGGGCCACTGCATTCATTTTTTGATAACCTCGTAGCAGAAGGCTGGCTTGAAGAAGCGCAAACGCGATTGCTTGAAAAACGCCATGTTTCCCGGTTTGAACTGTTACTCGCGTTTGGATATGATTGCGCGGGCGCAGTTTCGGTGCAAGACCCCAATCCTGAGCGACTATCCGACGCAATAATCAATAAAAATGACACGAAAGAAATGGCTGTTCTCACAAGCCGCGCCTCACTCTCAGGGGTTCAACCAAAACTTGCTATCATTGAGCGCGGTGGAAAATATTATCCTGCCAAAAATGGCGAGCTCAGTACTCATATTGCGAAATTTGCCTCTAATAATCATGCAGATCTTCTCTACAATGAATTTTTAACCATGCGTGCATTCAAAGCGCTGGTTCCAAATGACCAGGTGGTCGATTTGCAAATTGAACCTGTAGAAGGACAAGAGGATCATGCGCTGATCATCCCACGCTTCGATCGCACTCCAGGTGGCCGAATTCATTTTGAAGAATTCAACTCGTTGCTCGGTTATTCTGCCATTCAAAAATATGACGGAAGTCATATGGAAATGTCAAATTTTATACGTAACACACCGGGCTGCCTCCTTGCAGAAAATTATCGACTCTATGCGCGAATACTTGCAGGCTTTTTGTTAGGTAATACGGACATGCATTTCAAGAATTTTTCAATGATGCATACTTCAGAAGGGTTGCGATTAACCCCCTCGTATGATCAAGTTTCAGCCATTATTTATGACTACAAAACAATTGCTCTGGCTACGGCGGGCATCACGAATCTTCGAATCACAGAGCTCAAAGCAAAACATTTAGTCAGGCTGGGTAAAGAATTTGATTTAACTCATTCAGCAATTGAAATGATCATCAAGCAATTATCAACCCATCTGGATGAAGCCAAAACTGTCATCGAAAGCGGCGAATTTGGAAGCAAACTACTCAAAACAAAACTTATCGATAACCTGGAGAAAAGATGGAACGGAACCTTCGCCTTGATTGGCCAAGCCTTGTCAAAGAAGCCGTAAAACGCCGCAAACAACAAGGCCTCACTCAAGAACAACTGGCTGTGTTGGCAGGCTTGAGCAAGCCGACCCTGAATCATTTTGAACAGGGACAGACGAATATCACCCTGGATTCGGCGATAAAGATTTTGAGGATGCTCGACCTGTGCTGACAAAATTCAGCCGTTATTGATGCTTATAACGATTCAACAAGGGCACCGATCTTTCTTTTTCGGCGATTTTTGCGTTCAGAAGGGTCATTCCATTGTCGTTGCCATTTAAAATTTTCTGAACCAATTGCGCTGTTTTCGATTGCGTGTAATGTTTACGATCCACATTGTGCGTCTCAATTAAGGGCTTGAGAAGCTCGCTATGCGATTGAAAAAATGCTTTGGGGTTGCCAGAATTCCTGGCCATGATCAATAAATGGTATTTTAGAAGACTCAAGGTCGTACTCGGATCTGGGCGGGACCAAAAATGAGCCTGCTTCGCTTGAGGAATCTTTCCATTCTTCATGCATTCTTGGGTCAGCGCCATCAGGCTGGCCAGCCCCTGAATCAAATCAGACAGGGATAGAGTGACAGGTTCCACGTTGTTTTCTGTTTTCAGACGAGTCTTAGGAATCTTATTTTCGATCAGGACAATAAACAATGCGTTCCCTAGGATCTCTGAAAGAGAATCCTGCTGTTCTTTTGTGAATTGTTCATAACGAGGGAGCATGATCTTCAAAAAATACCCGAGTTCAGACACGGCATTGTGAACTGGGGTAGGATTTTGATCAGTACTCTGGACTTTACTTTGCTTGAGTACATGACAAAGGGTGATTATTTTTTCTAAATAAGACTGGCAGAATTCCGGCGTGAGTGCGTCTGCATACAAACGTTGATCGTAGAATTCGAGGAACAAGGTCGCGAAACTGCGGATCTGTTCATATTCTGCAGCGGGTCCCTCCCCGGCATCCTTTAGGAAAAAGTTCTGAAAAGGATTCGCATGATGGGTCAGACAGTTCAACAACGCCTCACTGCCTCGATGCGGATTGCGGTCTTTTTCCAAAATTTCGGCCAGCCCTCGAGGCCAATACCTTGTAAAATTTGTGTTGAAGTGGCTTTGCCCTGCCAAATGTTGATCATCCCAGTTTGCAGAGTCGAGCATCAACCAATAATCAGGGTTCGCCATAACCTGTTTTTCAATTTTAGCTTTCCAATCGCTGAAAAAGTCTTCGTTCAAGGGAGTCTTAATGAGCTCTTCTTGGGCATTGCACAAGCGCTTGTAATTGTCCTCATTCCAAGGCGATTCCCCAAGGCGTTGGGTAACGAAGGTATATTGCGTTAAACCTGGACTCCAAGAAAACATGGGGCACCTCACAGCATTAGCTTATATACTAACTATATCAGAGAGGGGCCGTCTGTCAAAAAGGTAGAGTGCTGTTTTTTATGGATATTTTAAGATAGTTTTTCAACCCCTACGACACCGAGGCAATCAGTGGATCATTTAATAATGCCTCACGCAAATCCGGATCTTTCAGGGCATAAGCTAAAGTGGCTTGAACAAAACCGAGTTTGCTGCCGCAATCAAAACGGGTTCCTGTAAATTCGTAAGCATAGGTTGGAAGCGTATTCATCATCGAAGCAATGGCATCGGTGAGCTGAATTTCACCGCTCATTCCTGGCGCTTGACGCTCAAGCACAGTAAAAATTTCGGGCTGTAAAATATAACGCCCAATCATCGCAAGATTGGAGGGTGCGTTTTCAAGATTAGGTTTTTCAACCAGTTGAGAGATGCGGGTCAGCCCAGGCACCTCAAGCGCCCCCGCACCGATCCCGTATTTATGAACATCCTGATCAGGCACACGCTGTGCAGCAATCATATTACAAGCACGATTGTCCATCATACGCACCATTTGCTTCAAACAGGATTCCGTCTGACCATCAATCAAATCATCTGCCAGCAAAACAGCGAAGGGCTCATCACCGATAAGAGGCTTAGCACACAAGACCGCGTGGCCCAAGCCTTTGGGTTCGCTCTGCCTGATGTAAGCACAGCTGACCTCATCAGGAATAACATTCCGAACTAAACGATACAAAGCATCTTTGCCTTGGCGTAGTAAAGCGGCCTCTAATTCGATATTGCGATCAAAATGATCTTCAATCGCGCGTTTTGAACTGCTGGTCACGAAAATGATTTCATCGATGCCTGCCTCAATCGCTTCTTCGACCGCATATTGAATCAAGGGCTTATCGAGAATAGGTAAAATTTCTTTGGGGCTCGCTTTGGTGGCAGGCAGAAAACGTGTCCCCAGACCCGCGACAGGAAACACTGCTTTTTTAATCGGTTTCAACATGTTCACTTCCTTTTGATACTGCAAACGATCCCTGAGCGGCATGATTCGCCGCTATGGAACCACGACCGATTCCTATGTAGACAAAACCTAAACTTCCCATGAGAACAGGATCAAAAATATTCCGACCGTCAAAGATCACTGGCTGATGAAGCTGCTCTTTGAGATGCGCATAATCCGTTTGTTCGAATTCGTTCCATTCAGTCATGATCACCAGGCAATCTGCACCTTTGATCGCTTCGCTCGCCGTCGGCGATATCGTGAGATCATCAGGCTGACCGTAGGTAATCACGTAATTATTACTCGCGACAGGGTCGTAGGCCCTAACGGAGGCCCCGGCTTCAATTAATTGATGGATGAGAACAGCGCTCGAGGTTTCACGCACATCATCAGTGTAAGGTTTAAAAGCCAAGCCCCAAACGGCCACCGTGAGACCCGCGAGGGAAAGACCGAAATGATCTTGAATTTTTTCAAAAAGTCGATGTTTTTGAAATTGATTCACACGTTCAACCGCGGTGAGCAGAGGCACAGGCACTTGATATTGTGTCGCCATGTGAATAAGGGCTTTCATGTCTTTGGGAAAGCACGAACCTCCGTAACCCGGGCCAGGTTTTAAATACAAAGCACCAATCCGCGGATCCAGCCCCATAGCGCGACGCACATCGTCGATGTCTGCCCCCATCACTTCCGCCATCCGCGCCATTTCGTTCATGAAACTGATGCGCGTGGCCAACATGGCATTGGAAGCATATTTCGATAATTCAGCGCTTTTCACATCCATCATCAGAATTTGATCAGAGGAACTGACGAAAGGCGCATAAAGGGCACGCAAATGTTTGCGAGCGCGTTGGGAATCGACCCCGATGATAATGCGATCAGGTTGCATGAAATCAAGGACAGCGGCCCCTTCTTTCAAAAATTCAGGATTAGCGGCGATATCAAATTCAATAGAGGAGTGACGCGCGTGCAAACCCTGTTTGAGGGTGTCACGAACTACCTCGCTGGCCCCGACAGGCACCGTTGATTTGGTGATCACCAGCTTGTATTCTTGCATGTAACGCGCGATGTTTTCTGCGACGGTGAGCACATAAGCCATTTCAGCGCTGCCATCGTCTTGAGCAGGTGTGCTCACCGCGATGAATTGGTATAAGCCATGCGCAACCGCGAATTCAGGATCATCCGTAAAACGGACGGAACCCGACACAATATTTTTTTCAAGCAATGCTTCAAGACCCGGCTCGAAAATTGGGCAACGTCCCTGCTGGAGATGCCTAATTTTATGCGCATTAATATCGAAGCAGACAACATCGTATCCGGCCTCTGCTAAACAGACACCCGTGACGAGGCCGACATATCCCACTCCGTGGATCGTTATTTTCATTTTCCACCGCCCTGACCAAAAAAAGTATAATATCATAACTATTTGACACCGTCATTGCGACAAGGACAGAGCAAATGGCCCCGATTTTTTATCCACTACTCGCAAGTTTTTGTATTACATTTTTCTGCATCGTTTTGCTCAAACCCGTGGCCCCTAAATTACAATTAGTCGACTTGCCTGGAGGCCGAAAACAACACGATCTGCCCACCCCTGTCATTGGTGGGATCGCGATGTTATTGGGATTATTCGGAGGCCTATTACTCTTGCCGATGAGTCTTCAACCCTTTCGTGGCTTGATTTTCGGCTGCGCCTTACTGGTATTTGTCGGTGTCTTAGATGATATTCATGAACTCTCGCCCCGGGGTCGATTAGCAGCACAACTCTGTGCGATTGGGATCATGATCTTTGCCTCGCGGGTCCAATTACATGCCCTCGGAAATTTGCTTGGTTGGGGTCCGATTGTTCTCCCCTTTTGGTTTGCCATACCGCTCACACTCTTTGGCGCAGCCAGTCTGATCAATGCCATCAATATGCTCGACGGGCAAGATGGACTTTGCGCCAGTGTGGTATTGATTGCCCTGACCAGCTTGATGCTCGTCGCTTATTTATCGGGTTATTCCCACCCCGCCCTGATCCTGGCTCTGATTGCAGCGACCATTGCGGCCTATTTATGTTTTAATTTTCCTCTCCCCGGCCGCCCTCAGGCTCACTGTTTCATGGGCGATGCAGGCAGCATGCTGCTTGGTTTTATTCTTGCCTGGTTTACAATCAGCTTATCGCAACAAGACAATACCTTGGCTCGCCCAGCGCACATGCTTTGGATAGCAGCCATTCCCCTGTTAGATTTGGCCACAGTGTTCATCAAACGCATCGCAAATAAACGTTCGCCCTTTGAAGCGGGACGAGAGCATATTCATCATGTCTTGCAAGATCGAGGGTATTCGAGAAGAGCCACATTAATCATTATTTTATCAGCCATGCTGCTCGCCAATCTTGCCGCATGGCTGATGATCTATTATAAAACGCCTGATCCGCTTGTTTTCGGCAGCTTCATCGCGCTTTTTATAGGTTATTTAAGACATCATAAGGATTGAACTTAATCGCCAAATAGACCGCGCTATTTTCGACCTCATTATTGATCGCGGCCAGGTATTCAATGCTGACACTGACCAAATCAGTCATCTCACGTTCAATCCCGATGCCGAGAACAGGGGTATATTTGTTGTTAGTTTGATTATTCTCAAGCTCGTATTGTGGGTCAAGACCAAACACTGTGGCTGTGATCTCTTGGGTTTCATGAGAATAACCCACCCCGGCTTTGGCCTTCGCGTAGAAACCAAATCCCACTTCAAAAGGCGTGCGGACCACCCCCAACAAGTTGAACTGATACACGTTGGTTGTCAGATCAAAATCTACGGTGACAGGATCAGGATTCATGCTGCCAGAGTCGGTGGCCTGGGCATAACCAAAATAATTCGCTTCTACGCCGAATGACTGATTGAACATCCAGCCCAAGCCGACCATCCAAGAACCGACCACAGTGCCTTGATCAACAACAATCGGTGTATTCCCGGCTGGACCACTGTGTGCGCCAACAGTGTCGATATTACCGTTGATAAATCCCGCGCCCCCGCCGCCTTGAACGTAAAATCCTTCTGCAAAAGCCGCCGCAGAGCAAGCTAACAAGGTTGAACAACTTAAAATCGATAGTTTATTCATATGACCGTCCCTAGTGTGTTCTTCTCCTGAAGTGTAGCAGATGCCTCGTATTGCAAGCCCAAATGAAGCGAATTGACTTGTTTCATCAATCCCAGGCTTTGGACCAGCTCTTCTTTGAGAATCGTTTTTAAATTTTTATCATTCCATTCCGGTGGCATGGCCTTCACCCCGGAGTTCGCAGGATGAAAAGATAAATTCAATTGAAACACACTCAAGATACCCACGGTGAGTTCTGCAACTGCACCCAAAGGCACACCGACCACAGTCCCTAAACTTTGCCTGAGTGCTGTGTTGGTCGCTGAGCCTGCAGTCACGGTGTCTGCATTCTGCCCCAAGATTTCAATGACCTGACTCAATATCACCTCAGCATCTTTTTTCAAAAACAATTGCAAGAGGGTTGCCTGGCCAATCATGCTGTCAAAATGTAAACAGGCTTCTTCTGAAGGCAGCAATGCCTCGTGCAATCTCACGACCAAGCGAGGGTCAAGCATCGGCAGTAAGGAGCGAATCCCTTTTCGCAGATGATGGATCAGCGCAGCCGCATTGAGAAGCATCGTATTTTTTTCGCTGACGGAAAGATTGGCCCAAACCATCGCCGCCTCATTGTTTTGATTCACGATTTTGAAGATCAAAGGTTCCAATTGATATTTGTAGACTGCAATGGCTGCTTGCAGTGATTTCATGTCCATCCCCTGTAAATGTCCTCTCAAAGGGGCAAGGAAAGCTTGGGTAACTGGGTCGTAAATTCCGCGAGCCTCCAGAGTCCTGACCAAACCTAAACTATGCTCAATAATGGAATAGATCGGTGGCGTACAATTCGCGATTAACAATGCCAGTTTATTTTCGGGCATCATTTTTTGGATCAGGGCATTGATTTTAGGCATCATGGCAAGGACTATTTCATTGATCATATCGATGGTCGAAGAAAAAGCATGGGCAGGGCCTTTCCAAAACCGCATGATATTCCAGGAGATCAAGACGGAAGGTTGCGGAGCCGTCTGAGCAGGATGAATAACCGCGTCCATCATTTGCGCTGAAAAAATTTTGACCTCATCGAGCAAATCATTAAAAGCCTCATCCATCGCAGAGCCCCAGGTATACAAGGGTCGCAAGCCCTGCAAGGGTCCAAACAATGCTTTAAAATTTTCCTGCAAGAGGGGGCGCTGAGTCAGTGCTGACTGGACTCGTGAGGGTTGCCCCTCAAATAGCATGACGCGTAATTGCCGAATTAATCGGATCTTCGATCGCACCGCTCTGACGTCGAGACTCTCCGGAGTATCGCCCATGGCTAACAAAATATTTCTATCGGAAATTAGACTCAATAAATTGATTGCCTCGACAAAATCAAAACGGATCTCAGAATCCACCCCGCCCTCGCCTTCCAATCTTAAAACCGAACGATGCCCATTCACGATGGGTGTGCTGATCAAATCACTGACGAGCAAATTCACAAAGGAATGAAAGTCCTGTTTCAAAGGTCCCACAGGCAGGCTCAGTTGAGCAAGATAGGGATAAATTTTCGAAAAAATGCGCGCATTGGTTTGGCCAGCAAAAATATTACCCAAGGTTAATTTCATTTTGCGATTCAAGGATAAGGCAAGGGGCATTTGCACCAAAGTGCCAATGCGACGATAGGCTTCCTCTCCCAAAGACGATAATTCAGACCAGGAAAGAGACTCGTATAAAATCAGACCACGCTTGAGGGCATGATTTTGAGTCACCTCAGCAGGCGTTTGGGGGTCTGTACTGCATTGGTCGAGCATTTGAAGCAGAGAATTCACTGTCCAATCTCGTTGGCCGATCGTCTGCTCGATACGGCTGGTATACACCAATAATAAATCGTATGTAATTTGTACGATTTCAGGATGAGTTCGAGGCTCGGCTTTGAGCGCCTCTAAATTTTCCAGACATTCCGTCAGCAAACGATGCACAGCCAGTGTTTTTGTCGAAGGAAAAGCGAGATTAAAATACGCTAAATTTTTAAGCACTCCACTGACCTTCTCGTCGATTCTCATCATCATCATCCTGATTGATTTTTGGCTATTCGAAGTATAAACTTATGGCGCCATTAAAAGGGGTCATTTATGCTAGAAGCCTTAGATCACATCATGCTCTCTCGTATCCAATTCGCTTTCACCGTGACTGTACACATCATCTTCCCTGCACTGACGATCGGCCTAGCAAGTTGGCTCGCCGTCCTTGAGGGTTTGTGGCTGAAAACCAAACATCCGATTTACATGGAAGTTTACCAGTTTTGGGTGAAAATTTTCGCCGTAAATTTCGGAATGGGTGTTGTTTCCGGATTAGTCATGGCGTACCAGTTTGGTACGAATTGGTCTGGTTTCTCGGATCATGTAGGAAACGTGATAGGACCCTTGTTGGGCTTTGAAGTACTCACCGCATTTTTCCTCGAGGCCTCGTTCTTGGGCATTATGCTCTTCGGACGCGAAAAAGTGGGCCCGAAAATGCATTTTGCATCGACGGTCATTGTCGCGGTCGGAACCCTCGTTTCAGCCTTTTGGATTCTCTCTGCGAACAGCTGGATGCAAACCCCTCAGGGTTTCACCGTCATGGAAAATGGCACCCTGCACCCCACCGATTGGCTAGAAATCGTCTTTAATCCCTCTTTCCCTTATCGCCTTGTCCACATGATACTCGCTGCCTTTTTAACCACAGGCTTCGTGGTGGCTGGCGTCGGAGGCTGGTACTTGCTTAAAAATCGTTACGCAAGCCATGCCAAAATCATGTTTGCCAAGGCCCTGCTTGCTATCGCGATCTTGGCCCCGCTGCAATTGCTCGTCGGGGATCTTCATGGCACGAATACAGTGAAATATCAGCCTGAAAAAATCGCAGCGATGGAAGGTCTCTGGGAAACGGAAAAAGGAGCCGGTCTGGTGCTCTTCGGCATTCCTAACGAAACAACCGAAACAACGGATCACGCGATCAAAATTCCTAAATTAGCCAGCCTCATCTTGACTCATGACACCGAAGGCGAAGTCAAAGGCATGAAACACTGGGCTCCTGAAGATCGCCCCCCCATGCCCGTTGTCTTCTATTCCTTCCGCATCATGGTCGGTATTGGCATGTTGATGATCCTCACAGGAATCATGGCCCTTGTCCTCCAATACACCAAACGTTTGTATACCGCACGCTGGTTCCAACGTTGGTGCATCCTCATGTGGCCCGCTGGGTTCATCGCCTTACTGGCCGGTTGGTTCGTCACAGAAATTGGTCGTCAGCCCTACCTCGTTTACGGCGTCTTGCGTACCGTGCAGATGGCCTCACCGATCACTGCCCCTGAGGTTGCCTGGTCCTTACTGACTTTTGTGGTGGTGTATTTCTCTGTGTTCGGCGCTGGAGTTTATTATATTTTCAGGCTGATCAACAAAGGGGTCAATGTCGGCGAATGGCACGATTTGTATGGTCAACATCACGTGAAAGAGCCCGTGACCATCATCGATGCATTCAGATTGCGCAAGCCACAGGGAGAATAAAACATGTTTACCTTCGAGCACATTTTAAATTTACCACTCATCTGGGCCGGGATTATTGGCCTGGCCATTTTTGTGTATGTTCTCCTCGATGGCTTCGACTTGGGCGTGGGAATCTTGTTTCCCTTTGCGCCTTCGC
>CAYMDW010000007.1:31241-43952 GCA_964389615.1 uncultured Gammaproteobacteria bacterium | reverse complement strand
GATCTCACCGGCAAGGATTGGGAAGCCGTCTGGAATCATGTGTTAGGCAAGTAGCGCTGCGGTTCCGCGCGTGGTCCGCCGCCCGCGCGTGGGCGGCGGATTATCTGAAGCGGACGTGGCGGAATGGTAGACGCAAGGGACTTAAAATCCCTCGGGAATAACCTCCCGTGCCGGTTCGAGTCCGGCTCCGGGCACCACTAACCCTCAGATCGCGGGGATTTCCCATTCAAGACCTGAGACAACAGCTTATCCACCGCATCACCCAATTCCGCTCCATGCACTGCCTTATTTCGTATCTCAATGCATTTACCGACGGTCTTTTTATGAACTGAAATCTGATCCAAACTGCCATGATTCCGCAGCTGAGAAAATATCTCTCCGAGCTCCACGATGGCCATGGTGATCGCGATCTTAGACGCATCAGAGGAAATAAATTCCATACGACTTCTGATCCGATCCTCGAGATGCTCAGGCGCAAGTTTATTCTGCACAGGTTCATCGCGCCAGACCAATGCCTCACTTTCAAATCGAGTGTACATCTCACCGCAATGACGGAAGGAAAGCGGGAAGGTGTCTGATTTTTCGAGTGCTTTGATCACGAGGTCATTGGCCTTGAGTTCAGCACCTGGGGTGTGAAGCCGTGTGATTTGGACAAGTTGCTGGGCGATCGCACGATAAAACGGAAATTTTTCTTCCGTTGAAATCAAAAGATCATGGTGAACAGCACCGTGACGAATCACACTGATCGGATCGAGCGCATTGGGGAAGGTGGAGATCATCGCATGATAAAATGCAGGGACCGATTTTTTGATCGCATGCAATCGTACGCAAAACTCAATGATGTTGTGCTTCAATTCAAGCAAAGATTCTTCGTCATTGCCCGCTCCAATCGCCTCAAGTTTTCTACCGAGATCAAGTACGGCTTGAAGATCTTGATAAAAAATCTCCCGTGTAGTATCGCCATAGGCAAACTGAATGTATTGAGGTTTGGGCGCTTGTGTTTCCGTGGGCGATTTGCTTCGCTGATTGTTGACCTTTTGAGTCACCGGAACCTGGACGTTGACATCGAGGTCCAAGGGCAATTGTTGCATCGGTGGAGTGG
This sequence comes from uncultured Gammaproteobacteria bacterium, assembly GCA_964389615.1. Lineage (GTDB taxonomy): Bacteria > Pseudomonadota > Gammaproteobacteria > JABCZS01 > JABCZS01 > CAYMDW01. The sequence goes on along the minus strand of CAYMDW010000007.1, from coordinate 42,850 downwards.
GTGGAGTGACCCGTTGCTCTTCTGCATAGAAATCGATAATTTTCGAGATTTCAAAATGAATCGGTTCTGATTTCTTTGTCTCGCTCAACATTTTAGTGAGCTCGTGCTCCATAAGCGCATAAAGTTTGGACTGATCAAACTTGCCTTGATCATCGTAAAAGGCGAGGGGGTCATTTTCGAACCGAGTGCAAAGCGTCTCGTAAATTACATGCTTGCTGCCCATTTTTTTCATGAACAAGCCTTTGGTTTGCTTGTATTCGCTTTCAATTTTAGTTTTGATTTTATTGAACTCGACACTGAAATTGACTTTTTGCAACTCCACTGCAGGCTTGCGAAGAATCGTTTCTTCTTCGTAAAAATGAGAAACGCTGTCATCGGCGGGTTGGCTGGAAGTCTGCGGCTGTTCCGCACGTAATTTTTGAGCCGCCTCCCGTTCTAAACGGTCCTTGTATTTCTTTTCGAAATCATCGACCCAATCGGGACGATTAAAATGCAAGGGGATGATCTTCGTTTCGGCAGCGAAGGTCAAGATGCCCATGCCGCTAAGAATCGTTTGCATCAAGGCGATCATGAGGATTGCGGCGGTGATCTCCGTAGGGCTTCGATCTTCCCAGGCAGTGTCATTGCTGGAGAGATGATGAAGCGTTCTTTCAAAACAATAGGCGAAGACCAACAGGAGAAAGAGGCCGACAGGACCCGAGGTCACCGTGCTGTGATTGGTTTGCAGTGTATTGAGTCGTTTTACTATTTCTGAATTGTATTTGCCCCTAGGAGCCGTAAATGATTCCAGATCGTCCATTTGGCGAATCACGTGGTGTAACTGCGCGGGGGTGATAATTTTTTGATTTTTACGATAAAGATGCAGAGTGGCTTCAATACCGGCTTTTGTCAAAAGGGTATCGATGCTCAGTCGTCTTGTGCGAATCAGCATGCGATCGTTATTATTCAGTAATTTCTCCACGAAATGTCGGAGTGTTTTAGTTCGATCATCGGCATCCTTGATGATGAATTTGGATCGATGGATGAATTGCGTGATGGCGCTAAACTCTAAAAACAAAACGCCAGCGATTTTGTCTGAGAGCGTGGCGATATCATCGAGTGGCTCATTGTCCCAGCGGTACAGATTCATGAAGGGCTTAAAAATCAATTGGGCGAGACAGGTGCGTCCGATTTTCAATAGGTCATCCTGAAGTTGATTGTCATGGATTACAACAGGCGCAGAGGCGATCTCATCAATCAAGTGAAGAAGTGACAGTTGATCACGCACACTTTGCGATTCCAGGTAACGCGCCAGGTCGCTTAGCTTGTTTCCTTTGAGGAATAATTCATGCAGATGCATTTTTAATTGTCTCAGTTCATCTTTTGTGGGTTGATTTTTGACAAGAATCGAGATCAAGGTGAGAGTGGCAATCGCTTTGGCTGTTGCATCGCGGCTCATGATCCGATGCATTTGATTCCCGGCGGTGCGTGAGGGAATGGTTAAAAGATGAAATCCACAGAATAAGAAATAGTTAGAGAGTTCTTTGCCCTGTTCGAGCGGGTCCCCTCGATAGGCCGATTGAATCAAATTCAAAATTTTGGTCGTGTTTGATTTTGCATGGTCTTTTATCACCATGCGTTTAATTTTGCCCGCATCTGAACAATCAATCCGATCCACGAAATCATTGTCCGTTGGAGTGACAGAGAGGAGATCTCTCAATGTCCTCATGACCTCTCCGCCTGTGGTTTCTTTTTTTATTCGCAAGATCACTGCATTTGGGATCTTCATGGGAATGGACAGCATGATATGGTCAAATTTTTTTTTGCATCCGTTTAAAAATCTTTCAATGGCCACATCAAAAAGTGTGAGTGTGGTGGCAACGCCCAATGCGCTGATCATTTCTTCATGACTTTTCATCTTGACCTCAAATAAACCTGGTAAAGTAAGCACGATAACATATCTTGTGACCCATGTCAATTCATATAAAAGCAGCCTATACTATTCATTGCCCTAACAAGTTGATATTCTGGATTTTATTTACAGAGAGAGACCGATCTATGTTCGACAGCACTAAAATTGCAAACGATTTGGGAACACTTGAATCTGGGGTGACTCTCTCTCGTTTGCCTGAGACTCTGATGAATTTTCGTGAATGTTACCGTCTTCAAATCAAATCGCTGGGGCAACGATTATCGCAGGAATCTGAGGTTGACGCAAAAATGCTCTATTTCTCAGCAGCTTACCAGCTCACCCGAATGCATCAGCGCATCATGGAGCAGGAAGTCTCCAAAGTGCACTCCCGTTATAGCTATCTGACCTCACTGATCAATGCTAGTCCTGAGGAAACCTATCTTAAGACCCTGGATCAATTTTTAAAGAAGTATGCTGACCACAATGAGGAGTTTTGCCGAAGTGAGGTTGCCGATGCCTTTATCGTCAAGAAGGGGGTGGGGGAGGCGCTCACGTATGAGTTGGGTTTGGCGCTGACGAATGAAAATAGAGAGCCCTCTCTCACGATGGATCAATTAGTCCGTCGTCTTTTCGTTCTGAATTATTTTCAAAGCTTGGCTGCCTCGCTCAACAGCAAGATAACTCACATCAACCTGGGTTCGGGTGCGCTCAATGCCCTTTTGTTTATTATCAATCCTCCCTTGGCAGTGGTCTCCTCATTCATTACTGTGGCCGCCTTGCCCTCGATCAAGGAGGACACGAAGAGTACGCAGCGCTCCCTGCATCGCATCACCTTTGAGACCTTGATGCCGGATTGGAGGGTCGAGGCCGAAAAGATTTTAACTGACCTGTCTGCGGCAAAAGTCGCCTTTGATTTGCTACCCGAGAAGGCAAAAAAAACTCAAAACCATGCTAATATTGTGTGATTGGGGCGATTTCCCTATTTTATTCAGGCACATAACACTATGCGATTGACCCGAATCAAACTTGCAGGTTTCAAATCTTTTGTTGACCCGACCACCATCGAGCTCAAAGACAATCTCGTCTGTATCGTTGGTCCAAACGGTTGCGGTAAGTCCAATACTATTGATGCAGTGCGCTGGGTGATGGGGGAATCTTCCGCCAAAAATCTTCGTGGCGATTCCATGACTGACGTGATATTCAACGGCTCCACCGGGCGCAAACCGGTCGGTCAAGCTTTTGTTGAATTGGTCTTTGATAACACCGATGGAACCTTGGGCGGCGAATATTCCGCATATGCTGAAATTTGCATCAAACGTTTGGTGACCCGTGACGGTCAATCCACGTATTTCTTGAACGGCGTGCGTTGCCGACGTCGCGACATTACGCATATTTTCATGGGCACAGGCTTGGGCGCGCGCTCCTATTCGATTATCGAGCAGGGCACGATTTCTAAACTCATCGAAGCCAAGCCTGAAGATCTGCGCAACTTCCTGGAAGAAACCGCAGGCATTTCAAAATACAAAGATCGTCGCCGTGAAACTGAGCTTCGCATTCGACATACGCGCGACAACCTGGATCGTCTCAATGATATTCGCGACGAATTGGTAAAACAACAAGAAAAATTGCAGCGCCAAGCCAAGTCTGCCGAACAATACAAGCTCTACAAGGCCGAAGAAGAAACCCTGGCCTCCCAATTGCAAGCCATTCATTGGCGTGATTTAGATCAGAAGGCTCAACGCGAACAAGCCCAGTTGGCCGGTCAGCAAGCCACGGTGGAAGGGCATAAGGCCGAACTCACCCGTTTGGATACGGTGATCGAACAAGCCCGTTTGGCGCATCATGAACACAATGATCTGATGCAGGCCGCACAAAATCATTTTTACACCGTTGGCTCAGAAGCCGCACGTCTCGAGCAAGATCTTAAACATGCACGTGAACGCATGGCCCAATTGACTGAAGAGCATACCCGTGTCTTGCAACAACGCACGGAGCTGGAAGCCGAGTTGGCCGCCGATGCTGAGCATGCGGTCGCGCTCACCGAGCGTCTCACCGAGGTCACGCCCCAGGCTCAGGCCTCACGTGAATTCGCCCAGCAATCCGCTCAGGAGCTCGCTCAACACGAACAAACCCTCGATGCATGGCAAAAGGCCTGGGACAGTTTCAATCATTCCGCCCATCAAATCTCTCAACAAGCGCATGGCGAACAAACCACGGTCACGCATCTTGAGCAGAGTACGGTCAAGGCCAACGAACGCATCAACAGACTCACGCAACAAATGGCTGAGATCAAAACCGAGACCTTGCAGCATCAGCTGGATCAAACGAGTGCCTTGGTCACGCAGCGTCAAGAATTGCTCGAGCAGCACCGTGTCACGCTCGATGCCTTAAAGCTTCAAATGAATGATCAGCGTACGCATAATCAATCTCTGCAGGCCGATCTTGATGCAGCCAAAGAAAAATACCAACAGATCAATTCGGAATTCATTTCCTTGCAGGCCCTTCAACAGGCCGCCCTGGGTCAAAAAGACGAATCAGCCATGCAATGGTTGGCGCAACATGATCTCTCTCAATTTCCCCGTTTGGCGCAGTCTATTAAAGTAGACTCAGGTTACGAGCGCGCCGTCGAAACCGTGTTGGGCGATTATTTGCAAGCCGTTTGTGTGCCTGATTTGGATCCCGTTGCCAATCTGGTTAATTCTCTTCAAGGCAATGTTCAATTTCTCGAAAATAATCCTTCCGCTAAACCGGCTTTAGCACAAAGTTTGCTGAGCAAGGTCTCCTGTGAACACCTCGATTTATCGCATTGGTTAGGCCAGGTCTTGGTCGCCAGCACGATCAGTGAAGCCCTCCATATGCGCGCTCAATTGCAAGAAGGCCAATCCATTATTACCCAAGACGGGTTTTGGATGAGCAAGGCTTGGCTGCGTGTGCATCATCAATCCATGAAACAAGAATCCGTGATTGCGCGTGAAGAGCGTTTGAATGGGTTATCTGCAGCCTTAGTGACCCAGCAGGCCACGATCGATGATTTGACGCATCAACTGCAATTGGGGCGCGATAAGCTGGAGGATCTGGACCTGTCGCGTGACGATGCTCAGCGTCGCCTCAATGAAACCCATCGACTCTTATCAGAAGCCAAGGCACAGCTCCAAGGCACCGAAAAAGAAATGCAACAGGCCACGGCGCGCAGTGCACAATTGCAGCACGAGCTCAATGAGCTGCGCTCGCAAATGCAGGTGGACAATGAAAAAATTAAAACGACGCGTGAACTCTTGGCTCAGCATCTTGATTTGATGGGGCAACACGAACAGCAAAAACAAGGCAAATTGCTGGAAAGACAGGCCTTGCAAACGGCTGTGCAAGAAGCGCGTATCAAGTCTAAAGAAGCGGCTCAAAAAGCGAATGAGTTGAATCTTTCGCTGAATCAAATGCAGACTCAGCTCGACGCAGCGCAAAAAAATCAATCGCGCATGGCGCAAACCCAACAAAATCTTTTGACCCGTGAGCTTGAATTGGCGGAACAGCTGCATTCAGCGGATGATCCGATTGCCGCCCTTGATGCGCGATTGGCAGAACAATTGAATCTGCGTGCGTTGGCGGATACGGCCTTGCAAGAAGCGCGTGAAAAACTCGACAGCATCGCCCATGCCTTGCGTGAGTCAGAACAGTCGCGACAACAGATCGACCTGCAATGGCAGGCGGCTCGTGATGCGCTCTCTGCCTTGCAGCTGGCGCTCCATGAGTTAACGGTTCGTCGTGCCACCATTGCGGAGTCGATGCAAGAAGCCGGTTTAGTGCTTGAAACGATTCTCGAGCAACTGCCCTCCGAGGCCACAGCCCAGTCTTGGGAAAGTACTCTAGAAGGCGTGCGTGAGCGCATTCGTCGTCTCGGGGCGATCAACTTGGCCGCCATTGAAGAATACGATGCTACCCACGAGCGTGCTGCTTACCTCGAGGCTCAGCATAAAGATTTAACCGAAGCCTTAGAATCTCTGGAAGCTGCCATCGCGAAAATTGACAGAGAATCCCGTGATCGCTTCAAAGAAACCTTCGACACAGTGAACAGTAATCTGAAACAATTATTCCCCAGCGTTTTCGGAGGAGGGGAGGCTTACCTCGAAATGACGAGCGATGATCTCCTCGAAACTGGGATCACCATCATGGCCCGTCCTCCAGGCAAGCGCAACGCCACCATTCATTTGCTTTCCGGCGGTGAAAAAGCGTTGACGGCGATGGCCCTGGTCTTCTCCTTATTCCGGTTGAATCCTTCACCTTTCTGTATGCTGGATGAGGTGGATGCTCCGCTGGATGATACAAACGTCGGTCGTTTTTGCAATTTGGTAAAAGAGATGGCAAAATCTGTGCAGTTCATTTATATTACGCACAATAAACTGACCATGGAAATGGCTGATACCATGATGGGTGTCACGATGAAAGAGCCTGGGGTGTCTCGCATTGTGACAGTTAATATCAATGAAGCGACGGAATTAGTCGCTGTGTAAAGATCCTATCACCCGTGCGCGAACGAACGAAGGCACTTGCCCCCTTTTAAGGCATGCCCCGGGCTTGACCCGGGGGGGCAGAGCCGTACTCGGCGAGGGGGTTTTTAGGGCCTCAAAAGAATTAACGGAGAACAACAGATGGATCTACCCTGGATCTTACTCTTTATCAGTATTATTTTAGTGGCGCTGATCGCCTGGCACAGTTCCAAGCTTTCTCTTCTCCAGATCTTAAAATCGCGCTTCACCCGCAAGCCACCCGAGGCCTACTTCACGGATTACCACGAAGAGGTTCAGGATGATTTATTTGCGGAGCTCGAGCAAGATCTTGATCCGCTCGACGAATTACCCAATCCTCCTCGTACGCAAAATGCCGTGTTTTGCATCAACCTGAAAGCCCCCGAAGGGCGTCATTTTGGCGGCGAACAACTCGTGGTTCAGTTGAATCGTGCGGGCCTGCGTTTTGGCGATTTCAATATTTTTCATTTTGAAAACCTGTTCAGCTGTGCCTCGGCCTTTGAACCTGGGACCTTTGATTTAGATCGTATTGATTCGTTTAAAACCCGCGGCTTAACCTTTTTCATGGAAACAGGGCATGTGAATGATATTCGCGATGCCTTTGAAACCATGCTTGAGGCCACGCAACATTTGGCAGAACAACTGCGCGGTCAGCTCTGTGATGATCAATGGCAGCCTTTGAATGAAGATTCGCTTGAGCGGTATTATGATCGCATTCAGGCACTTTAAATCACACCCGAGCGCACATAATGAACGAGATTAATCGCCTTCGCTCGCTCCTGAATCAATACAACTACGAATACTATGTCCTGGATCAACCCACGGTCCCGGACGCTGAGTATGATCGTCTCTTTCATGCCCTCAAAAAACTGGAAGAAGCGCATCCGGAGCTTGTCACTCCTGATTCGCCCACACAGCGCGTCGGCGCGCCGGCGCTCGATAAATTTATCACTGTTCAGCACCGCGAGCCGATGCTTTCCCTCGACAATGCCTTTTCAAAAGAAGATCTCGAAGGCTTTGTGAAACGCATTCACGATCGTCTGAAAACAAATGATTCGATCGAATTTGTGGCTGAGCCCAAACTGGATGGTTTGGCTATCAATTTAACCTATGAAAATGGCTTGCTCGTCAGTGCTGCGACCCGAGGCGACGGAGCGACCGGCGAATTGGTCACTCTGAATATCAAAACCATTCGCGCAATCCCTTTAGCCCTGCGTTGTGAGAACCCGCCAGAGATCATCGAAGTCCGCGGCGAGGTATTTATACCATTATCAGGATTCGAGGCACTGAACAAGACGCAAGAGAAACAAGGGTTAAAGGCTTTTGCGAATCCGCGCAATGCTGCTGCGGGGAGTGTGCGTCAGTTGGATTCGGCGATCACGGCGACTCGGCCGCTGAGTTTTTATTGTTATGGAGTGGGGTATGTCAGTGGTGACAACCCCCGCCGTGAGTACACGGCTGCCCCCTTCAAAGGGGGCGATCGCTCTGTGGGCAATGATGCGCTCGAACGAAGGCACCCAGCCCCCTTTGAAGGGGGCAGAGCCGTACTCGGCGAGGGGGTTGTCACCACCCACTTCGACACCCTAATGCTCCTCAAATCCTGGGGCTTCCCCGTTTCTCCCCTGATCGTCAAAGTCAACGATGCCCAGGGCTGCCTCGAATACCACGAACACATGCTGGAAGTGCGCGATCAATTGCCTTTTGAAATCGACGGCGTGGTCTACAAGGTCAATGATCTCGCGCTTCAACAAGAATTAGGCTTCATCGCTCGCGCGCCGCGCTTTGCCATCGCCCATAAATTCCCCGCCCAAGAAGAAATGACCTTACTAAATTCAGTGGATTTTCAGGTGGGGCGAACCGGAGCCTTGACCCCCGTTGCACGACTCGAGCCCGTGCATGTAGGCGGCGTGATGGTCAGCAATGCCACCCTTCACAACATGGACGAAATCAAGCGCAAAGACGTGCGGATCGGCGACACGGTGATCATCCGAAGGGCAGGGGATGTGATTCCGGAAGTGGTCTCAGTCATTATGGCGAAACGCCCTCCGAATGCGCTCGAAATCACCGCACCGACCTGTTGCCCTGTTTGCGAGAGCGAAGTCTTCCGCGACGAAGGCGAGGCGGTGATTCGTTGCATGGGCGGCCTGTATTGTGCGGCGCAACGTAAAGAAGCTTTAAAACATTTTGTGTCCCGTAAAGCTCTCGACGCGGAAGGCTTAGGCGATAAATTAATCGAACAACTCGTGGATGCCGATTTGGTGCATGATGCCGCTGATTTGTACACACTCAGCTTATCTGATTGGGCGAATTTAGAGCGCATGGGTGAAAAATCCGCGCACAATAAAATCGAGGCCTTAGATAAATCCAAATCCACCACGCTGCCACGTTTTTTATATGCCCTCGGCATTCGTGAAGTCGGGGAGGCCACAGCCAAAAACCTCGCACAACATTTTAAATCCTTACCCGCCGTGATGACGGCCACGGAAGAACAACTCCTCGAGGTTCCCGATGTCGGGCCCATCGTCGCCCATCACGTCCTGCATTTTTTTGCTCAGCCTCATAATCGGTCTGTGATCGATAAATTAATCAAGGTCGGGATCACCTGGCCAGAGATCAAATCAGCGGATCCCTCCACGCTCCCCTTGCTCGGGAAAACCTTTGTGCTGACTGGAACCTTAACATCAATGACTCGCGAAGAAGCCAAAGCCATGTTGGAATCCTTAGGGGCGACGGTTTCCGGCTCTGTGTCTAAAAATACCGACTATGTCGTCGCGGGTGAGAAGGCGGGGAGTAAGCTGGATAAGGCTCAGTCGTTGGGTGTGAAGGTGTTGAGCGAGGGGGAGTTCCGCGCGTTTGTGGGATCGTGACCCCTCACCCTAGCCCTCTCCCGAAATACCTCTCGCGCTCTTTTGCGGATTGTGGTCGGGAGAGGGGACAGGATCGCAAGTTTTTAATGTGTGCGCAAACAACAAAGCGCATTCCTGTCCCCTCCCAGCCACAAGCAGCGAAAAAACACGATCAGACCAAAATCAAGCTCCTGTCCCCTCTCCCAGCCACGGACTGGGAAATAATAAGATCAAATCATTCTGGGAGAGGGCTAGGGTGAGGGCGAGAGTGAATAAAAAAACCCCGGAACCAGTCCGGGGTTTGCGTGTGCAAGACTCACTACTAGAAGTAGTAATTCATTCCCAGCATCACAACGTTACGTTTAACATTGACTTCGCTGTCAGATTGTAGGCCATCTTCTACGTAGATAATTTGATCATGAATATCATCCCAAGAGGCTGCATTTCCAGCACTTGAAACATCGACACTGCCATAGTCCGTGTAAACGTAATCAAGAGAAACTGCAAGGTTTTCGGAGAAGCGTTGTTCAGCACCAACGCCTAAGCGTAGGCCAACCACAGAGTCAGATTTCGTGCTTTCGTAGCTTGATAATACTTGTTCATCAAAATAATAATCAAGTTCAAGATTGAGCTTGCTTTTAACCGTTATTTCATTAAAGGCTGCACCCACGCGTGCATATAAGAGAGAGTTGGGAGTGACTTTAAAGCCGATTTTAAGATCAACCACAGGCTCCCAGCTATTCAATTCTACATCTATATCAGAACGAAGAAGTCCGAAGGTCCCTTCATAGTCAGCGTTATTGTACTCGGAATATGCATCATCTTGGTCCATGCCATTACTGCCCGTGCTGCCATTTCCGGAAATTTCGAGTGCTCCAAAAAACCAATCATTGATGTAGGCATAACCTAGTTGAACTTGACCCATAAAACCTGCTGATTTTGACTCAGATTCTAAGGGATCATAACTGCCAAAGGTATAGTTATTATTCAGATTCCATCCTTCATACGTAGCACTCGAAAAGTTTTCAATATTAGCTAAATACTGATTACCACCGACAGCACCACCCAAATAAAATCCACTGTGGTAGTAAGAGTCATTCGTGTGAGTCGGCGCAACATAAGCCGCCCCTTTCGTTGCAAAAGCAGACAGACTAATAGTCATGCTGCTTGCAAAAATCAATGGAAGTAACATTAAATTTTTGTTCATGAGAGGTTTCTCCTGGAAATATGAAGGATGGTTGATTTAAGACTAGTTGAAAGGGCGTGAAGATCAAGAAAGCGCTGGCCCTCACCCTAGCCCTCTCCCAGAATAAGCAATGTTCACAATGGAATATTGTGGCCGGGAGAGGGGACAGGATCTCACAATTTCTAGTCACCTGCGCTGTATTCAAATCTTGCGATCCTGTCCCCTCTCCCAGCCACGGGCCAGGAAATAACAAGATCAAATCATTCTGGGAGAGGGCTAGGGTGAGGGTCAATGTTTCACTCAAAAAAAACCCCGGAACCAGTCCGGGGTTTTCTATACTGGTATGCTCAACTAGAAGTAGTAGTTCAACCCGATCATCACCATATCGCGGCTCACATTAACGCTATTAGAGATAGCGAGAGCATCACTCAAGGGAGCATCATTATAGGCCTCGATATCGCCATATCCAGAGACGTCAACGCTTCCATAGGTCGTGTAGACATAGTCTACATTCACAGCCATATGTTCGCTGAAGCGGTGCTCCATGCCTGCACCTAAACGTAGACCTGCGACTGATTCAGAATTTGAAATTTCTCTGTCTGTGATGAAGGTGACATCACCATTCATGTCTTCACTGAAGTGAACCTTGTTTTTGATTTCAATTTCATTGAAGGCAACGCCAACACGAGCATACAATAGGGTGTTGATGCCGACTTTGAAACCAGGCTTGATATCAATCACTGGTTCAAAGGAGTTGAGGTTAATATCGGTGTCGGTGGTTAATTGTACTGTGATGCCTTCAAAACTGTCGTAGAAATCTGTTTCAGTGTCTTGGCCGAGTCCATTGCTGTTGCTTGCTCCATTACCAGAAATTTCAGCTGCAATGAAGAAGGTATCACCAAAAAGAGCATAACCTAGTTGAATTTGGCCTCCGAAACCAGCGTTTTGGGACTGGTTATCTAAGTCAGGGCTTGTTAGTTCGTAGTAATAGTAAGAGGAAAATGGCTCGAAAACTACATCCACATCCTGATCCATCTCGCCTACATATTGATTTCCGCCAATAGAACCACCGATATAAAATCCATTATGGTAGCGTGAGGTTTCTGCTTGAGCCGGCGCAACATAAGCCGCCCCTTTCGTTGCAAAAGCAGACAGACTAACAGTCA